>DATLBB010000248.1:0-10057 GCA_035527155.1 Sedimentisphaerales bacterium
TCATATTTAATATCTCAAATTTCATATTCTGTATTTTGTATCGCATTATAGACAATCACTAATCATTTATCAATAATCCTTTATCCCTAATCTCAAATCCACTAATTCTCTAATTCACTACAATCCTGATATCCTGATTCCCCGCCTCCTGGCCCCTGATTCTTACTTCACTTCTTAATTCGACATTCCTTGCCTGTCCCGAAGGTTTTAGGCGGGATTCGATACCTGTTCTGAACAACATCGAAGGATTCGATATTCACCACCTGATAACCTGCCTCCCTGATATCCTGATTCCCTGATAACCTGATAACCAAATCCCTAATCCTCTAAAAAAAATCTTGCCTTCCCCTCAATTCCCCGCCATAATATCACCAGGCCGAGATTTTGAGTTTACCCTGAGCGCAGTCGATGGGCTTCAAGAGATACGAATTATTGTAGGCTGGGCACGGCCCACCAATCTAGGCTGAACGCGGATGCCGCGTGCGCAGCGGGAGAAAACAAAATGACCAAAGATCAACTGATTAAACGAATAAAAGCTCATAGGAAAGCCAGAAAACTGTGGTGTATTATATGGATGATTTCTTTCTTCGTGTCCCTTATTGCCTATGTTTGGTTTTTAGAGTACTTTGGCGATTTAGGAATCGGATATTTGATAATCTCTGTAATTCTTCTTTTTGCTCTTTTGCTTGGGCATGTTCTTTTTATAATTTGGGTTGTGAAGAAGAGATTTAAAAAGTATGGCTTGGAATGTCCTAACTGTAAAAAACCTATTTACGCTAGTTTGGCACAAATAGCAGTTGCTACAGGAAAATGCGGCGAATGTGGAGCAACAATAATTTAGGAAAACGCTGAAAAAACCATGTAGGCTGGGCCGTGCCCACTGTCCCTTTATTTTTAGTGGCCTTACAGCAAAAATATTGTAATATTATACGGAAACCATATAAGCAATAGTTGGCCAAGAAAAGGAAGGGGTAATAGCGCGATGACACGAGAAAAGAGTGATTCTCATTAATTCTGGAGAATGTCAAGATGGCAAGAACACCAAGACAATGGGTTTACCGCCCTGGCCCTGCTTCGGGCGTGCCGGATTCGGTAAAGAACAAAGCCACAGCCAGGGCGGACGAAATCGTCCAGACCGTGTTTAAGCCACGGTACGTCAAGCCGCCGCCCAGGAAGCCGAGGTTTAACTACATCGTCGATATCTACACGAAGTGGCATAAGAATTGCCTGTACTTCCGCGCCAAGTTCGCCTGTCCGGGTCCCAATGCACTATCACCGTTTTTCGAAGACAGCTTTACGCGACTTGCATACATGGCGAACGGGCGTTTCAATCTCGCGTACATGCGACACACCGGCAAGTGGTGCGAAGTGTTCACCGACCTGTCGATGGAGGAGGCGTTTGCCAGCATCAGGGATGAGCCATTTTTCCATCCTCCAGGTTGAGCAGATTGCAGCGACTCCGGGACTGCGTTTTTTGCTCCTTCGACCCTTGCTCAGAGCCTGTCCTGCTTGTCCTGCTTGTCCTGAGCTTGTCGAAGGGAACGTAGTTGAAGGGACAAGTTTTAGTTGTCTGCCAACGAAAGTATTGGTATGTTATGCTGAAACCATATAAACAATAGTTGCGGAAACGAAAAATGAAAATGAATCTGACCTTGTGCCTGTTCCTTCTAATCGCAGCCGGCTGTCGGCCTGACGAAGAGCCGAAAAATAACGCTACGATTGACTATATCCACCAGACAGGCCGGCTTTGGGGCGTCGCAGAGCTAAAGCTAAATGAAAACAACTCAATCACCCTAATCGATGCCAAAAGTTCAGGATACGGATACGCCTTGATAATGCGTGATTCGAAGAGCAACGTTGTAGATTCTATAACATTAAAGCCCGGCCAGGCATGTACTCTTTCTGATGGCCGTCATGCTTTCATAACTTACGAGCTGAAAGCTATAGAGGCAGGCCGAATTAGCATCACCGTAACCGATAAGTTCGACGCAAGAAGTTTTGGTGATGGCATCAAGGAGGTCAAAAAGACCATAACAATTTCACCATACAAAAAACAAGACAGCCCCCAACAGACCAATTAATCCGCCTGTCAGGGCAGCAGCAGTATCGCGGATAAATTCTCGACGGGTTATTTTGTCAGGCATAACAGTTTCCTCCGGCTTTTAGCAATACATTATATACAGGATATAGCATAGCGAGCTCATCGCTGGGATACAAATGTGTTGGTGTGGCAATAGAAATTTTCGATTTGCTATTTTCTGTTGACTGCTTATAATTATGAGCGGCGCATTACAAATTATTAGCGGGCGTAGCATAGTGGTAATGCACCGGCCTTCCAAGCCGGCTAGGTGGGTTCGATTCCCATCGCCCGCTTTTTTATGTAACTGCTCTTAGTGGGGAGACTTAAGAGCCTTGTCTTCGGGGAGGTTACGCCGCCCTTACAGTCGGTGCTCTGTGGGGTCGGGGCAAGCAGTGTAGTATAGCAATTGGGCTGAAATGAGGATGTACTGGTAACTGTCTCAAACCAAAAGGCTAAGACTCTACATTTGAGTGCACCTCGGATGCGAGTGCGTGTGTTGGGAGTTGACGGCAGCGGAGCAAAGATGACCGGCCGGAAAGACGGGCTGTTATTTTATGTTGATCTGGACAGAGGCCGGCTGATTTGCGTTGAGCCGGTTGATGAAAAAGATTCGGCTTTATCGGCTTATGACGACGTTTACAATCACAGGGCCGGTCGTTCCATATTTTCTACTAAAAAACCCCACGTAAAACGTGGAGCTAAATATAAAGACAACCCCGCCCAGAGGACGGAGGGAATATCCAATATCGAATCCCATCTAAAACCTTCGGGACAGGCAAAGAATATCGAATGGCGAAGTGAAGGGGGAATTCAGAATGAAGAATTGAGAATGTAGAATTTAGAATTATTGAGATTGCCACGGCCCTTCGGGCCTCGCAATGACAATTTTTAATAGATCCTTCCACTGCGGTTGGGCTGACAATGTTTGAGATTGCCGCGTCGCTTCGCTCCTCGCAATGACATTTTTTTCTCGAATCCCGCCTGCACGGGGATGACAGATTGGGAGGTTAATTCAATGCGGTGGCCAGATTCTTCGCTGTCGCTCAGAATGACAAGGGGGCGTGCAGTGAAACGGTTGGATGGCAAGCGATAAGTTCACAGATTGTTGTGAAAAAAAATCGGGATTGTGGGAAAAATATCGGGGGCTGAGAAAACACCTTATTTTCGTAAGCACTTTTGTTTGCAGGGATTAGGGCTTTCGGGCGGAGTCCTATAATAAAATTTTGCAGAAATTTTGAAAAAAATGGTTTTGTGTGTTGACTGAGTGGTGGAAAGTGGTATGATTTCCCATTATAGGTATAGTAAGTGGAATAGATACCATGCTTTTATTAACAGGCGAATATCAACACGTAGTCGATGGTAAAAACAGAGTTCTCATCTCGAACAAGCTGAGAAATCAAATCGATGTCGATGAACACGGAAGCAATTTCTATCTCGTCCTTGGTGCCAACGGTATTCTTTGCCTGTATCCTGAAAAATACTTCGAGCAGATAGTCTTAGCGGTAGCACCGAATGCGACCGCGCCCGATGAGGCTGTGGCGTTCGAGAGAATAAGTTTTGCACTTGCCAGCAAGGTGGAGCTGGACAGGCAGGGACGACTGCTTCTGAATGAAAAATTGCGAAGGCGGGCGGGACTGAAAGACCAAATTACATTAGTCGGCGTCCGAGATCATATCGAGCTGTGGAACAACGAAAACTGGGAGCAATACCTGACAGACCATATGGCCCAGTACCAGAAACAGATGTCGCAGGCACGTCAGGTGGTGCTGCAAAAACAGAACGAAGAACTTTGATTTTCTTGACTGGAGATGAAATGATTGAAACGGATTCTAATCATTGTCGGATTGTAGAGAAAAGTCTCACCGGTGAACGAGCTGTTGACGAACAAACCTTTTCCTCACTGACAATCCTTACCGAGCGGCTCGAACGCCTGAAGAACATGGATGAGATTTTCAGCGGCGTTACGTTTTCACCCGATGTCAGGGAACTTAAGGCTCAGAAAAACGCAGTAGCTGTAGGTTAGGCCATGGTGCATCGTTGGAATATCGTGCTGCGGCAGACCACGATATATCTGAGCGCGCTTTGATATATGAGATACGATGGAGGTAAATGACTCGAAAGTAGAACATATTCCGGTACTTGCGGAGACGTTGGTCGAACAGGTGAACTTACCCCAGGATGGGGTGATGGTCGATGCGACCATTGGACAGGGAGGTCATAGTTTTCTGTTCGGCAAGGCCCTGGGCCCCGAGGGAGCTATCGTTGGATTTGATTTAGATAAAAAAGCTATCCGAGGGGCCCATTTTAAGTTGAAAGGGCTTGCCTGTAAGGTTATTTTAATTTGTGGTAATTTCTCTGAGATTAGTGAGCGAGTCCGCGAACAGGGCATCGATAAGGTTGATTTTATATTAGCGGACCTGGGAGTCAGCTCAGCGCAGTTGGCGGACGTCGAGATGGGTCTTAGTTTCCAGACGAATATGCCGCTGGATATGAGAATTGACAAAAGATTAAAGACTACCGCTGCCGATATTGTTAATAAAGCAGACGAAAAATCCTTAGCTGATTTGATTTACAAATTCGGCGAGGAAAGGGGCTCACGGCGGATAGCACGGTTTATCGTTCAGGACCGTGAGAGCGGGCGGATAACTGAAACCAGCCAACTGGCCTCGATAGTCTGCAGGGCATTGAGAAGGCCAGGGCGACAACGAAGAAGCAGAATACACCCGGCAACGAGAACTTTTCAGGCTCTGAGAATTGCAGTCAATAAAGAGTTAGAGAACCTTGAGAAACTGCTTGCTTCGGCATCGGGGCTGTTAGGCAAGAACGGTCGAATAGCTGTTATCAGCTTTCACAGCCTTGAAGACAGACTTGTTAAGAATAGTTTTAAGGCAAATGAAAAAGACGGCGTTTATAAGATTATCACGAAGAAGCCGATTGTGGCATCACGAGAGGAGATTGCGCGAAATCCGCGGGCAAGAAGTGCGAAGTTAAGGGTCGCAGAAAGACAATAGGGCAAAAAAGGGAAAAGGAGTTTCATTATGACTCGTGACGCGAAGATTGGATTGCTGTTGGGCTTGGCCTTCATATTTATGATTGCATTTATAATTAATGGTCTTCCCGGCTCCCGCCCAGACAGTAACGAGCTGACTACCACAATGGCCAATTTTCCGAATAATCCGCCTGGTCTTGCGGCGCGGGAGCGTGAGGTTATCAATCGTACAGAGTCGATAAGAAGCGAAGCGACAGAAGTACTGACACCACCGATTGGTGATCCCCGTATTCGCGATCAAAGAACGTTACCGCAGAACCCTGTAATTCCTGATGAGAGCAATAAAGTCGAGCCGGTCGTTCCGGGGCCGGTTAATGACAAGCAGACAGATGTCAGGAAGAGCGAGACTGTCAAACCAGCTTTGCCAAAAATCTATACTGTTACCGATGGTGACAACCTGGCCTCGATAGCCAAAAAGTTTTATGGTCCTGAAGCAGGGAACAAAAGAGCAAACATCATGAAGATATTTGAGGCCAATCGCAAGATTCTGGAATCTCCGGATGATATTTATGTCGGACAAAAGCTTGTCATCCCACCTCTGCCGGGTTCGGCGCCGAATAAAGAGCAAAGTAAGAGCATCTTTCCCAGTGAAATATTTAAGAAGGTTATATCTATCGGACGGGAACATCTTTCGAAGAATACCCAGCGAGCAGAGCAAAGCAAATTGTACACCGTGAAGGAAGGTGACAATCTATGGCAAATTGCCGCTGAACAATTAGGCGACGGCAGCCGGTATAAGGAAATAGTGAGATTAAACACCAATATTTTAGAGGATGAGGACACTGTGGGCGTTGGTACGGCCTTGAAAATGCCGGCTCGGTAGGAGCAGCGGCGTCGAAATTCGAAGCACGAAATTGTGAAAAGCACGAAGCACGAAGCACGAAATTCGAAATCCGAAACAAATTCAAAATCCGAATGTTCAAAATTGATTCCTGCTTTGTACGTGTTTAGCCTAAAAATGCTGGATTTTGTCGGATGGCAGCCTCAATCGCAGCCTGGGGATGGTGCTTCCCACATCCACCATCCCCAAAGCCTTCGGCTTTGAGGCTGCCACCCGTCGCGAAAATGATTAATGATAAATGATTCCTTCGACCCATCGGCTCCTTCGATAGAACTCCCCGCACCAAATAAAGGCTATTTGGGGCGGGGCAGGCAGGACAAGTTCGCTCAGGGCAGGCTTTTTTTGCTCAGGATAAGTATTGATTAATTTTTGAGATTGCCACGGCCACTTTCGGTGGCCTCGCAATGACATTTTTTATTATAGGCTGTATTATGAGGCCGCAATTTCGCTTTGTATTTGTTGTTTTATATTTTACGGCAGTTTTGATATTCACTGTTTATCTTCGTAGTGCCAACAATCGGATTTTCTACAAACTTTACGCGCAAGAGTCCGAGCAGGGCCGGCTAATACAGGAACTTACGCACAAACAACTTGAGGTGGAAAATTTAATAAATCCCGCAGCGGTCTCTCAACGTTTTGGCGGCCCGTGAGGTGTGTGGCGAGCCTCGAGGTACGATGTACGAGAAAAGCGTCCGTATTATCATTTTGCTGTTGTCGCTTTTGATTTTGGCATTTTTGTCATTAGCAGGGCGGTGCTTCTACCTTCAGTTTTTCCAGAGCGAGCATTATGTTGATATATCGTCAAACCAGCTTCGTGCGCGGTTTATCCAGAAACCACAACGCGGCGTGATTCTTGATTGCCGCGGAAGGGTGCTTGCGGCAAGCGGCAAAAGCCAGACAATCTTTGCGGAGCCGCGGGCTATCCGCGAGCCTGAGACGACGGCGACAGAACTTGCGCCAATTTTGAACATCGAAGCAATGGATATATATAAGCTTATCATGCAGAGCAATAATCGCGGGTTTGTTGAAATCAAGTTCGATGCGGATGTTAAGGAGTGCGCAGCCGCCCGAAAGTATTACGGTATTGGTGTAGAATCAGATTGGCAAAGACATTATCCGATGGGTCGGGTGGCCTCACACGTTGTGGGCTTTGTAAGCCGGTACAATCATTGTTTGTGCGGCATTGAACTGGAATACGACAAACAGCTTATGGGTTCCGGCGCTCAAAACATTCTGTTTGCCGATGTTCGTCGCCGACCGATTCGTCCGAAACAGCAAACTGGAATCTTAACTGCGGGTGTCGGGATTATTTTGACGCTGGATGCCGCTATCCAGCAGTTTGCGTGGTCCGAGCTTGTCAGGCAGTTCGAGAGCTATGAGGCCGAGTCGGCTGTTGCGATAGTTGCTTCAGCGAAAACGGGCGCGATTTTAGGCATGGTTTCGCTGCCTGATTTTGAGCCAAACAATATAAGCGGCACGGACCCGAATACCTTCCGTAATTGCGCGATAACAAACCAGTATGAGCCAGGGAGTATTCTCAAGCCGATAGCCGCGGCGATTGCGATTGATAACGGCACTGTGAACATTCATGAGAAGATATTCTGTGAAAACGGCGATTATCGCGGCAAGGGATTTGGACGAATTGGCGAATACGGCAATAACATATTCGCAGATTTGACAGTGCGGGGAATTCTTGTCAACTCCAGTAATATAGGTATGGCCAAGATAGGACAAAGGATGGGCAAGGACAAACTTTATAATGGATTGAGACTTTTCGGATTCGGCAAAAAAGTAGGCGTCGACCTGCCTGGTGAAGCCGGTGGGCTGCTGCGTCCTGCGAGTGACTGGACAGGGTACAGCATAACGCGGATACCTTTTGGGCAGGAGATTTCAGTAACAGCGATTCAATTGATTCGAGCCTTCTGCATACTTTCCAGCGGCGGTCGGGCAGTGGAGCCGTTTCTTGTGAAGGCAATGGTTGACAGCACCGGCGAGATTATCAAGCTCAGGCAATCATCGCCGGCTGTCGGCTACATTATAAAGCCGGAAGTCGCCAAGTGGATTGTTACCGAGGCCCTTGTCGGCGTGGTTAATGAGGGCACGGGTAAGAGAGCTGCGTTGGAGAAATGGCAGGTTTTCGGGAAAACGGGAACCGCCAATATAGCAAAGAGCGAGGAGAGAGGTTATTCGGAGCGCGATTACGTTGCCTCTTTTGTTGCGGGGGCGCCGGCAGAGGAGCCGGAGGTAGTCGTTCTGGTTTCTATTTATAAACCGAACACCAGACTCGGTAAAGGTTATACCGGCGGAACCGTTGCTGCGCCGGTGGCAGCCAAGATACTTGAAAAAACCCTTACTTATCTGCGTGTCCCTGAACAGGCCCTGTGAGCAGTGACTGGTTTGGTAAAGACCTTTTTGGATTTAGCATTCCATCCTTGACATAGCCTGAGACCGGCGATATACACTGAGTACGAGGTACGAAGAAATGGCAAAGATAATCTACGGTGTTGCGGGGGAAGGATTTGGACACAGCAGCCGGTCACACCTGACGGGGCAAAGGCTCATCGAAGCGGGGCACGATGTGATGTTTGTCGGTTCGAGAAAATCACTTCTCTATCTAAAACAATATTTCGGCGAGCGCGTGCGGGAGATATTCGGTCTGTCTTTTACGTATGTAAATGGGCGTATAGACAAATCGGAGACGCTGAAACAAAATCTTCTGAATCTTCCCGAAGGCAACAGGATAAACGATGAACTATTCCACCAACATTTTGAGCCTTTTGGGCCTGATTTGGTGATATCAGATTTTGAGCCTTTCAGCGCGTGGTGGGCGTGGCGAAAAGATGTTCCCTTTATCAGTATAGACCACGAGCATGTGCTGACACTTTGTAAGCTGGAGCACAGGAGCAAGAACTGGTTTTCACGGATAACGGCGAGCGTGGTGACCGAATGTCACTATGTTGGGGCGGTTGCGTATATCGTCATAAATTTCTTTAAGGCCCCCCTGCGGATTGATTCGGCAGTTTTGGCGCCTCCGGTTGTGAGGCCTATCGTTCGCGGGCTCCAAGCCGGCAAGGGTGAGCACATTCTGATATATTCGACTTCCGGTAAAGGAGTAGAGGAGCTGCAAGCGACGCTTGGTAAGTTTTCCGGGCAGAAATTTTACCTTTATGGATTTAAGAAGAGCGGGGAGTTTGAGAACTGCGTTTTCAAAGAGCGTTCTACGGAAGGATTCTTAGCTGATTTGGCGAGTGCGCGGGGGGTGATAGCTTCGGCGGGATTTTCACTGTTAAGTGAGTGTCTGCATTTGAAGAAGCCGATGTGCCTGCTGCCAGTGGCCGGTCAGTATGAACAGATGATAAACGCGGATTACATAGAAAAGCTGGGGCTGGGGATTGCGGGTGAGAAACTGAATGAGGCGCTTGTAGAGCGGTTCCTGGAACAAATAGATAAACCTGTCCCGGATGATGAACGGATTTTGTGGCCTGACAATGACAAGTTCTTCGGCATACTGCAAGAGGTCTTACACAAACTGGCCAAGCCGATTAGTATCGAACTTCCTTGAGCTGCGTGTAAGTAATATAAACATTATTATCATTCGCAGGCCAGATGCTTCGCTCTGCTCAGCATGACAAATCAAAACCGGTAAGTTTGAGTTATATGGATGGGGACATCAGTTGCAGTTGAAGAACAAGTACGTATCAAATATACCGCTTATTGCACTTATAGCAGCCAACATCATTCCGCTCTGGGGAGTGGTTTTTCTGGGGTGGGACGCCTTTTATATTGTGCTACTTTACTGGTCGGAGAACATTGCGGTGGGATTCTATAACGTCCTGAAGATGGCGTTTGCAGGTTTCCTGAAGCCTTCCAAACATCTCGGTAAGTTATTTCTGATACCTTTTTTTATTATTCACTATGGTGGATTTTGTGGAATTCACGGTGTTTTCGTATTGACGCTGTTCGGAAAAGACGACAGCAGCTTTATGAAGGACATCAACTGGCCCTGCTTTCTTGCCTTTGTGCAGATATTGCTGAATGTCATCAAACATGCCTATTCGGTTATGCCGTTAGCGATGAGGTATGCGCT
>DATLBB010000249.1:0-8878 GCA_035527155.1 Sedimentisphaerales bacterium
CGTATTTGTCCGGTCTATTGCATAACCCTCAGCCTGCTTGACCATCTGAAGTGCCTGACCCCTTGCCTTGGGAATAATCTTGTTATATTCCTCAAGTGCCTGATTCACCAATTTCTCCTTGTCCTGCTGTGCCGCATTGACCTCGTTAAAAGCAGGCTTGACCTTTTCCGGAGGATTCACATCCTGAAGCTTCACCGCGACAACCTTCAGACCCACCGTGTATGTATCCAGGAGTTGCTGCATCTTCGTCTGGGCCTCGATGTTGATCTCCGCCCGTCGGGAAGTCAGCACCTCATCCACAGACGAGTCCCCCACAACGCTTCGCATCACCGATTCGGAAACATCTCTGAGCACTTTTTCCGGATTCCGCACATTGAACAGATAGTCCCTTGAGTTGTCGATCTTGTACTGGACAATCCATTCAACCTCCCCCACACTCAAATCACCACAGAGCATAAGGTATTCCTCCTGGGGTCGTTGCCCGTACCGCGTCTGCACACCCGCCTTGATCGTTCGAAAACCGAATTCCTCCTTCATTATCCTTTCCACCTGCGGCGTGCTCACCCTCTCAATCACCAAAGGCAACTTCAGATGGAGCCCCGGCTTGGTAGTTCGCACATATTTGCCGAACCGCTGCACAACTCCCTCCTCATCGGTGTTCACCATGTAAAACGAAGTCGACCCGACAGCCAGAACCAGCACAATCGGAACTGCCCATTTGAGCCACGGTAGCCACTCCCCTGGAGGCTTGAATTTCAGCCCATAGTCATCGGCCCAGTTACTTATCCGTTCCATAGGAAATCCTTTCCAAGACACAAGCGATATAAAATCGCTGTTATATATAGTTTATTATAGGCCGCCTTAGTGCAGCAGCAATAAAAATCTGTTTATTACTGCCCAAGAGGGCAAATTCACGCTATTGCTCCACACAGCCACCAAGTTAATCCACTTTTTCGTAAGCATGAGGCGTCCGTTTCTTATTATTGATGTCCACTATTTGACTCGGCGAACGCATCAAGGTGGAACGGTTCTCACCGTCGGTGCTCAACCCGCGGCCATACTTTCCTTTCAAAATATCTTTTTTCTGATAACACTGCTCTGTAAAGACCGCGATTTCGGCTTCCAAGTTTGGATTAGGCGAATCGCCGAAGAAAGCGTGGATAATCGGGAAGACCAAATCGGATTTTCTTTTCCTTAGCTCTTTTGCCATTGCTTCTATTTTTGCCGTTGCAACTCCCTCCTGCATACAGGTGAAAGGGCCGACATGAAATATTCCCGAAATGTAAGCATCGCCCTTCGGCTTAATTAAGTCGTGCATAAAATAGTAGGCAATTCCGATGCTTAATGGGGATTCGCCTTCAATATTTCCGTGGAACTCGTGGTTCTTTTCCAAAGTGTCAATTATATCTATGGGCTTAGGAAGGCAGTGTCTGCCATGAAGAATTTCATGAAACGGCTGAGCAATTTTGTCGGCCATGCGAGACATGTATTGCCCTTTGAGAAACGAATTGATGAGTTTTCCGGTTTTGTTCCGTGCTCTGGCCCAATCCCAATTTTTGATGGCCAGTCTTATATCTCTTCTTGAGTTTCTTCGGTTCATCTGATTTACGTACAGCAGCCAATCGGTGATGGGGTCCCTAACCATTTCCAACTGTTTTTCTTCCAATTTTTGGATTACAAAGTTGGTGTAGGGGTCGTGCTGTCTCATGTATATCTCGCCGATGTAAAGAACGAGTGGGAACCTGTCGTGATTGCGGAGATTGGCCTTGGTAAATCGTAATACAGTCTCTTTGCCCCACTCTATCAGAGCGGCGGTATCGGCGCCATTTTCGATGACTTCTCCTAATAAAAGGAGTCTTTCTTTTTTCAAGTCAGTAATTTGTTGTTTATCTTCAGCATACGGCCGGAATCTGAGGGTTATGTCTTCCAGCAGGTCTGAGGCGTTGATTCCCTTGAACAAGACCTGCTGGACCTTTAGTTTGTTCGATGCGCCAACCTTTTCCGGTACGGGTATATCGAAATAATCGGTTTCTGAGGAAGGGCCTGCTATGGGGATTTTCTGGAGACCTTCGCGGTCCATAAATATTCGCAGTACTTCCACGTATTTGCCGAATCTACAAGGGCCGCTTGTCGTAGGCAGCATAACAAGGTAATTATCTTCGACGTATTTCCTGCCTTTCTTTTCAATCTGCTCATTCAGGAAGCCAAGGGTGTCTCCTACGACGCCTTTTAGAGGGTGGCACACTTCGGTATGGATATGTTTTCTGGCTATTTCGTAGCCCCTTTGGGTATTAGTGGGTAAGACTTCGCTGTCGATTCCAAAATGCCTTAGTGCTGAGGCCGCGACGTGTACAGCGTCTCCCATATAAGGTATGAGCCAAATTCTCCGGTCATTGTTGTCTGTGGAGTATTTGCGCGGCCGTATGTTCTCCATCCTTAGTTTCTCAGGCTTGGTTTGATTAACAACTCTTTCATGGGCCTCGGTTCTTGTTACAAAGGGTGCATTATTAGTCTGGGCATCGGTTAATAATGTGAGCAAAGGCTTGTTCGCTGCTTCCTGGATTTTTTCTTCCTGGTAAATTTTTAGACTATCCGGCCCACAGGCAAAATTCATCATCCTTATAGGGAACAGATTAGGATGACCGGCCACGAACAAATTAGCCTTCAGAATCTTGACGCTCTGGACCCAGAATTCATTCTCCGCAATGTCCTCAATAGGGATGTGTTCAAATCTATGCTCTAAAAATATCTGTGGTATGTAGTGCAAACCTCTTACCTGCGAGAACATAACGCCAGAGTTTGAACTGGCTTCAGGATCGAGCAGTACATAATCACGTCCAATACCCACATAGGCCTTTTCGCCGTTTTCCTCGATTTTCTTTAAGAACGTATCTCCTACAGCATAAAGTTCTTTCTTAAATTCTTCCTCTGCTTTGTCTGCATATCTTATAGACTCTCTCATTTCTTTATTTGAAAACAGGAAGCCGAGCCTCTTAAATTCTTCCTTAAGAGAATGAACAAGAAGATTCTCATCGCCAAAATGCAAAATTGGATTTATCTGTGTGTTCTCGTCGAGAGAAAGAACATCATTTAAAAGGTAGCCTTCCGACTCCGTATAAATACAATACTTTAGATCCGGAGGCTTATCCTGCCTGTGCTCAATGAAACTTGGGTTGAATAAATACCTTATATTTGGATTTTGACTCAAGAGGGCTGCATGCCCCGTTACCAGCTTTCTCGCTATACAGAAGTCCGTTCTTGAGTTGTCAATCCCTGTTTTTGCTATCTCTCTGGTGCTTTTTGGTGATACTACAGGACAAAAGCCAAGTTTTTTCAATAAAGCAGCACTCCAAATTCCTTTCTCTCCAAGCGTTGCAGTACTCCTCTTGATTCCCACTGTTATTCTATTTATCTCTGCAGAAAAATCGTCTTCTAACAGGCTTCCCTGCTTTTTGAAATGGTTCTCATATATCTTGTGATATTTTTCCACATAATTTGTTTTCGGCTTTCCAGCCCCCTCAGAATCTCCTCTTGGACAGAAGCCCCCTGTAATTATTCTATCATCTTCAATGGAAAATACTTCGAGCTGACAATCTCTTATGCCACAAGATTTTTCTTTAAACAGCGTCCTACAAGAAATCCTTTCCTTTTCAAAAGACATCTCAACTAAATTCCAACCTCTAAAAGCCGACCCATACTTCTTATGTTGTTGCTCTAATTGTTTTATGTTTTCAATGATATCGAGGGCCTGGCCCCATGCCCCAAACATTTCTCTATGAGGATAGGCCTCTATTTCTTTATTTGTTACTTGCGCAAGTGCAGCAAGAAAAGCCTTCCCCAAAGGCGGGCCTCCCTGGGCAGAACATTTTCCTCCGACATGTTGAGCGCCACCAACAAATTTATAATAGTAACTTGCGGCCGTCCCCCTTATTATTGCAGCAGCAATTTCCTCCCGACTGAAACCTTCTGCTATTAACCTGTTTTCATCCATTTCCATGAAAACACCACAGGTTGCATCAATCACTGGAATCCGCTTAGCTTTTAATGCAAATTCTTGTAGAGAATTTTCCACATTCAAACCAATAATATCCGCCATGTTTTCAAGGGTCTGGCCAGAGCCAGCCTGGCAGCTATAATTCATTTTAGCTTCTTTAACTACTCCGTTAGAAAATCTTGTAAACTTCATATCCTGGCCACCAATTTCATAAATAGTATCAATCTTAGAATCATAGTGTTTGACACCAAGAGCATGACAGGTAATTTCGTCAGTTATTCTGTCTATAATTTCTACGCCTTTACTTAAGAGAGCTTCAGATTTTTTCTTACTAATTAAGATTTTTTCATATAATTTTCTTGCTGAACCAGTTGCGCCAACTCCTTTTACAATTACGTTATCTTTATGTCTGCTTAAGTATTTTATGACGTGTTTCAACGAACCTTCAGGGTTGCCATAGGTTTTGATATAAATTTTATCAAGAAGTTTCCCTGTTAAATCAACTAAAGCTGCTTTTGTTGTTGTACTTCCTCCATCTATTCCTAAAATAACTTCTGTTCCTTTTTCTATTTTTTCATCAAGTTCTTCATGTTTGTTGTTTATCTTTTTAGTCTCACCGGAAAGAGGTGGAGCAAATTGTCTTTTTTCTTTACTGTGCTCCGCAACCTTGTTAAGCTCTTCAGGATTAAAAACAAACCTGTTGTTCTCTTCTATCCCTTTTAACGCTACGCCTATTGCCGCAATGTTGTGATAATGCTCCGGCCTGGTTATAGAAATGCCAAGAGAGTTTTCTAAGTTTTTTCTTATAAGGTCATTACCAAAGACGCCTCCTGTTGCTATCGCGGTATTTGAATTTTCAGAGTTTAACGCCCTTGCTCCAAGAACATCGATTTTATAATTTCTTGCAACCGTTTTGAAAAGTCCTGCCAAGTTATCTTCTCTCTTTGCGCCTTCATTTTGCTTATGGATCAAATCAGATTGAATAACAACACCACATCTCGCTAAAAACTCACTCGGCTCTTTTGAGTTTTCGGCTTCTTTCTCTGCTACAGAAAACATTTTTTCCAATCTTGATTGTAATTTTTGCCTGTTTTTGATTCTAATCCTGTTCCTCTCATCTTCGTCTCCTTCCGTAAGAACGTTGTCTAATTCCAGATTAGGAATTTCGCCTTCAAACAACCTTCTGCACTGCTTTTCTATCAATATCCCAGAACCACCCCCACACTTCGTTCCTGTTCTCCATTCTTGAATAACCTTTTTTCCATTTATGTTCTTGACATTGAAAAAGTATGCGTCTTTTGCTCCTATATGAAAAACATATTGTGATTCCGGGCTAACTAACTCTGCTCCCTTTGGAATCGTCACGCTATCAAATTCGTAAGTTAAGCTTTCCATAACACCCGGAAAAGACCCTGCGTTACTTCCGGTAACTGCTGTATTCTTTATCTCGCTCTCACAGTATTTCTGCGTTATGTCGCCCCAAGCTTCTTTTATTGCGCCAATTGGATTAGCAAAGTGAATTATTGGTTTCGGGGAGTATATTATTTTTTTATCTCCACCGAGGACTACATAGTGTACAGAGCTACATCCAACATCAAAACCGACAAAAAGATCGTTTGCTGAATCTTCCATTCCTTACTTCTCCATTTTTTAGGCGTCCGTATACAGTTAAACGTTCCTTCTGAAGCTTTCTCAACATAGCTTTAGATGTTCCTGCCTCAACGACTATCGTCTATTCTCTATTAGAAGCTCTTGGCGACCCAAGTTCTTGTACAAAGCCAGCTATGGGGCTTGCGCCGGTCAATCAACAATCTTGAACCGGAACATGTTCGTCCGACTTGGCATTACCGTATTCGGACGTATTCTTCATTCCTTCCTTATTACGCCTAACCACCTCGTCTGTTAGCCGAATGCCAAGGCTGTTAATATACCTCATCTTAAAGTAAAAGCAAATAGTTCACTCTCGATATAGTTGCTGCCCCGAGCAAATAACCGGTTAATAAACTTGTAGAATCCTTATGGGTATTAACGCCAGCATCGCCAAATATTTCTTGCTGTTAGTTATATTGCATAAAAACGCAAATAATCTAATAACTTTATCACAGACGAATGTGAGAATGGCTGTTTTATAACTGCTTATTACATAAAACATTATCTTTAGTCTCGATTTAAAAACATAACAATTTTACCGCCTTTAATATTACTAATACTACCTTTTTTATAAGAATATTAATAAAAAAGAGAATCCCCGCCACTCTAAACTTATAATTTGACGGCTACGGATAAGCAACCAGAGCATTAAATTACTTGTTTCTACCAGTAATCATAAGGCCAGAAATTGCCATAGAAAAACATTTTGCACTTTGCAGCCAGCAGGTTATACTAAACCTTGGAAATAACCTTAAGGACTAAGATGTCAGGAAGGATTCCTAAAACGGTTGTGATTGGTGGTACTTATATCGACATGGCGGTAAAATGCCACCACATCCCAAGCCCAGGGCAAAGCGTTAGCGGCTTTGCTCTTTCATACACAACGACCGGAGCAGGGTTAAACCAAGCCGTGGAAGCGGCCTTATGTGGCTGCGAGGTGCATCTTATAAGCAAGGTCGGCGGTGATCCATTTGCTCAAATGGTCAAGGCGAGCTTGGCCAATTTTAAGGTCAATACGGAGTTTATTTCTACTGCTGAAGCTAAAAGTACCGGCGTTGTTGTGACGCTGGTTAATTCTGCGGGCGAAAATGCTGGTTGTGTATATACAGGTGCCAACAGTGCCCTTCGTTCGCAGGATATCGAGCGGGCGGAGAAGGTTATTTCTGAGGCTGACGTTTGTTTAGTTCATGGCCGATTGCCACACGAAGCGATAGTAGCGGCTATTCGGTGCGCGACGCTGCACAATACAAAGATAATTCTCAATCCCGCGAGGCCAATCGAGCAACCGAAACGAAGCGGCGGCGACTTACCCCTTGAGTATTTTTCCGTCAATATCCTTATCCCAAATCTTTACGAAGCCGCCGACATAACCTATCAGCCTGACGCCAGTATCCGAACGGCTAAGCTTATCGGGTCCGATTTGGTCGCTCGCGGTGTTAACTACGCCGTTATAACTATGGGCAAACGCGGCTGTGTGGTTGTTGATAGGAATAGCGCTGACCACATACCAGCCTTTGAGGTTGAAATCGTCGACCATACCTGCAGGGGTGATGCCTTTGCCGGGGCCTTGGCGGCCTATTGTGCCGTGAAAGACGATGTGAGAGAGGCGGTTAAATTCGCCTCCGCAGCGGGGGCGTTGGCGTGCACGAAATTCGGCTCAATAGAAGCGCTGCCTACAAAAGCCGAGATTATCGAGTTGTTGCAGAAAGAAGACCGCGAGTAATACCAATTGTAATTAATTATTGCGCGTTACATAAAGAATAGCGAGCCATCCCCAGGGATATTCGGCCGAGCCCAGTTGAATCCCTGCGCTTGAGCCTGCCCCCGTTTGTGCCAAATACACGATGCGCAGTAATTTAATGCACTTGATATAATATGAGGGCATCAGAGCATGGGGGGCCGACAAATCAGTTTGACGGCGGGTAAAGAGTCCACAATAAGCAGGCTCCACTATCTACTATTTATGAGTAAATACTGTGAGCTTTCTGATATGCTTAGCTTCAACCCATTAGCTTTCCAAGAAAGACTGGTTTTGTTCCCGAGGATATCGATACGCATTCCCTGACCGGGCCCTATTAGTAAGGTTATGTCGTGTTCTTCGTCTATTGTCCAGACCGCTATTGCCTCGTCTTTATCCCTGGTCAATTTGAAGGCGAAATCTTTGTCACTGCCTAATTTGATTCTGTGATGGATGGAATATCCGGCAAGGGCAGAGGATAGTGTTTTTGCTGCAAGGTATGCCGCCTTTGGCTTTAAGTCGTGTGTCATCGTCCCGAAGTGGTGTTCCCTCTCATTAGGGTTGGTTCCATCGTCTTTCCAATCATACCATATACTGACAGGGATGCCCCGATAAAGATTCACTAAGAACATTCGCACAAGATACTGGGCCTGTTGCTGTTCGGAGAGGCGGGACTTATCCCAGTTTATAAGTGAATATCCCCATTCGCCCGATATGATGGGCATTTTCTTTCCCTCTGGGACGTAACGGCTGATGAGCTCACGCAGCCTGGCGTAATCCATGATGACCGTCTCTGGCGGCTGTGGTCGATATGGATGCACCGTCAGGGCGTCAATCCATTTAAGAAGCCCTCTTTTGAAACAGTCCTCGAGCCATTTAAAAGGGATTGTTGATGTAGCAGGAGCGACTACTAAGCCGGTATTGTCGGCTTTCTTAAGCCGGTCTGCCGTTGCTTTGACGAGCTTGCAGTAATCGTCAACATTGGGCTGCGGTCTCCAGAACTGCTTTATGTTAGACTCGTTCCATATCTCCCAGAGAATTCCTTTCCCTGAGTATCTGGCGGCAGCAGCTTCAGCGAAAGCGGCGAACGCCCTGCGTCCCTGTTCTGTGCGGACGGATCTGTCTGATTCATATAGCCGATTGCTGTAGTCGAGAATATATAGAATACGTATGCCTCGTTTGGAACATCCTTTGGTCAGGGCGTCGTATCCAGATTTCTCGAATTCGTAAACGCCTTTCTTTCTCTCTACAGCTTCCCATGTCAGGTCCATCCTGATGAACTTAAAGCCTGCATCGGCGATTAAGTCCAAATCCCTCGGCTGGCCCCTGAAATGTATGTTGACGCCGAAGCCGTTCGGCACGGTAAGGTCGGGTAATTGAACGGCTGACGTACAGGGGCTCGTTGCCGTTACTAAAATTACACAAAAGGCGAAAGGTATATAAAAATGCTTAATCATTGGTTCGATACATCCTTATCTGTCCGATTTTAGCGTCCG
>DATLBB010000250.1:0-9327 GCA_035527155.1 Sedimentisphaerales bacterium
AAAGCCCGATGCCTGCGTTGTCGGCCAAAAACGTTCTCAACGTGGAGAAAACCACGCCTCCGAGCATTTTTGGCCTGCCGCCTTGGCCTCGAACTTTTCGCTCGGCCTCATAACGACCCGGTTATTCGGATAAGCTCTTAAAAATACGGGAATTTTTGAGAAACATTGAACCTTCATTTGTTTTTACTCGATAATAGCTTTTGAGAGAGGGCCTCAAATGGTTGTGTCGGCCGGAGGCGGGGGTTCCTGGCAGACTTATGGAGACCGGATAATGCGAATTAGATATGCTGTTTCAACAATGGTATTTTGGTGGCGGGAGAACAACCTTTCCTTCGAGCAGGAATGCCGGTTTCTCCACTCATTAGGCTTCGGTGTGGAGCTATGGCCGAATATAAAAGGCCAGAACGAGTGCCGTTACGAGAGGCGTAGTTGGCCCAGGCTGGTGGAAGCTACCAAGGATATGCTGGTCTCGATGCGTTGTCGCAGTGACGGGCCGACATTGGAAGAGTGGAATGAGCAAATCGAGTGTGCCAAGCTGCTTGATGCCAATATCGTTACGGATTTGCTGAGTCTGGGTATTCGCGACGGCTCGGAGCTTGACAACTGTGATTTTGCCGCCGAGGTAATCAAGCAGGCCGGGGATAATAACATCAAATTGTGCCTCGAAACCGGCAGCTTGCAGACACTGAAGGACGTCGGCAGAAAATTTGAATCGATCCGGTATTGCCTCGACACCGGCTATGCCAATCTGGACCGGGAATTTTCCTTCAAACAGTATGTGGATGATTTGGCCGAGAGAGTGGCGTATTTGCACCTGAGCGACAACTACGGTCGTATGGATGACCATGAGCGGCCTGGCTTGAAGGGCGGTATATGCCGTGAAGATTGGGAATACTTATTTAACGGTTTGAGCAAATACGATAACGACGTAATCGGCTCGTTAGAAATGAGCCCGTCTATGCCGGCTGTGATGATACGGCAGGCCAGCGAATTTTTGTTTGATGAATTGCAATGGCCGAATCGGCCGCAGAGACAGCCCAGGCATGTAGAGGTTGTCTATAATCCCGTATAAAAAAGACTCTGAATCACGGCTGAGAAAACAACTCATTGGGGAGGTTTGAAGAGTGAAAATCGGAAAAAGCTAAAAAAGGCCGTCAAAACGGCGAAATTCTTGTTGATTATAGTTTTCGTGATAATATAATAAGACTTGATTTTCTTAAATGTACGGAATCAACGGGTGCCAGTCTAATTTGGAGACAATGATGAATGGAGTTAGACTTGGGAATCCTTTTTTATTTGCAATCTTAACGCTCTTAAATCTGCCCTTTTTTACAGGTTGTAATACCCCTAAGGACCACTTAACCACTTTTAACAGGTATTTTGAAAGTTTGGACTATGAGAATTCAGCCCTTTTTGCCCAGAAAAATATAGGCAAACAGAAAAACCCCAAAGGCGAGGATTTACTCTGGGCATTGCAGCTTGGGACCGTTGAAAGAATGCGCAAAGATTACCGGAAGAGTACGGAGCGCTTCGATAGAGCTGAGGATATGCTTAAGTATTATGACGAGCAGTCCAAAATTGGGGATGCTATCGGTTCTACGATTGCAAGCGACAACGTAGTTCCTTACAGGGGCGAAGAGTATGACGGTATAATGATTAATACATACAAGGCCCTGAATTTTATGATTGAAGGCAAGATGGATTTGGCCAGGGTAGAGTTTAATCGGGCCCTTGACAGACAGAGACGGGCAAAGGAAAAATTCAGTGAAGAGATAAATAAACTCAAGTCCGAGCTGGAAGGGGAGCAACAACAAAACAAATTTTCAAAATCCAATGTTGAAAATCCTAAAACGCGTGAACTGTTAGCTCAAAAATATCCCAATCTCTACAATTTTGAAGCTTATCCCGATTTCGTTAATCCTTTTGCGACCTACCTGGCAGGTATATACTTTAGTCTTGTTGGCGACAACTCCAAGGCAGTGGATTTGCTCAAAGAGTCCTGTGGAATGGTTGCCAACAATGCCTATATAGCTGAAGACCTGAGTATTATCGAGGGGATACTTGACGGACAAGGTCAACTTGAAGATACAGTATGGTTGGTATTTGAAAATGGATTGGGGCCTGTAAAAAAAGAATTTAGACTGGATATTCCGTTGTTCGTTGCAACAAAGAAAGTTAAATATGTGGGGATTGCCCTGCCAAGATTGGAATTCAGAGACAGAGCACATCCATCTCTGGTCGCAGAAGTTGACGGAGAGCGTTATGAGACTTGTCTGGTCTCGGACATGGACAGGGTTGTCCAGACAGAGTTCAGTAAAGATTTTACGGGTATTTTAATAAGAGCTATTATATCGGCAACAGCAAAAGCTGTTGCTCAATATGCTCTTGAGGAGCAAAATTCTAATGCTGGATCTATCGCGTCCATTTTCATGGCGGTATACAGTTTTGCATCGACTGCTGCTGATGTCAGGATATGGACAACTTTGCCGAAAGAGTTTCAGGTTGCGAGGTTCAGAAAGCCGAAAAATGGTAAATTAAAAATCACTCCTGAAGGGTCTATTCCGCTTGATATTGATATTCCTGCTTGTAATAATGCAATAGTATATGTTAGAATAACAACTAATCAGGCCATACCGGCGTATGAGGTTATGACTTTTTAACTTAATTTTTTTTGTTAGACAGAGGGATAAAATGAAAACGATTACCAACATATTGCTTTTTGTTGTTGCGGTTGTCCTTGCAGGCTGTGTTGAGAAGCCTGATTCCAGAATTCACTTAAGGGAAAAGATAAGAAGCGACTCTCTTGTGGATAATATCGTAACTCGTCCGGTAGCCCATGCCTTTAGTGCATTGATAGGGGAAAGCATTGAAGTCACGCAGGCCGTTATGAGAAGAAACGATGCCGGGCTTCTTGAGCTTCACGTTAACGGATACAACCGCTCATACCAAACCAAACGGTTCAGATACAGGGTGGAATGGCTTGATGAAAGTGGGCTATTGATTCAAAGTAAAACAAGTGTCTGGCTGCCGGCGTCAGCTATGGGTAAATCTCCGTTTAGTCTTAAGGCTGTTGCGCCGACACCGAAAGCTGTGAATTTCAGAATGGATACAAGAAAGTGGGAGTAAATTATGAAGCGAACAATATTACATCTAATAACGGTAAGCAGTATTTTAGCGGCCGGTTGTGCGCAGGAAACAGTGAACATCGATGTTATGCACGATGAGGGAAAGCCTGTTATGGCTCTGGACTACAGGGACTTCGATCTCGCCGCAAGTCAGCTAACTCAATCTTTGCTGGGTTCCGGTGCTCTTAAGAAGGAAGGCGGTGGTAGAACCGTGGTGGCCAGGGGCCGAATCATGAACGACACTATGCAAAGAATAGATACCAGCCAGCTTATGTCAAAAATTGAGATAGAGATATTAAGGAGTGGACAGGCAGTCATGACCCGCGCCATCGGCAGCGATGCCGACAAGCTCCTTCGTGAAGGGCGAGAATTGAGAGATGATGAAGAGTTTGACCAAAGCACCATCCCGGAAAGAGGCACCCTGCAAATGTTCGACTTTAGCATCAAGGGAAAAATCTTTCAGAGGAACATCCGCTACGACAAAAACCGTCAGCAGGTTGAGTATTATTTCCAACTCAGCCTCTCTGATGGCGTAAGCGGCCTGACATTTTGGCAGGATGAAGTAATTGTTGGAAAAAGGGGCAGCAATAAGTCTGTTGCCTGGTAAAAGAATTTAACAGTCAGGTTTTTCTGAGGGTGGAAAGATGGAAAAAATAATGTGCATATTCGTGCTGTGCCTGCTGGCCACGGCAGTTGTGGCAGTTGATGAGCCGCCGGCAGTCGGGCATAATCCTACAGGTAATCCCGGCAACAAAGATGACACACCAAGTCGCCTTTTGCGGACCGAAAGAAACTACGTTGTTATCCGAGAAGTCATCGGCCAGGGCGTCGACAGAGAACAGGCCACAAAAAACGCCCTCTATAATGCCGTCAGTCAGGTCAGAGGTGTCAAAGTTGATTCCGGCAGCTACGAATTTGTCTTCCGCGGCGGAGGCGCCGGAATAGGTGCCGAACGGCCCGGCGGAACACGCCTTGAGTTCGGCTCGGTAGATGTCGCAACAAAAGGCACTGCCTATACAACCGAAATCGCCGGACTCGTAAAAACCTATGATGTTCTCGAAGAAAAGCAAATCGACGGAAACACTTACCAGGTCAAACTTAGAGTCTCCGTCTACGACTATGCCGCCCGCGGCCTTACTAAAAGAGTCAAAATGGCACTAATGCCGGTCAAAACTCTCAAAAACAGCTACCCCTTCCTGGGTCTCGCGGTCGGCGCTGATGAGCTGGCGGCACTTTTTGCCCAGCGCCTGGCGGTGGCACTGACCCAGACCAACAAATTCGCCGTCCTCGACCGGGAAAGCATCAGTGACTTTGTCAAGGAAGAGAAAATGCTCCTTTCCTTCGATGCCCCTCTCGGAGAACAAGCAAAGCTCGCTGGAACTCTTGGCGCTGATTACTTGCTCGTAGGTACAATATCCGAGGCTAAAATCGAAAAGATTGAGAGGTACCTGGAGGTTGCTCAGTACACTGCCCGCAAATTTAAAGCCAGATTTGCCTTCAATTATCGCCTGGTCGACAGCTCCACAAAGCAGATAGTTTTTGCGTCCGTCGCCCAAAAGTATCTGGAAGACCAACAGGTCAGAGACCTTGCCGACGAGCAGAACCCCGCCGAATGGGACCCGGCACAGGTACGAGACGCTTTCATCCGGCTCGTAGTCAAGGACGTGGTCGAAGCAATTATTGACCGTGTGCATCCTATCACAATCGCCGAGGTACAGCAGGACGGCCAGATAGTCCTGAATCAGGGCGGTGGTAGAATGACAAAAGGCATGATGTTCGACGTCTTCGCCAGGGGCAAGGAAGTCTTTGATGCTGATACCGAAGAGTTACTCGGAAGGGTTGAAAATCACGTAGCCACCATAGAAGTTCAAAGGGTGGCATACACAATGTCATTTGCAAAAGTAGTTCGCGGTGATTTGTCCAGGATTTCAAAAGGCCTTATCTGTCGCGCCAGAGAAGTCAAGAAGGACTACGAAGTCGGCAAAAAACCCAGTATTACCAAAACCGAAAAAGGAGGAGTCAAGCTGCCGTTCGATAAATAATGACTTTTTTTGGCCGGTTTGGTTATTACAAAGCCGTGCGTATCAGGGGCTATTGTTGCAATAAGTCGGTTGGAGCGGAGAAAATCTCATCAAGAGAAAGTGCGTGAAAGCGTGCAAAACAGATTTGCCGGACAATGGTGAAGCTCACCGAATTTGCGCGATAGCTGAGATTTACCACGTTGACAAAGGCTATGGGTAAACTTATACCCTTGGCCTTTATCCGCCAATTTTCGTGGCGGATAAATTTATATCGTCAGGCAGTTACTTTGGCAGCGGTTATTATCGGGGCGTTTTCCTAAAAGCCGTATCCGGCCTGTTTAAGCTGCTCTTCCGTTGGCAGGGTGGTGTAGGTCTCACCTCTTGGGCCGATATAAACAACGCCCTGTTTTCTCAGCATTACGGGGGTAATGGAACCGTTGCTGTTGGTAATGTTGACCGTAACGGTGTTCATTTCCTGCCGGAGACTGTCTATTTCAGCTTTTGTTTTTTTCTTGTCCCGTTCGCTGCCTACTATATAGCCGGCACCACCGCCAACCGCTGCCCCAATCAATGTTGCTTCTGTGTCGCCGCCTATCACCTGGCCGGCACCGGCACCAACCGCTGTACCAATAAGGGCGCCGGTTTGAGCATCGCTCTCGCAGCCCGCAACAAATGCCAGACCCAGACTCACCGCAACTGCCACTAAAATTAGTACCAAGTCTTTAGCCATTTTTTACCTCCATTACCTTTCATTTCTATACTAAAGTATGAAAACCAAATTTCCATTAAGTCAAGTTTCTATGTTCATTTTACTGTTGATTGGCCGCAATAATCAAGCAAATAATCCTTATAAGCTCAAAAATATACCCCTTCGGGGTCTCATATTTTATCGGTTGTTCGGCAGTAATACCTTAAAGCAACTAAACTGAAGGCTAAACCGGCGGTTTTCGGCGTTGCCCGGCCGGAAAGATCAAAGCACCCCCAGCTTTGCCGTCGAGGGGTGTGAAGTTTGTTTCCGGCGGGGTGGGAGTGGATTTGGGATTTCTGATTTAAGATTTCAGATTGGGTTTGTTTGGGTTTGTTTTTTTCGCGCCCGCGGAGACGAGCATTTTCATAATGCTTTGTTAATACTTTATTTACGTTCATTTGGGCATTTAGTAAATTGGGTTTGTTTGTATTAGTTGATAGTTCGTAGTTCGTGGTTCGTTGTTGGCAAGCAGGGCTGGATAGGCGGTTTGCGTAGCTTGTAGTTGGTAGTTCGTAGTTCATTGTTAGTTCGTTGTTCATAGTTCGTGGTTCGTAGTTATTAAAGAACGATTATTTTTGACTTGGACCTGCTGGCCCCCGGGACCGTGCCACTCTGTGGCTTACGACGTGTAATCTGAAATGTCATCTTCGCCTGCTGGCGTCTGGCGTTTACCTTCTGGCAAACATACAGCTATATTAACATATTGCCAAACAATAGTCAACAAAAAAATGACCAAAAACGAACTTTTTTTTTGGTCATCCCCGCGAAGCTTGCCACTGCCTGAAGATAAAAATGTACCACCTGAGGGTGCAGGCGGACACCTTTAATTCTCCTTGAGAGAATCCGAAGCAAAATCACAACAATTTGAACTAATGTCGGATTTTGTTTGACAGTATCTATTGCTGTATTATATACTTATGGTATGACTTCTATTTCAAAGTCCAAATTGATACGGGTTTATGCTGATACATCCGTTTTTGGAGGAATGTTTGATGAGGAAGACTAAAATTTTTGATTGTGTTGAAATGAAACGGCGGGGAGCAGAATTAGTACAAAAACAGCTTGAAGGAAAGTCCCTTGCTCAAAAATTAGAATACTGGCAAAAGGGAACTGACGAACTAAAAAAACTTCAAAAGCGAAAAAAGGGCAAAAATTGATTGCCGATTTGTCCGCCGAAGGCGGTTAATTTATATCGATGGAGGAAATTCCGGAGAGAATCCGAAGGGATTCAACGTGAAAAGAGCGAGGGAAAAAGCGAGCATTAACACTCAAAGCTGTTTTGTTCTGCGGTTTCTTCGTAAAGCCAAAAACCGAGGCCGAAAACTAAAAATGTCGCAGCTTCGGCTATTCCTTGTCAGACTCAACACAAGAATGGTCTTTTTCATCGCCGTGGCACTCTTTTATCTGCTCAGGTGTACATTCATCCGGTGTCGTTTTGAGGTTCTCCGGCTTTTCACATTGACAATCATTTTTATCATCGCACATAATAAACTCCCAAAAAAAGTGTGAATTATTTTCTTTTTCTTAAAATCAAACCACCGAGGCCGAGCAGTAAAAGGGTGGCAGGTTCGGGGTTATCCTGCCGACCCGGCCGCTCATTCTAATCGCGGTATGGGTGATTAAATTCCCTCCAGCCAATGGCCGGCAAATATTGCAAAGTCCAATAGGTTCACCACCCGTCGCCGGCTCTAGTGGGAGCAATGATCAGTATCGTAGCTTATGACTTCAGTTTTGGACCTATTATAAAAGTCGTAATTGTTATCACCGCCGACGAGGTATATTTTTCCACCGATAGAGAGTGTCACATGGTCACCCAACGGCAAAGGTAACGGAGTTCCTTCTTCCCAGGTGTTCGTTGCTGGATCGTAAATATCAACCCTTTTGCTCAAAACTCCTTCGCCTCCACCTTCTTCAAACACACCTATCAGGTACACTTTTCCATCTATAACAGGCGCCGAGTTGGAATACATAAAACCTTTTCTAACAGGCATCGGCTGATAACCGGAGGTATCCCAGATACTCGTCTGGAAATCATAGGTGATGACATCATCAAGCAGACGTACGGTATTCGGGTCATATCCGCCGAACAGATAGGCCTTGTCACCGATCGTGGCGATCCCGAAATTGCTCAAGACCTTTGGCATATTTGTCACGAACCGCCATGTATTGCTGTTAGGGTCATAGCATTCAACGATATCATAATCGATATAATTCTGCGAGGGATTGTCACTGTCGAAGCAGCCGCCAAAGAGGTATATTTCATTGTTATATACCGTTGCAGGCCCGGCTGCAAGTGTGGTGGGTCTTGGGGCAAGGATTGTCCACAAATTGGTCGCTGGGTCGTACGTCTCGTTGAAATTAAAAACGCCATAATATCCGTCGGGAGCAAGTCCGCCGTATGCCCCAAATACATAAAGCTTGTCATTAACCACAGCGGCAGTCAGTTCTTCAACGCCTCCATTACCGTGAGGATTATGGGGATTGTCAGCTACCATCGTCCACGGATTTATATTCGGGTCAGTTATTGCCGGGTCATACATCTCCGTTGACTTCAAGTTAGTGGCGTCAGGATTCCCGTTCCCGCCAAATACATAAATCTTGCCATCGATCACTCCCCCGGCAAACTGATCTCTGGCTACATTCATCGGCGGCTCGGCAACCCAGGGAATATCGCAGCGGCAGCTTGGATCAAGCGGCGTGTCATTACAGTTCACGAGCCATTTTGCTGCCAGAATAGATAAGTCACGAAAATCAACTTTGCAATCGTTGTTCAAATCGCCGGCAAGCGCATACTCGCAGATTTGGACAATTGTTCCACTATCGACTATGAAGTTGTCGAGGTAAGCCACGCCGGAGGGTAGTGCCCCGTAACTCTCCCCGGAGCATCCGCCCAGGAGAGGGCTGACCATATCAGCACCCCATGCCCCTTGCACTAAACCCGAGATGGTGTCCCAGGCGTCATCGGCCCAATAGCCTCTACCGCTCACATACAAATCATCCGTGGCCGCATTGTAGGAGATATACAGAGTTCCATCGTCTAAACTTCTCGACTGTTCGTTCTCACCACCATCGAATTGGTTGCCGTCCGCGATTGCGTCCCAAAAGAATGCAGAATAAGGGTCAGCAGCTTCCTCGTAGCCAGCCTCCAGCCAAACCTCGTTCTCCCCGCTTTCCTCGTCTTTGCGGATACCAAGCAAAACGGAACCGGCAACTATTGAACTATAGTGGAAATCAACCTTGAAAGAGAAGTCAGCCGTCGGCAGAAAGCCCCAGTCGTTGGCGATATAAAGAGCCGCCGTATCGTTCGCATCTGCGGTGGAGCGAAACTCCAGTCTCTGGATGGTTTCGTCCAGCCACGCATTGTTGTGATCATCCTCGTAGAGATTCCATAAAGACGTATCCCTCGAATTGTCGTCGAAGTTGTCCGATGGCA
>DATLBB010000251.1:0-7245 GCA_035527155.1 Sedimentisphaerales bacterium
GGGTGGGCGTGCTCTGGTCGAAATGACAGGAGTTAGTGCACTCCGCTTGAAATGACAAGGGTTGAGATTCTTCGGTGCCTTATAGGCACGTAAGTATATGCTCAGAATGACACAAATGTGGATTCGGAATCTACGCAACAAAAACATATATCCAGCATCGAGCATCAAAAAGCTTGAAATTCCCGGAAAGATTTGATATTCTCTCAGAAATAAGGCTTAGATAAGCAGGTACATATAGGAAATCTTAGTATTGTTGTTTAGTTCGACAGCAGAACGGCAGAATTTTTGGTGAACAATTTCAGGAGGCAAAAATGAATTCGAAAAGGTTTGTGGCAGGGATGATTATTGTGGTAATGGTCCTCCAGATGGCCCCTTCAGTGAACGCTGCGGCCCGGTCGCGCAGTTCTGCAACGCCGGTGAAGGAAGTGGACAACGTGGCGCCTCGCGGTTTCAAGTCGCTGTTTAACGGCAGGGACTTTACAGGCTGGAAGGTGCCCGAAGGCGACGGCGGACATTGGAAAATCATTGACGGCGTGATAGACTACGATGCCCAAAGCCAAGCGAAGGGTGATAAGAACCTATGGGCGGTGGGGTCGTTCGGCGACTTCGTACTGAGAGTGGACTGGAGGATCAAGGAAACACCTTATGTGAATCCCCGCATCCCTTATATCCTGCCCGACGGCACGCACGCGCGGGACATAAAGGGTAAGGAAATGCGGATGGCACTTCCGGATTCGGATTCCGGGGTTTTCCTTCGCGGGGCCGGCAAGAACCAGGTGAACATCTGGTGCTGGCCTATCGGTTCCGGCGAGTTTTACGGTTACAGGACCGACGGCAGGCAGCCGCCGCATATCCGCGCCGGCGTTACGCCTCGCACGCAGGCCGACAAGCCCGTCGGACAGTGGAACCGCTTCGAGATAACGATGAAGGGCGACCGGGTAACAGTTGTCCTGAACGGCAAGACGGTGATTAAGAACGCCCAACTGCCCGGCATCGCCGCGACCGGCCCCATAGCCCTCCAGCACCATGGCGGTAAACGCGACGGTAAATGGACCGGACCGCCAAGTCTGCTTCAGTTTAAGAACATCTTCATAAAAGAGCTGTGAGGAACTGAGCAGCTTAGAAATAGCAGAGGAAGACCTCGGAGAATTTGTCCGTTGATTAGGTCCGGGCCGCAAGGCTTTGGGCAGCAGCAGGGTATGTGCAGGGAGTTTTTGTACTCCGCCGCTGAACTTTTCGGAAAATTCGCATATCTGAACTTGCCGGGTTTATGGCTAAAAACACCGAAAAAACAATAAAAATCGAAAATCCGGGCATTTTTTTTGTAACTTTTCATAGTAGTAAGCGTCTTATATATGTAGAGAAGAGCCGGTATGTCAGCGGCAAAAAGAAAATAACCGATGCGTCTGAAGTGAAGGGCCAGGACGTGAAATCACGAGACTTAGCCAAGATAGGTCACAAGGCGAGGTGTGAAACCGAGGAATTTATCAATCAGCACATCCATGACCGAGACAAAGGATGGCCGGTATCCCTTCGTTTAGGCGCAGATTCCGATGGGGCCGGCCCGGCTCAGCAGGTTAGAAAACAGGGGGACAAGCGCGCAAGCGCATAAGAATAAAAGGCTGTCCAACTTAGCCTGGTATCCAAATCTTTTTTGCCTGGATGACCTCGATGCTCATAGGCAATGTCAACTGGGTGGCTGACTTGCAATAAAAGATAAGGCCCCTGTAGCCCATAAGGTACTGGTAGTTTGTGGAGAAGAAGCCGCCCTGAGCACACACCACCAGGGGATTATCGCTTTTTCTAAGTATCGTTTCAAAGTCGGCAGACTCGACCCTGACAATAGCACCGGAGGCCTTGATGGCGTTTGCTATCGCGGCGGCCGCCGCACCCGCCGCCACGGCCCCACCTCCTACTGCTCCATTAGGCATAATGAGATCCTTTCTGAGATAATCGCGTTGGCAAGAGCCGGAGCCATCCCCAAGCTGCTCCTTCGACTACTTCGATTTAACTCAGTATAAATCCTTCGATAGAACTCAGGACAAGTTCGCTCAGGACATAGCTTGAGGCCGCCACCCGCCATATATCGAATGGGATATCCTATTCCGGCTAATGTGACTATTTCTTGTTGCTCAACGCAAATGCAATTAGCGCAGAGCCAAAAACAATCGCCGACGCAACAAGGTAAATATGATAGGCCTCGGGATGACCTCCCGAACCGCTCGCTGCCAATCCGACAACGGCAATACTGGCTCCGATGATACTGATGATTATCGCAGCTTTGATAAGAAAATCAACTTTCACAGTTTATTCTCCTTTTTGAATCACATCACTAATTTATGATGATGGTATTCTTTCATTACTAATCACTGTCCCTTATCCAGCAGTTTTGCCGCGTCCTTTGCAAAATATGTTATAATAATATCCGCGCCGGCCCTTTTAATCGAATAAAGCATTTCAAGCATTGCGGAGTCTTTGTCCAACAGGCCAGTGTTAGCGGCGGAGTTCAGCATCATGTATTCGCCGCTTACATTGTACGCAGCGACGGGGCAATCGAAACGCTGCTTTGCGCGATAGATAATGTCGAGGTAGGGCAAGGCGGGCTTTACCATTACGATATCGGCACCTTCTTCTATGTCGAGTGCGATTTCAGCCATCGCCTGGTCGCTGTTGGCCGGGTCCATTTGGTAGCCCTTTCGGTCGCCGAAGGAAGGTGCGGATTCGGCGGCGTTCCTGAATGGGCCATAGAAAGCGGAGGCATATTTTGCTGCGTATGACATAATCGCGACATTCTTAAAGTCGTTCTCTTCCAGCGCCTCGCGAATGTACTTCACGCGGCCATCCATCATATCAGACGGGGCGACGATATCAGCGCCGGCCTGGGCGTGGGAGAGGGCCATCTTGGCGAGCAGTTTGCAGGTGGCGTCGTTATCAATTTTGCCGTCTTTTATAACGCCGCAATGTCCGTGGTCGGTATACTCACAAAGGCAAACGTCGGTGATGACGAGCAGGTCCGGAGTAGTTTGTTTGATTTCCTTAATCGAGCGCTGGACGACACCGGCTTCTGCCCAGGCCTGTGAGCCGGTTTTGTCTTTTTTGTCCGGGAGGCCAAAGAGAAGGACGGCGGGTATCCCCATGGAGGCGACATCGGCAGCCTCGGCGGCGATTGTGTCCGGCGAGAAGTGAAAACAATCGGCCATCGATTTAATCGGTTCCCTGAGAGCCTGACCTTCGCGGACAAATAATGGATAAACGAAATCATCTACGCTTAAAGAGGTTTGGCGCACCAACCTTCGCATTGCAGGACTGCTGCGGAGCCTTCGCATTCTGATTTTCGGAAAAGCCATTTAAAAGCCCTTGTCTTCAACTTACGTTTTAGGTTTTTCGCTATCTTCTATCGTACTAAGCAATCCATCAATAGTATGTTCGGCAGCCTGGACGTCAATCTTGACCCCAAGTTCTTTCAATTGCTCAGAAGTTACCGGGCCAATCGATGCGACTTTAACATTGCCGGCATTTACTAAATCGGGCGGGACTTGGTCAACAAATGCGCGAACACATGAAGGACTTGTAAATGTGAGCCAATCAATCGTCCCGCTGCTGATTTTTTCCGTGAGCCAGGCACAATCGCTTTTGGTCGTTACGGCAGTATATATCGGCACGTTATCAACATCGGCACCGGCCTGCTGCAGCAGGTCAACAAGCTCGTTGGAAGCAAGCTGGGAACGCAGGAGTAAAACCTTTTTTCCTTGTAGATTTGTATGGCTGATTAATTGACTTCCAAGCTCTTTGCCTGTAAAGATGCCGGGGACAAAATCAGGCCTTATGCCGAATTCATTTAGTCTGTTGGCGGTTTGTGTGCCGATTGCTGCGATTTTGACGGAAGCAAAGACCCTGGCGTCTTTGGCCAGGTTTTGCAAGGAATCGAAGAAAATAGCTACGCCGTTTGCGCTTGTGAAAATTATCCAATCGTACTCAGGGATTTTGGTGAGCGCTTGCAGGAACTGATTTGCCTGCGTCAATGGCTTGATTTCTATCGCTTCAAATTCAACCGGATTACCCCCCTGCTGAATAATCTTTGCAGCAAAATCGGCGTTGCCGCGACGGTCGCGGGTTACGACGATGGTCCTGCCGAACAAAGGCTGAGTCATAAACCAGTCCAGCTTAGTGTCACCGGCGGCGGCCTTGCCAATAACGACGATGGCTGGCGGTTCAAGATTTTCCCGGCGGCACTTTTCGGCAATAAGAGAGACCGGGGCTTTTCCAATTCTCTGGTTTGGAAATGTAGCATTAGCGATTACGGCAGCGGGAGTATTTTTATCCATGCCGTTTTTTATGAGCTGGTCGGTGATGAATTGGAGGCCTCCCATACCCATATAGAAAACTATGGAGCCGGGGAATTTGGCCAGCACGTTCCAGTCGATACTGCTTTCCTGTTTTCCATCCGCTTCATGGCCCGTGATGAAAGCGACCTGTGAACTGTAGTTTCTGTCGGTGAGCATGACGCCTGCGTACTCGGCGGCGGCGATGGCGGCGGTTATGCCGGGTACTATTTCGAAATCGATTCCTGCATCGGCAAGAATCCTGGCCTCCTCAGCCCCCCTGCCGAAGATACAGGGGTCGCCGCCCTTGAGGCGTACAACGGTTTTTCCGTCGGAGGCCTTTTCGACGATGAGCTTATTGATTTCATCCTGCTTACATGAGCCTCTTCCAATGCGTTTAGGGACGTGTATAATCTCGGTATCCGGCCGGGCATACTTAAGCAAAACCGGGTTGGCGAGCTTGTCGCAGATTATACAGTCAGCGGTTTTGAGAAGCTCCGCCCCGCGAACGGTAATCAAATCCGCTCTGCCCGGGCCAGCACCAACGAGATAGACTTTACCTCTGTTCTTAGGTTCTTCAATATTCATATCTGATGTTCAATAATCGGTACCCGAAACGCATAAACACGTTAAACACGAAATACGAAGCACGAAATCCGAAACAAATTCGAATTATCAAATGACCAAATGTTCAAAACAGGTAAAAACCCCGCAATAAATTGCGGGGCTAAATATTCTTGATTAGGATACTAAATATGTTTTGAAATTGCCAGTTTTATGTGGGACGAAATAAACCCGCAACAAACTGCGGGCAGAATTCTCGCGAACTAAGGGATGGTTGATTGGAGCCAATCGTTCGCGAGGATGCGGAAGTCGAGGAAGTTTACTATACCATCGCCCGGTTCCGGGGCGATATCAGCAGATAAAATGCCCGGGGGCTGGAGCCATTGGTCGACCAGTACTTTTAGGTCCTCGAAATAGACAGTGCCATTGCAGTTAAAGTCGGCTGAGAGGGTGCCATCGGAACATAGTTTTATCAGATAAACAGCGCCATAGACTGCGCCATAGGACTCGGTCCTGCCTGCGATTATGTATCCGCCGTCTGAGGTCTGCTGAACTGAATAGCCATGGTCACTTTTGCTTCCACCGAAAGTCATTTGCCACTGGCTATTTCCGTTTGGGTCGGTCTTTATCAGATAAACATCGCCCCCTGCGCCATAGGAGACAGTAGAGCCTGTAATTATGTATCCGCTGTCTGAGGTCTGCTGAATCGAAGAACCAGTATCGGGATCGCTTCCGCCGAAGGTCTTTTGCCACTGGCTATCTCCATTTGGGTCGGTCTTTATCAGATAAACATCGGCCCACCCAGCGCCATAGGACCAAGTTATGCCGGTAATTATGTATCCGCCGTCTGAGGTCTGTTGAACTGACGAGCCATGTTCACTATCGCTTCCACCGAAGGTCTTTTGCCACTTTTTATTTCCGTTCGGGTCGGTCTTTATGAGATAAACATCGTTGTCCCCTGCGCCGTAGGAATTAGTGTAGCCGGCAATTATGTATCCACCATCGGTGGTCTGCTGAACCGACCGGCCCCAGTCACCATAGATTCCACCGAAAGTCTTTTGCCATTGGAGATTTCCTCCTGAATCGGTCTTTATAACATAAACATCCGCGTCTGTGCCATAAGAATCAATGGAGCCGGCAATTATGTATCCACCATCAGAGGTCTGCTGAACCGAATGGCCAACGTCACGACCGCTTCCGCCGAAGGTCTTCTGCCACTGGCTATTTCCATTCGGATCGGTCTTAATCAGATAAACATCCAGACTCTCTGTACCAAAGGAGTAGGTGTAGCCGGCGATTATGTATCCACCATCGGAGGTCTGCTGGACCGAATAGCCGCTGTTAACAGGGTAACCGAAGTACTTTATCCATTTTATATCTCCATCTGGGTCGGTCTTTATAAGATCAACAGATGAACATTCGAAATATGGAGGGGGGCATTCGGAGCCGCTTTCACTAGCGATTATGTATCCGCCGTCTGAGGTCTGTTGAACGGATCTACCTCTCTCATGAGTCTCAGGAGGGAATTTTCCGCCGAAGGTTTTTTGCCACTGGAGGGGCGGAGCACCGGCCAGGGCAGGTTGAAAGGACAGAAAAACTAAGTATAAAGCGACAGTTAAGGCAGTAACGAGCGTTTTCATATTTAGCCTCCGAAAGAAGTGTTTTTGTATATGTGGAAAAGGCCGGGAAATGGAGAACAACATCAAGAATAACATTTTCATCTCAGCCCTCCTAAAAGCAAACAGATCCAGAGAAATCACATTAATTGCAGGATTTGCTGCTCTTAAGTATTGGTTCAATAATTTCTTATATCAAACAACAGAGTGAAAGTCAAAGGAATTATGGGGTGTTTTTTGGGATTTTTTGCGAGATATTTGAGATTGCCGCTAACATTGATTAAGGATTAATGATAATTGATTATTTGGGATTGAGATTGCCGCGCTGCATGGATGAGGTAGGAAAATCCTGAATGGCGTGACCTAAGTGATAGTTCGTAAGGTTAATAATGCATTTAAGCCAGATTTCTCCGCTCCACAATGCTATGCATTGTTCCGGTCGAAATGACAAGGGTGGGCGTAACCTAAGTGATAGTTTGTAGGGTTAATAATGTGTCTAAGCCAGATTTCTCCGCTCCGCAATGCTACGCATTGTTACGGTCGAAATGACAAAAGTGGGCGTGACCTAAGTGATAGTTTGTAGGGTTAATAATGTGTCTAAACCAGATTTCTCCGCTGCGCAATGCTACGCATTGCTCCGGTCGAAATGACAAGGGATTGCGTAAGTGCTTTCCAACGAAAGCAAGAACGGGAGCTTCGGTCGAAATGACAAGTGTGGGCGTGCTGTGTTCGAAATGACAAAA
>DATLBB010000252.1:0-20642 GCA_035527155.1 Sedimentisphaerales bacterium
TTTTGCACAACTATCATGCACTCTGTCCCATCAGCCCAAATTTGTTTTCTGAGGTCGAGCAATTTATTCCTGATAGGAAAAAAGGTAGCATTGAACACATTAATAAGGAAAAAAATGCGGTTTTAATTGAGGGGTGATTCACCAAAAGCTTCACAGTCAGGCTTTTCGATATTGTTTTAGCATATTAAGCAGGTTCTGCATATCTTCGGGAAGGGGGGCCTCGAATTTCACCATCTTCTCAGTCGTTGGGTGCTTGAATTCGAGCGTCGAGGCGTGGAGGGCAGTTCGACTTATAACCGGCTCCTCAACAGCGGGTTCTGCATCTTTTAATTGCCAGGGATAAACGAGCTTGCCGCCATACATATCATCGGCGACAATGGAGTGCTTTATATACAAGAGATGGACTCGGATCTGATGCGTTCGGCCGGTCCTGGGTGTCAGCTTCAATAAGGAAAAGCCGCGAAAGCTCTCAACGACTTCGTAAAAAGTGATTGCTTCCTTGCCGACTTCCGGTCTGATCGCGTACTTTTCCCTTGTCCTTGGGTGCATACCCAGCGGCGCACTTATACGGTCGGCCGTCAGCTCAGGCGTGCCGTGCACAACAGCAAGATAGGTCTTTTTGACCTGGCGGCGTTCAAATTGTTTCGCAATCTTCCACTGGGCGGTGTCGTTTTTGGCAACGACCATAACGCCGGTGGTGTTTTTGTCGAGCCGATGCACAATACCAGGCCGGAACTCACCAAGCCCGCTCGACAGCTTGTCGGAATAAAACGCAAGGGCGTTTACCAGAGTACCATGAGTGTTGCTGCGGGCAGGGTGAACAATCATATCAGCCTGCTTGTTGACAATAATCATGTCCTCATCTTCGTAGATGATATTCAGCGGAATGTCTTCGGCTTCAATCTCCTTGCTCGGAAGCTGAGGCAGTGTCAAATCGATTTCGTCGCCTGGACTCAGCTTAAAGCTGGGTTTGACTATTTTGCCGTTGACCTTGACGTTGCCGGCGGAGATTTGCTTCTGTATCATAACCCGGCTGAAATTGCTGAACCGGCCGTGCAGATATTTATCGACCCGGCGTTCCTTGATTGAGTTTCCCACGTGAAGTGTCAGGCGGCCACTTCCCGCATCTTGAATCTCGCTTCGTGAATTATTTGCTGGGCACATTGATATCGGAGACCCCAATTGGCGCATCGAGCCATTGATTGACATCCACGGCCTCGCGGACAGAGTTTGGCGCCTTGGGTCCAATATTGATGTCAGGAACTACCGGAGCACCGTTCGGTGTTTGGATACGCTGATTGGCATCGAGAACCCTAAAAACAAAATTTGGTTCTGGCTTCACATTGTAATCGAGAACCCGAGGGACACGATTCGGCGCCGGCGGCCATAGATTGTCGTCGACAGGTCCCAACTGGCTCGGCGGTTCGAGAAAGTCAGGAGGCAGTCGTCTTGGTCTTGGCGATGGCTTAAAAACCACCTTTTGCTGGTAATCGGCCATAGTTTCGAGACGATGTTTTGCCTGGGCAAAGGCTGTGGTAACTTCAAAGTCAGGATTTGCCACAAGCTCTTTGTATATTTGCCGTGCCCCATCGAAGTTACCGAGCTCTTCTTCGCAAAGTCCCAGGCCGAATCTTGCCGTCGCCCTCAATGACCGATTCAGCGTGGCCCTTTCAAGCACTTGGCTATATGCACTCTTGGCCTGGTTTATCGCCATTTGCAGCTCCGCCTGATCCACAGCCTCCTGGCGATAATGCAATCCCGCACGCAGGGCTTCTGCCTGCTTAATTAGCGCCAGAGCAGCCATCTGGTCGTCTTTCGCACCATCGGCGGCGGCACGGAGAGCTCCGGCCGTCTCAATGAGCACATACGAAGCATCGACTCCCCTGGTCTGGGACATAAGGATTTGCATCTTGTTTTGCGGCAGTCTCGATATAAGGCTTGTAAAGTTGAGCTGTCTTTGAACCGATTCCACGTTTTTGTTGTACCAGTACCACAGGCCTGAGCCTGCGACCAGGACTGCAACTACTGAGACGTAGATAATCATCCTATAATTTTCCCGAGACCACTGCGGCAAATTTGCAATCCACTCGGCCAACTCATTAGTTTTTAGCTCGTGTCGATGTTCAGACTTCATTTTTCCTGCGTCTCTTTCTTAAAATAGCTTACTGCCTGTAATATTCAATTATGGACTTAAAAGGGCATTGTAACAAAATTTCTTTTATCTTGCAACAAGCCTGTTCGCCGATTAAAATTTTATCCCGTTAGAAATCCAGACACCTCCAGTGTCCTGTTTCTAACGCGGCATAGCCAATAATTAATCGAAAGGGCATAGATGTTCAAAATTCTCAGGAAATCAAAAACAGGAGCTTTTTTGCTGTGCACGCTGTTTTTAGCTCTCCTCAACACTCATTTCTTGAGCCTGGATTCTCGCGCCAGCATCGAGAATCGAGAATCGAGGGTCGAGCACTGGGACCCTACCAAATATATTGGCATTGATGAAATTCGGCCCGGTATGGAGGCGTATTGCCTGACCTGCTATAGCGGCACTAAGATTGAAAAATTTGACCTGGATGTTCTAAGCGTAGCTCGTAATGCGATGCCGGGCAGGGATTGGATTCTCGTTCAAGGTACGGATGAGCGTTTTATCCACACAGGCCCGGTGGCTGGCTGTAGCGGTTCGCCCGTTTATATCGACGGCCGCTTAGCCGGCGCGTTGGCTTACGCGTATTTTTACAGTAAGGACCCACTATACGGTGTTACGCCAATCGAGGAGATGCTCAGGGTGGGCGAAGTTAGCCATTCGCAGCCGCTCTCTGCCCAGCATGGGTACGTGCTTGATTTTTCCAGGCCAATTGATTTTGCCCGGATTGACAAGCAAATTACGACTCCACAACTTTCAAGACGGCGCAGCCTCACCGGTGCCGCTGCTTTGCCCTGTCCGTTGGTTACCTCAGGTTTACCGGCTCAGGTTACTGAACAGTTAAATGCCTTAGTCGAACCTTTCGGACTTGTCGTCGTTTCCGGCGTCGGGGGTGGCGCAGGTTTAAACAAAAACAAGGATGTACAGCTGGCCCCGGGTGCCTGTCTGGCCGTACCCTTGGTGACCGGCGATATAACAATGGAAGTGATCGGGACTGTAACCGATGTCGTTGGTGACAAGGTATATGGCTTCGGGCACAGCTATCTCGGTTATGGATCCGTTAATTTGCCGATGGCTACCGGACAAGTCCACACCGTGGTATCAAGCGTGTATCGCTCTATTAAGCTCGCCAGCGCGGTTAAAATTGTCGGCGCCCTGACCAGGGACGAGTCGCCGGCGATCGTCGGACGAATCGGCGCAAAACCGCACATGTTCCCGCTGACGATAACAATTGACGACTACAGGGACAGTAACAAGCGGGTTTACAACTGCCGGGTTGCTCATAATCGCTCGCTTACTCCAATGCTGCTTCGCTCGGCTGTGGCTGGAGCCGGCCTTTGGCTCGGCGATTTGCCGCCAGACCACACGATTGAATATAAGGTGGCTATCGGCGTAGAGGACACCGATCCCATTACCTTTGAAAATGTCTCCACAAACATAGGCCTGACCGAGATGATAATGGAAAGTATCAGCCCCGTCACCATGCTTATGAATAACCCGTATAAAGAGGTTGATATAAAATCGATTGATTTTGATGTTCGCATAGTCCCGAAAAGCATCGTTTCACATATATGGTCAATCGATTTGTCCAATTCAAAAGTCAAGGCAGGCCGGAATATCGAGCTCGGAATAGTTATCGAATCCGTCCTGGCCGGAAAAAAAAAATACCAGTGCAGCTTCGAAATACCTAAGACCCTGCCCCCTGGAAGATATGAGCTGACTATCTGCGGCGGCTACGGCTATGAGCTGTTTCTCAGGAAAAATACACCCTACAAATTTGTGGCCCAGAATTTGCCGGGCCTGGTGGAGGCCTTGAAGTATCTTCTTAGTATCGAAAGAGACAAATTGTATTGTATTTTGGCCTTACCGCCCGGTGGTGTGGCGATAGAAAAGGCCGAGCTTCCCGATTTGCCGGACACAAAAGCGCTCATCCTGCAGAGTGCAAAAAGAACGCTTAGTACCCAGCCATATCCACATTGGCTCGAAAAAAGAATAGAGTCCGGCACAGTTATTATCGACAGGAAGACTATGCATATAACCGTAGAACAATAAGGCGTGACGCGCGAAGCATAAAACGCAATAACAGATACGAGGTATAATATTTTATTCGGGGAAATGTTATGAGAGAAAAATTGCACCTTAATTGCAAATTCACACTTGTAGTAGGGACTTTAGTCTGTCTGGTTGTAAGTTCAGCTTCTCTGGCGGTCAGCAGTAAGATTACACGTCACGCAAGCAGCTCAGACCTGTTGAAGGGCAAGACCGAAAATATTGTCGTTGGCTCACGAGGCACCATCCAGCTCGGCAGCGCCTGGGAGGCGCTCGTTGAAGAGTTTGAAGATGTTTGGTCGGTAAACAGCATCGTTGTAAGCGGCGGGACGGTTTATGTCGGCACAAGCCCTAATGGCGGTATCTACAAATACAGTCTCGGCAAACTGAAAAAGATTTATCCCCCGCCGTCAGAGAAAAAGCCGGCTGTCAAGCAGGCAAAAGAGAAAAAGGTGCAAAACGAGCCTGGTGATGCCAATACTGTCGAGACGGAAGAGCACCTGTCGAACGAACATATCTTCGCGATGGCAACCGATGTGTCCGGCAGGCTTTTGGCAGGTATAAGCGGCGACAAATGCAGGCTCTGCCGGTTCAAAGCAGACAAAAGCCAGGTGATTTTTGAGCTGAATGAGGAAAAATATATCTTCGCCATAGCTATCGATGCCGGCGGAAATATATATCTGGGGACCGGACCTCAAGGTAAGGTTTACAGGCTTGACCCGCTGGGCAAAAAATCTCAGCTTATTTACGATAGTCTCGACAAGAACATACTTTCACTGGCAATCGGGCGGGACGGCTTTGTCTACGCAGGCAGCGACAGCAGGGGACTGGTATATAAGATAAACCCGCGCACAAAAACAGCAGCGGTCTTATATGACAGCGACCAGCCGGAGATTACAGCATTATTATTCACAGAAGATGGCGATTTGCATGCAGCCGCCACATCCGCCAAGATTGTCCAGGCCCAGACCGAATTTGCCGCACAATTACCTTTGGCTGGTCGACCTGAGGCAAAATCGCCAAAGACGCCAGGTGCCGCAGAGGGCGGATTGAAACTTAAGATTGCAAATATAAAAGAAGGAACCGGGGATAAAGACGCCAAAAGACCGGCACCGATACGCAAGCCGCCCAAGCCGGGCCAGGCCAGTTATATATACAAGATAACCAAAGACGGTTTTGTGACCGATATATTCAGCGAGGCGGCCGTTTTCTTCTGCCTGGCAGAACAAGACAAAAAACTGCTTATCGGCACCGGAAACAGTGCCCAGCTTTTTACCGTCGACCCGGCCTCGGAGCAGCAGGCAATTATCTACGAGGACAAACAGGCATCACAGATAACAACGGCAGCCGTCTGGCGCGACATTGTGTATCTCGGCACGGCGAATCCTCCAAAGTTGGTAAAGTTAGGCTCCGGCTTCGCTTCCGAAGGGACTTACACTTCAGACCTTATCGATGCCGATCAGCCGGCCAAGTGGGGCAAGCTGCAAATCGAAGCGGATATTCCACAAGGCTGCAGCGTACAGGTCGCTTCCCGCAGCGGAAACGTTAAAGATGTGAACGACCCGACTTTTTCGCCCTGGACTGAGCTGGTGAAAATGACCGAGCCGGTCCAGCTGCGATGCCCGCTCGGCAGGTTCTGTCAATATAAACTTGTGCTGCAAAGCGAAGATGGCCTGCTCAGTCCGCTTATAAGGGAAATTGCTGTTGCCGGCAGTGTGCCGAATCTGGCGCCGAAGGTCGAATCGGTCAGCGTTAGCCGAATTGAAACAGCCGACAAAAAAGGAACATTCAAAATCAGCTATAAGGCCGAAGACGATAATGGTGACAAGCTGATTTACAAAATAGATTTTAGAAAAATCGGAAGAACAAACTGGATTGAGCTCAAAGACGAGCTCGAAGCGGAAAGTTTTGAATGGGATGGAAGAACAGTAGAAGATGGCCGGTACGAGGTCAGAGTAACCACAAGCGATGAGAGAAGCAATACCACTACAACGAAGCTAACGGGCAGTAGAATAAGCGAGCCGGCGGTAGTCGATAACACCGCCCCGGTTATTGAAAAGCACTCTATCGACAAAGACGCCAAAACCATAACGCTGAAGCTGCAAATATCAGATGAATTCAGCGCAATCGGCCAACTGCATTATACCGTTGACAGCAATGCCAAGTGGATAGGCACTATGCCCAACGACCTGGTCTATGATACTACGGATGAAGATTTTACGATTGTGATTGACAAATTGGAGGTCGGCGAGCATATAATCACAGTCAGAGCCGGCGATAGCGTCGGCAATACAATGTATAAAACTTTCGAGGTTAATGTCTCGTGAGTCGTGGTTCGTGACTTCCGCATTTGGCGGATTCGGACACGGATCACGGGGCACGAAATTGTGCGATATATCAAATTTGAAAAAATCGTTGATACCGTTGAATCGCTTTGCATAGCAGCCGCTTATGAGTTGGGCGATGATGTTTTAGCCGCTCTCCGGCAAGCGGCACAAAAAGAATCCAACCCCGCCGCGGCTAACATATTAAATCAGCTTATCGAAAATGCCCGCATAGCAGCCGCCGAATCAATACCGCTCTGCCAGGATACCGGCCTTGCGGTAGTTTTTGTTGAGCAGGGTGCCGATGTGGCTGTTAAGCCCCCTTCAGACCAGACGAAGGCAACGCTGCTCGATGCAATCAACGCCGGCGTTGCCGCCGGCTACGAAAAAGGATACCTGCGAAAAAGCGTCGTCGCTGACCCTCTAAATACACGCAAAAACACCAGGTCAAACACACCTGCTATAATTCACCTTACGATTGTACCCGGCAAGACCTTAAAGCTGACCGTTATGACTAAAGGCGGTGGCTGCGAGAACAAGAGCCGGTTCAAAATGTTCAGGCCAACGGCAGAAAGAAACCAGATAATTGATTGGGTTGTTGATGTCGTCTGCCAGGCCGGTGCTGATGCCTGTCCGCCGTTTATTGTCGGCGTAGGGATTGGGGGGGATTTTGAACTAAGCTGTCTGCTCAGTAAAAAGGCCCTGTGCCGAAATCTGACTACAAGAAACACCGACGAGTTTTACGCAAAGCTTGAGGTGGATTTGCTCTCGGCTATCAACGCGCTCGGCCTCGGCCCGCAGGGACTTGGTGGTGACACTACCACCTTAGCTTGCTTGGTCGAGACCGCACCGTGCCATATCGCGTCACTGCCGGTAGCGGTCAACATCGAATGCCACAGCCACCGGCACAAATCAGCGGTCATTTAGTTGGCTGTTCAACCACATCGGCCAGACCAGCATCGATATATTGCCCGCCTCCGGTCTGACGGCAGTGCACAGCTAAACAATTGGTGCCAACTTTCAATGCCCTGCTCACTTTTTCGTTAATAGGAGCCTGGACATAACTCGTGGTATAGCCGCTCAGCTTCGCCGCGAGCTTACCGTTGATGTAAACCTCGGCGTCCTCATCGTGGTGAATTTGCAGATGCGGCTGGCCGAATTTCTTGTCTCCCAACTCAAAAGTCCGCCGCAACCAGATTTCCGATGTTCTCCACTCGGTCCGCACGACCGAACCAGGTGTACTTTCCGTGCCGAAGCCGCCGCGGCCTTTCTTCCAGGAAGAGTCATCGAAACCGGGCTTCTGCCACCCGTCACCGGGCTTGCTCGTAGTGTAACTCCACTCTATACCCTTCTTCTCCGATGTCGGCACAATCGTCTTGATTACCGGCGGCGGCAGGTAGAGCTTGCGGCTGGCCTCGGCCATCTTTTTAGCGTCCGCCTTTATCATCGCCCGGTCGTAGGTCATATATCCGTTGACCTCAACCTCCACATCCGTCGTCTGGGTGTACACCGCGGCCGACAGCCCACTGCCGATCAAAGGCCGAAGCCTGCCTAACAAAGTCACGTACGCATCCGTCAGTTGCTCGCGGGTTTCATAACTGCGATAACCCCAGTTCTTCTCAGCTTGCCACGTATGCCCTTTAACAGGCAGACCCAGCCCGCCGAACTCGCCGAGCACCGCTACGCGCTTTTCCTCGTTGGGTGGCGCCGCCGGGCCCGGATAGCTGTGAATATCCCTAACGTCGCCGGATTCTTTGTTCGCCCAGCCGCTCGCCTCGTTCACCAATCGAGTCGGGTCCCACTTTTTAACCAATCTGGAATATCTCGGCGTGTCGTGCTGTCCCCACCCCTCGTTAAACGGCACCCACATAATAATGCAGGGATAATTGTAGAAATTTTCAACAAGGCGCTTCAACTCCAACTCGAATTGCTCACGGGCTTCATCCCCTTTATTATTGCCGCTGGCCATATCCTGCCACACCATCAGCCCTAACTTATCGCACCAGTAGTACAGCCGCGCAGGCTCAACTTTGACGTGTTTTCGCAGCATATTACAGCCAATTTTCTTCAATACCTCGATGTCATAGCGAAGCGCTTCATCCGTCGGCGCGGTATACAATCCGTCAGGCCACCAGCCCTGATCCAGCGGACCATACTGAAACACAACTTTGTCATTCAAAAACAAACGATTGAACCCCGCCTCGTCTTTCTTGACCTCGATTTTGCGCATACCAAAGTAGCTGCTTACTTCGTCATAAGTCTCGTGACTGGTTTTTAGCTTCTTTAGCAACTTCACTTTGAGGTCATAAAGATTTGGCGAATCCGGTGACCATAGCTTTGGTTCAGGTATTTTAATCTGTAACGTACACAATCCCCGACTGCCACCAGCTACACGGCCAAAGTCGCCAATCTTTACTATGGCATTTACGTAATATTCATTGACATCACCAATGACGTTAACCGTAATTTGCATCTTGCTGTTATCGACGTCGGGCACAATCTTAAGCGCAGCGATATAGGTTTCGGGCACCGGCTCCAGCCAGACAGTCTGCCATATCCCCGTAACCGCCGTGTACATGATACCGCCCGGTTTTTTCACCTGCTTGCCGCGGGGCTGATTTCCGGTATCAGTCGGGTCCCACACGGACAAAACGATTTCCTGCGAACCCGACTTTTTCAACGCATCGGTAATATCAAACGTAAACGCATCGTATCCGCCCTTATGATTGCCGAGCTCTTTGCCGTTGACCCAAACCGTTGTGTCCCAGTCCACCGCACCAAAATGCAGCAAAACTCGTTGGCCCTTCCACTTACGTGGTATCTCAAATGTGCGCCGATACCAAAGACGCTTATTTTCACCCACTGGCTTCATCACTCCCGACAAAGCCGACTCAACCGGAAACGGCACAAGAATCTGGCCATCGAATTTCCCAGGCTGCTGCGCATCCTTGGCTGTAATGGCGTATTCCCACAGCCCGTTGAGATTCTGCCAGTCCTTGCGCACCATCTGAGGTCGCGGATACTCAGGATGGGCATTACTCGGCGAAACGTCCTTTGACCAACGTGTCATCAGCGGCCCATTAGCCGGCTTCCACTTCGCCCACACCGACGAGTTGATGCACAACACCCCACATACTACAACCCAATACAGTATTTTCCTTTGAAACAATCCTCTTTCGCTTTGCTTTGATTCCATCTTTCTGTCTCCTCAAATCTATTGGCCTGCCTTAGTCGCTTTCTTCACGAGAGGAAGGACTTTTTTATCTATTTCCGATTCGTTTTCCCCGACTCTTACTTTAAATAAGGACCAGCGCTCGACATGCTCGATCTTTCCGCCGTCTGCCGGTATTTTTACTAACGGCCCTAACGTCTCGAACTCCAACATTTCGTCGTTGGTGAAGGTCTCGGTGTTGCAGCCCATATCCGGATACGTCGCGCCGGCAACGTAAGGATAACGTTTAAGAAACAGCTCGCCGTTCAGGTAGTAAGCCCCCCAACCTTGTTTATTGAGCAGGCCCACCTTTTGCTTTTTGGCATCTTTGGGGTCCTGTTTGAGTTGTATATACTTTGTGCCCCAGCTCCATCGCGGGTCACTCATATCCGTGTACTGCCAGAGCACTAAAGGACGGGCGGCAAGCAGATACTCAGGATGAGGACCAAAAGGTTCCTGCGGCAGTATGAGCCTTCCCCCCTGCGCCATAACGCTCATGGCCCAGCACGCCGCCTCGATCTCCCACATGTTCTTGTTTATCAGCCGGTGAAGCACTTTGACATGGTTGGCCTTCTCATCAAGCGTGACCTCGATTTCTTTTACTATACCTGTCTCGACCTCGATGTCCTGCGTAAGCGTTAAAGTCTTTCCGTCCCAGGTATGTTTAATAGGCGAGTTATCGAGCGAGTACGTCCTCACAATATGTTCCGGGGCGTGCCACAATCTGTGTCCGCCGTAGATTCGCCATTCATCACCGCCGGTTTTGCCTATCTGGTCTTTGTATTCGTTGAGCAAATTCTGTCCGCCGACAAAACCAAACCGCATAATTCGAGGCCCCACATCCGTAGTCGCGATAAGCTCTACCTGGCCATTGCTCAGTTTGATGCAATTGGGCCATCCCGCATAAGAGACTTTCTCCATTGTTAATTTCCTTTCCGGCCCGATTCTTCGCAAGCCGAATACATCCGGTCCTGACATAAGGATTAAGGCCAAACCAACTGCCAATACTGTACTGTTAACACGGCACACCTTTGTTAGAACTCTCATTTTGTGTCCTCCATCTAAATTTGTTCGTTTTTGATTAACATTTCAATTTCTCTTACGAACCGGCGTTTCCTAAATACGGCATATCCTCCATCCCTGGGGACCACTTCCAAAACAAAAAGGTTCGTAGATTATGCCTGAAATCCACGCACGCGCCAAGTGCAAATTTCAGGATTGTTTGGAAACTCATTTCGCGAACTACTGCAGGGTTACTCAAAACGCTATTTATCGCATTTGAAGGCCTCAAAGCACAAGTTTGCAATAGCGATATAATCTTCCGGCCGAATTTGTTCAGGGCGTTTTGTAGGGGCAATGGAGCATTGCTCAAAGACTTCAAGCCAGTTGTCAATTTTTGAAAGTTCGCCACCGGCAAACTTCGCGCATCCCTTCAGCATCTTTCGGCGATGCCCCATAAAAAGATTTACGACCTCGCCAAAAACTTCCATACTCTTAATCCGGCTCACCTTCTCTGGTTTGCGAACAAAACTCACCATCGCCGACTCAACCTGAGGCTGGGGCCAAAAAACCGTAGGCTTCAAGACTCTTTCTGTTTTTACATCACCGGCCGCGCTCAGAAAGATACTCAGGATGCCATAATCTCCGCTGCCCGGCTTTGCAGTCATTCTCTCAGCAACTTGCTTCTGGATAGTAACATACATCTCGTCCACAACCGTTGGCCCTGTAACCAGATTTAGCATAACAGGGCAAGCTACATTGTAAGGAAGATTGGCGACTAACATCAACCGACCAGAGTGCTTTCTACGGGCCTGTTCGATTGCTTCTGTAACGGTGCGGCTGACAGTATGTTTGTTCTCAAGTATGTCGGTGTTAATAACATCGACATTTTCTTTCTTCGCAAGCTGCTCCCTTGCGATTTTGGCAAGTGTTACGTCAAGCTCGACGGCCAGACAATAGCCGGCCTGCTCTGCTAATCCCTCGGTTAAGGAACCTGTGCCGCAGCCGACCTCAAGTACAATATCATCACCGCCGATATTCGCACAATCTATCAGCAGCCGCATCAGATTCAGGTCGATAAGGAAATGCTGACCGAAATGCTTGTTTGGGAAAACGCCCGCTGATGCGAGCAACTGCTGGATTTGATGCTTCGTCTGCATCTGATTGCGGATAGCGTTTAGCCTATAGTTAATTCAACTCTGAAAACTACCTGTTTGCTGCGTGGGCAAGTTGGTAAGCCTTTTTTCTTGTAGACATTTGTATCGCAGTAGTTATTGCCGATTTCATACCCTCCGGGTTGGCAAGGTTCCGGCCTACGATATCGAAAGCTGTCCCGTGAGCAGGCGACGTCCTTATTATTGGTATACCGATAGTAACATTAACAGCCTTCTCGAAATCGAGCAGTTTTACGGCAATCATCCCCTGGTCGTGATACATAGCGACGACGGCGTCAAATTCACCATGAACAGCCCGCAAAAATAACGTATCAGCCGGAAAAGGCCCGAAGCAGTTTATGCCCTGCTCCTGCGCCAATAGAATCGCCGGCGATATTATACGCCGCTCTTCATCACCAAATTGGCCGTTTTCGCTCGCGTGCGGATTCAGGGCGGCAACGCCAATCTTAGGATTCTCTATACCCCAGGTCTCTTTCAATGCGTCATTTAATAAATCTATCGGCTCAAAGACACAGCCGATAGTAAACTTGTGCCGCACTTCAAACAGCGCCTCGTGAATCGTCGCAAGGGCTACTTTTAGTGGGCCGGCAACAAACATCATCACCTTTCGCTTCGATTTGCACCGCTCGGCGAGCATCTCAGTATGGCCCGGCCAGCGTGCGCCGGCCAGCTTCCAACTGGTTTTACTAATCGGTGCTGTTACTACGGCATCTATAATGCCGGCCCGAGCAGCGTCAATGGCATCAAGGCAAAACCGTATAGATGCCTCCCCGGCAACCTTACTGGGACCTCTAATCCAGGGCGGAACGGAATACTCATCGTAATCAGCCACAACGACTTTATGAGGGTAATCCCTGCTGATTTTTTCATATTGATGCCGGCCCCAGAAAGGCTCAACCTCAACCTTGTCGGCCGCGTAACAGAGCTGTTCGTTCATACCGAAAACAATAAACTTCGCAGCCCGGCGTATATCCGGGTCAGCCAAAGCCTTTACAACAACCTCCGGCCCGATACCAGCCGCATCTCCCATCGTCACGCCTATAACCATCTGCTCGCTTATCGAATTGTTGCCGTTGCTCTTGTTCATATTTTCGTATCGCACATATCGTATCTCGTCGTTCGAGTCACGAAACACGGGGCACGTGTTTAAAAGCCCAATTGTTTTAATTTCTCCGCCGTCAGCGTTTGCTTTTGTGGCAAAATATTTTCAAGCTGCTTTTTGATTGTCTTTACGATTATATCGGTTTCGATATTCACAATGTCGCCGGTCTTTGCTTCTCCCAGCGTTGTGTTCTTTAGCGTCTCGGGTATTATGGCCACACTGAAGCTGTTTCCCTCCATACTCGCTATCGTCAGAGAAATTCCGTCAACGGCGACCGAGCCTTTCACTACCATCTCATCGAGCAGTTCCGCCCCGGCCTCAAACATTATATCGGCAAATTGCCCGCTCTTATCAATTGCTTTTATTGTTGCCACACCGTCAACATGACCCTGGACGATGTGGCCGCCAAATCGCTCACTCACTCTCATAGCTAACTCAACATTGACCTTCGAGCCGACGTTCAACCTATCCAGGTTCGATTTTGTAAGTGTTTCGCCGCTCACGTCAAAGGTCGCAAAATTGCCGCTGAGCTTGGCAACGGTCAGACATGTGCCGTTTACAGCTATACTATCGCCGATTAAGCTCCCGCCGGCCAGCTTCCCTAAATCTATCGTCAGCTCCACCGAATCTGCACTTCGCCGGACCGACCTTACCACACAAACCTGTTCTATAAGCCCTGTAAACATAAAAAACCTCTCACAAACGCATTTTTAATGAAATCCGCCGTTTATGCTACGGCCACAACGGCTAAAAGTCAAATAATTATTGCGCCCGGCATTCACCGTGGAATGTTGCAATAAATTTGCTTTTCGAGAAGTAATAAAAGTGGTATCATATATGATACATTTGGATTACTGTTTTGATTGAGAAAGTCCAAAGCAGAAAGGATGGTGTTTAACTATGAATACCTTCTGGCTAAAAATTGCAGGAATCGTGGTTGCGATTCTGGGCGTGATTATCGTGATAAACATCGTTTCGAATTCGGAACCGGAACCCAGACCCCCCCAAAAAACCTTTCGGGACCAAATTGAGGAAGATGATAGGAGGTTACGGGCCGACCCGCAGTTTATAGAACCGCCGAAAACAACAACACCCGTACAGCCGAGCAACCAGACGCGGACAGTCGAGCCGACCAGAACGGTCGAGCCGCCGAAGCCAAAATTCAGAGAGCTTTCAGAGATAGAAAACATTGACGCAGAGCAGATCTTCAACAACGCCATACAGTTCCGTAAAATCGGCAGGCTGCCGGGCCCAAGGTACAGGGTTATGGTCGATGCCTGCCGCCAGATAATACAGAGGTATCCCGGCAGCGAGTGGGCCTGGAAAGCCAAGAGAATGCTCGGTGACATACCCGAAAGTTACCGCTCAAGATACCATATTACCAAAGAAGAAATCGACCTCGGAAACTTTAAATAGAAAGACCAAAACAAACTTATGGACAAGCTGTTCAAGCATAATATGCCACATATCCAAAGCGATTTTAGCGAAGGTGGCAAAATTGTTCTTTATTCTGGTGACTGCTTAACTGCACTCAGCGCAATACCTGAAAAATCAATTCAGCTTGTAATTACATCTCCACCGTATAACGTGGGTAAGGCTTATGAACGCAGCAAAAAACTTAACGAATATTTGAAATCTATCGAGCCTGTCTTACGAGAATTAGTAAGAGTGCTATCACTGCAAGGCAGTCTGTGCTGGCAAGTTGGAAACTACGTGGAAAAAGGTGAAATATTTCCGTTAGACATTTTTTATTACTCAATTTTTAAGCAGTTGGGATTACAGCTTAGGAATCGGATTATTTGGTATTTCAATCACGGATTGCACGCATCAAAGCGTTTTTCCGGGCGTTATGAAACTATCCTTTGGCTTACTAAAACCGATGAATATGTGTTCAATCTTGATCCAGTTAGAATTCCATCAAAATATCCCGGCAAGAAATATTTCAAAGGCCCCAAAAAAGGACTTCCATCGTGTAATCCCAAAGGGAAAAATCCGTCTGATATTTGGGAAATTGTTGCCCAGGATTGGGAAAGAGAACTGTGGGACATCCCAAACGTAAAGTCGAATCACCCTGAAAAGACCATTCATCCGTGCCAATTCCCCATTGAATTAGTTCAGCGCTGCGTTCTTGCGTTGACAAATGAAGACGATTGGGTGCTCGATCCTTTTGCAGGAGTTGGCTCTGCTCTTATAGGAGCCCTTATGCATAATCGCCGCGCGATGGGATGCGAAAAAGAACCGGATTATGTAGAAATATCAAAAAAGAGAATACAAGACTATTACGCGGGGATATTGAGAGTTCGTTCTTTGGGGAAGCCTATCCATAAACCAACAGGCAGAGAAAAAATCTGTCAGATTCCCAAAAAATGGGATAGGGAAAAGAGCAAGGAGGTTCTGTTCAAATGATAATTGCCGGGAGATATTCCTTTAACAAAGGATTAAAAACCGTTAAGAAAAAGTATCCGGATTTGCTACAGGAAGTAGAAACTATTATCGGAAAAATAAACGCATCAAAATGTAAAACGAAGAAGAGCAAAGAAAAAACTATGCGAAACCGTATGTTGTATAGCCCTAAGAAATTGAATAAGAAGTTTAAAGACCTGTTTTTAGACAAGGATTGGTCCTCTCCAAGAGTCAAATGCGAATACCCTACTAACTTTTATGCGGACGAATATAGGGCAAAACCATTGAACAAAGGTGCATTTCGTCAAATGGATTTTGTCAAAAAGCGACTTGGTATTGAGATACAGTTCGGCAAATACGCCTTCATGGTATATAATATCTGTGCAAAGATGACGATCTTCCATAATCTCGGTTTCATTGACACGGGTATTGAAATCGTCCCTATGAAGAATTTTGTTGATGAAATGTCAACAGGAGTATCTTATTTCGAGCAGTTTGTTTGGGATTTGGAGAAACGAGGAGTCTCGGATATAGATATTCCTGTGCTGATTTTGGGTATAGATAAGTGAGCTAAACGTTCTAATTGATTATTTTCAACTTCTTTTCCAACAACCACTTAAAAATATTATTCCAGGAAGAGAGCTACGAATGACTGCTGCTCTACCGGTTGCAAACATACCTGTAATTGCGATAACCGCTGTTTGTCTGCCCGAGGCATGGGAGAAAGCGGTCCTTGCGGTATGGGATAAGGGCCTCGAGCTCAAAACCCAGTACGACAAGCCCGAAGACCCGCCGAGCAAAGACGCAACCGTTATCGTTACCATCACCGACCCATTCGGAGAGCCGAGGATTCACAAGAACTTTCCAGGCGGGCCTGAGGAGCTTGAGTCGTATCGACTCGAAGTGCTCAGTGGTATTCACGACCACTGGATTGACCCTGCTGCCGGCAAATGGACCTATACATACCACGAAAGGTTGTTTGCGTATTCTCCCGTCGAGGATATACGAAGCGCCGACTCGCCCAAGCCGTTCAAGAAAGTAGACCAGATTCAGTATATTGTTGACCGCTTGTCACAGGCCGGACACAGCCGCAGGGCCCAGGCCGTAACCTGGATGCCCACCGCCGACCCACAGACAGACGACCCTCCCTGCCTTCAAAGGATATGGTGCCGCCTCGTACCGGACGATGCCGGCCGACTTTCACTTAATATGAATACGCACTGGCGAAGCAGGGACCTCTACAAGGCCTGGTTCATGAACGTCTACGCCCTCACAGACCTTCAGAGGATTATTGCCGAGCGAATTTCACAGAAAATAAATCAGCCGGTGAAAGTGGGAAGATACGTCGATATAAGCGATTCGCTGCACATCTACGGCAGTTACTTTGACGAGGTCGCCGGCGAAGTGGAAAAAATGCGGCAAAGCCCTTTTAGCAAGCGGGCCTGGGAGAGCACCCACCCGGCCTTTGCGATGATGACCGCCGAGGCCAGGGAAAAGTTGGCAAAGGACCCCGACTACTTTGCAAAACCTACAAAGGACGAAGCGTGAAGTCAGATACGAGGTACGAAATATGACTATAATTGTTAATGGCGAAAAAATTGAAGATTCGGCAATACAGCAGGAATTTGAACGCTTAAGACCCCATTATGAGCAGGCTTTCAAGGACCAGGACCCCAAGCAGCAAAAAGCACAATTGCTTGATTGGTCCAAAGAAAATGTAATCGAAATGGCCTTAATCAAACAGGATGCAAAAAAGCACGGCGACCCGATACCGGAAGACATAGTAGAATCTGCTTTAGCCAAAATAAAAGAGCAATACGCCGACCAGGAACAGTTTTACAAAGATTTTGATGCTAAGGACGATGGTAAAATAAAAGAAGTCATCAAGATGCAGATGAGGGTCGAGCGGAGGCTCGAAGATGTCTGCAAAGACCTAACCGAGCCATCACAGGAAGCTATCTCGCAATACTATGACCAAAACAAAGAGCAACTAAAATCCCCTGAACAAATCAGGGTCGGCCATATTGTAAAACACATAAGCTGGCAGGCTGATGAAGAAGCCGCTCAAAATGTGATAAGAAAAGCACAGGATGAACTGAAAAAAGGCGCGGTTTTTGAAACATTGGCCCAAAAGTATTCCGACTGCCCCGAAAATGGCGGCGACCTCGGCTATATCACAAGAGGGCAAATGGTGGAAGAGTTCGAGGATGTGGTCTTTAACTTGGATATTGGCCGGACAAGCAACGTCTTTCGCACCCGCTTCGGCTTCCACATAGCCAAAGTCTATGACAGAAAACCCCCCGTCCTGCCCGACCTCAAGGAAGTAAAAGACCATATAGTAGACGCACTCAAAGAGAAGATGAAATCAAAAGCCATTGACAACTTCTTGGATAAACTAAAAAGCAAAGCCAAAATCGAAGAAACATAAAACCATTGTAGAGGGCTCACCACCACGCCGACGTAATATGAAAACGTCATTGCGAGGCTTCTTTTGTAGGCCCAAGCAATCTCAAAAAATACTTAGCACCACGTTTCACGTGGGATTTGTCTCTTAGACGGGGTGGCAGCCTCAAGCCCAAAGGGCTTGGGGATGGCAATCACTCATCATCTGTCATTCCTGCGAAACTTGTCCTGGGCAAAGTCGAAGGAGCAGGAATCCACTCCTCCAATTCTAAATTCTCCTTTAACCAATTAACAAATTTTCTATTTAGCATCTCGCATCCCGCCAAAGTATTTTTCTGGACATCACGGAATTTATACATACAATATGACTATCTTTTATCCTATGCGGAAAGGCCTACAAATGACCAGAATGCAAATAATCGCTAAAGCAGGTCTTGTTAGTTTAGGCATCTACGCCGTTGTAACCCTATGTTGGTACCTGACTCACGTCATACCCTCTTTCAACCTTCCATCCTGCCTAATCGACACCTTATGTTTCACTGTATTCGCAGTTTTTATCGCAGTTACCACATTCTTTTTAATCTTCAACAACGACAGCCTGGCCCGCAAAATGGCAGGCCCGGGCGACCAGCTAAACCCTGCAACTGAAGCTCTTTGGTTGGCCGCATCACTTCGCGTCGCCGCCGTCTTCTGCGGCCTCATACTCATATCGGCCTCCATTCCCACAATACGAAATGTCTTACTCGTACCTATACGTATCGGACCGTTAATCAACGAAATTTTTCTCTTCGATAGCTATCCCAAGACACTTCTGATGCCCTTCTCGAAGTGGTGCGCAATTATATACAATTTTCTTAAATTAATATTAGCCGTCTATCTGCTCTGCGGCGCTCCGCATTTTGTCCGATGGCAATTCAGACACAGCATCATCCAATATCAGCCGATCACACCAAAAACAGAACCCGCAAACTCGCCCATCGCCAATTCAGAAAGGCCCAACAATGAATAAAATGCACTCACTCGCAAAAATTGTCCTCACAGGAATAGCCTTATACTTGGCTTTCTACTTATGCACTATCTTAATCACCATACCGTTTGCATTGCTTTCCGATGCTCGCTCTGAATTTTCAATGTTATCTATTGTCTTGTTCCTGTTTATCTCTTTATGTCTTGCGGCAAGCATATACGTGCTCATATACCACCGCGACAAGTGGGCCGATAAAATTGTTGGCACCGCCGACCTCCCGGGCCCGGATGTCCAAATACAATGGCTGCCCGTAGCATTTCGCCTCGTCGCAGTTGTCGCCGGGCTCTTCTGTCTCTATAAGCTTGTCGTAACAATCATCTGGGTGGTCGTAAGGCTTTCAATGGCTAAAGCCACATCCTCTTCACCTGGGTATGTTCAGATTTTTACTTCAAAGATATTAACTGTCGAACAAATTCTGGACTGGCTGATTCTACTTGTAATCGGAATCTACTTTCTCTGTGGCGCTCCGCATTTCGTCCGCTGGCAGGTAAAAAAGACTCTCAAGCATTGCAAACAGCTACCAACGAGCATCTAACATCCAGTATCGAACATCGGGCATCAGTTTTATCGGTCTTACAAAAACCAAAAAACAGCTCTCTTAATTTGCCCCTTCGCGATTTCTATAGTATACTTTAATTGAGGTTGGGCAAAATATAAAGCTATTGATTGAGGCCGTTAGCCCAATCTAATAATCCTGCCTTGGGCAATAGCCTGGCGGGAGTGAACATAGAATTCTTCGGGGGGGGTATGTGAGTTTCTTTCCGAGTTGGGCCCCCGCGTCCTGGCGCGGGGGCTTTTTTTTATAAAAAATCGCACGCCAAAAGAGCTGTGAGTTTTTCTTAGCTTTTTCCGTTACTGCTTATCCAGCCACAAATTAAGGGCCGCCAAAATATAATTTAACAGCCCCTGATTCACCCTATTATCAGCTTGCTATAAAAATCTTTTTGACATACTATATGTTGGTATTAGAATATATCCAATTGCGATATATGGTGTTGTCCTGATAAGATAAAAATAGTTTTTGGCGTCCCCATAAATCGGGATTGAGGTGGGCCTGGCTTGTGAGATGTCCCTTTTGCAAGGAAGACCGCGATAGGGTTGTTGATTCACGTTCAAGCGATGCCGGCAGAATAATCAGACGCCGGCGACAGTGCTTGATATGCAAAAAACGTTTCACAACCTATGAGAAAATAGGTGAGAGCTTTAAGCTCTACGTCGTGAAAAAAGACGACTCTCGGACACCTTATGAAAGGGACAAAGTTGTTGCAGGTTTGCAGAAAGCCTGTTATAAGAGACCTGTCTCTGCTGCCCGGATTCAACAAATAGCAGATAAGGTAGAAGAGAGTATATTCCAGAAATTTGATAAGGAGGTCTCATCGGCTTTTATCGGCGAAAGTGCAATGAAGCACCTTGGCGCGGTTGACAACGTTGCATATATCCGTTTTGCAAGTGTCTATCGTGACTTCAGTGATGCAGGCGAACTGATTGAGGAAGTAAGTCGCGTTATTGCTAAAGCCGAGCCCCTTGAGCAGCTAACGCTTTTCAATTATAAGAAATAGAAACTATCTGCTGCATTGCAGCCATGGATGGGCTGAAACAATGTTAAATTTTATCACGGATGAAACAGGAGGGTATATAAATGCAGCTTAAAGTCAAAAAGGCAGACGGCGGTATCGAAGAATACCTCCACACGAAAGTCATAGGGGCTATCAGCAACGCTCTTAGCAGGATGGGGCAGCCGGATATAGCCGTCGCAGAAGAGCTGGCAGAGGTGGTAACATATTTTCTTTATCGCAAAAAAAACCGGCG
>DATLBB010000253.1:0-9914 GCA_035527155.1 Sedimentisphaerales bacterium
GGCGGCATGTGCTGAGGATTAAACCTTCGCCGGCGGTTATTGGCACAGCTTCTATTACTCGGATACCAGCGAATGGTAAACAGCTCGATTTTCAAGGGCAATTTGTCTTTTTTCAATTTGCCAAACATCGCCAACCTCTTCAGTGAGCCCCGTTAGAAGTAAGTTGTGAACGCCGCCTCCTGCAGCCCGGTCGGGGCTTCCAACGTGATGAGCAACCCGATAGCGATTGCACCCTCCTCCTATCGACAATTTTGGGTAGCAACTTTTCGGAATTGCCTGAAACAAAACGCAAGACGAAAGATACAAGAATAGTCTTTCCTTTTCGGACTATGTGGGCTGTAAAGAGGTAATACAAATCAAAGGTTCACTGGTATTTGGCGTTCGGCTAAGTACTCTTTCATTTGCTTTATGGTGTACTTGCCGAAGTGGGCTATTGAGGCTACAAGGACGGCGTCGGCACCTCCATCAACAATGGCCTGGTATAGGTGTTCGAGGCTTCCGGCTCCGCCCGATGCAATTACAGGCAGATTTACCGCATCAGCTATCGCCCTGGTCATTGGAATATCGTAACCGGACTGTGTACCATCAGAGTCCATACTTGTCGGCAGGATTGCACCGGCACCTAAATCCTCAACTCTTTTGGCCCACTCGACGGCGTCACTACCTGTGCCGGCGGTGCCGCCACTGATTATAACTTCAAAGCCGGATGGCAACTGTGAATTGCTGCACGTATCGATAGCAATAGTGATTTTCTCGCTGCCGAATTCGTTCGCTGCTTCTTTAACAAAGTCCGGATTTCGCACAGCAGCGGTATTAATGGATACTTTTGATACGCCTAAATCCATCAATTCTTCAATGACCTGACAGTTCCGGATTCCACCGCCGACGGTCAGCGGCACCGAAATTCTCTCGACCGTTCGTTTAACGGCATCGAGGAGGGTTTTTCTGTTCTCAATCGTGGCGGTGATGTCCAGAAATACCAGCTCGTCGGCCCCAGCCTCGCTATAAACGGCGGCACTTTCCGCAGGGTCGCCCACATCTTTCAACTTAACAAAGTGAACACCCTTAACCAATCGGCCGTCCTTCACATCCAGGCACGGGATAACTCTTCGGTAATCCATACATTTTCCTTCCGAATCAGCTAATATTCACCAAAAACCTGGTTTCACATTTATCTAAGTATACCAAACCGTGCCGTTCGAGTCGAGAAAATGTTTTTTGGCCGGTTAATTGCCGCCGGATGTATTTTTTGGCGTTTGTGCGCAAATAGTTGGCTAAATGCGATGTCTTTCTATGCAGATTAGGCTCACGCCGTGGGCATTACCTGATGTCTCGCCATTTGACAGGCTGTCTGTCGATTTCGAGTATTTCGGCCCGGTTGACAAGCCACCTTTTCCCCTGCTCTTTGTGCAGGTCAAATTGGATTTTTAGTATCACAAATGGCCTATATTCTCTATAAACACGGCTTTGCTTGTCAAAATGAATTATAACAGTCAAGGTTACTGCGGCCCTGGGCGGCGATATCTCTACTGTCAAACCCATCTTCATGCTCTTTTCAACAAGCGGCTCCGACAGCAGCCGCCGGCAGTGATTCATCAAATCATCTTTGCCATTATGATATGAATCGCTGTAATCTGCAGAAATAATCGCTCCGATAGCATCACAGTTCTCCTGTTCCGTCGCCTTTCTCACTGTGCTGATTAGCGCGTTGATTCTTTCCAAATCGGTCTGGACAACGAAGTCCAGTCCAAAAGCGGCCACTGCAAGTATTATTGGCAAAAGCCATTGCCACCAGTGGCGTTCGTAGGTAAGAATTACGTGGATTATCTGCAAGGTAAGCAGGACAGCGATAGCTAAGGCCAGTGTGGCCTGGATAATGATAGTAAGTACTTTGCTGATTTTGAACAGGCCTGCTTCGACTAAGAAATCCAGGGCAAAAATAGCAACCGCAAGGAAGATTACGAGATGCGTTTGCCACCAGAGGCGGCTGTCACCGTGGATTACGAGCAGGATGAGCCAGGCAACAATGGCTGCAATCAGCAGTGTCCACGGCTGTTGAAAAATGTTGAACATTGGCCAGTACCTCTAAAATATACCGATTCAGCGAGATTTGTATTATAGGAAAAATTTGTCTGTGGCGGGATATAAATTCTGATAAAGTCGCTCTCGCTGCTTTCATAATGGCACAGCATCTGACAAGTCTGGCAAGTTCACAACGTCGTCTTGCCTTTCGTATGGGAGGTAGTCTTACTTGTTCTTGCCTCTTACATAGCCGTGCAACATATATGCCAGGTCAGGGCTGCCGAAATGGACTTGGTTGAATAGCTGTTCCTCATTCATTTGAATTGTGCGCTCGTCCTGCCATCTGATCTTTTCTGCGTGGCCGTCAGCGAAACCCAGCGTGTTTCTATCGTTGTGCCACCCTGCCAACGGGTCGATCCACTCACCGGCGTTGAAATTTATGATCCAGGAACCTACGTTCCATGTCCTGTTATCGGATTCCTCCACAAACACATACATTTGGGCAGGTCTCAATATCTCATCAAATATTTCGGCCACTCTGTCTGGGAATGACTTACCATTGTTATCGTATGCCGTTTCACCATTCATGCCCCCGGCGACCGAATAGCTGCACCAAGCCTGCTGATCAGGTATGTCTATCCTTGCGTCAGCGTGGCAGTGAAATAAGTCAACGTCTTTAACATAAGGAAAAAGTTTACCCGTTTTTATGCCTCTGAGCTTTTCGTCAAGAAAGGGAGGGGGATTGGGTGGGGTCCAATCGCCTGTGTAAGTCCCGGCCGCATCATGGGGAGGATTGATCCAGAATCCATCTGGATATTTTATAGGATTTTTGAAATCACTGTCCCCGGGCCTATGGCCGCCCATCAATTCACCTTCATTGTCCACTGTGTATGTAAACCACCCCATCGCCAGGTTCCTTAAATTGTTAACACATAAGAGAGCCATGGCCTGGTCCCTCGCAAGTTCAAGGGCAGGCATCAGAAGCGCCATAAGCAATGCGATGATTGCAATTACCACCAACAGCTCAATTAGTGTAAAAGCTCTTTTTTCCATTTCGTTTCCACCTTTCCGGCCGGTAGCCCAAAATCTCACGATGAAAAAGAATCTTAAAAAATGTAGCTCTTGCCTTATTATCGGCACTTCGCTATTCAATCACAGGATAAGCAAAATGTAGCTGACGTTTCTCTCAGATTTACAGTTCCCTTTATATTGAGAACATCTCATTTATAATTATATTAGGCCGGGTCAACTATGTCAAGTGTTAAAATCATCAATTTTTTTCTTTTTTCCCGCAAAATTCCGTTTTGGCAGTCAGATTTCCAGTTCCTTTTTGACCTCGCCGATTTTCTCGATGGCAAAATCCAGGTCCTGCCGGCTGTGGGCTGCGGATATCTGGGTGCGGATTCGCGCAGCTCCTTTGGGAACAACAGGATAGGAGAACCCTATTACGTAAACGCCCTTGTCCAAGAGCTTCTCTGCCATCTTTTGAGCAAGGACCGCATCGCCAAGCATAATCGGCACGATTGGATGTTCGCCGGGGAGAACGTTTAATCCGAGCCTAACTATTTTTTCCCTAAAATAACGGGTGTTGTCCTGGAGCTTATCTCGCAAATCAGTGGAAGCAGACAGGATGTCGAGCACCTTCAGCGATGTGGCGACAATAGCCGGTGCTAAGGTATTGGAGAAAAGGTAAGGCCGGGACCGCTGACGGAGCATCTCAATAATCTCTTTTCTTCCGCTGGTGTAGCCCCCGCTGGCGCCGCCGAGCGCCTTGCCTAATGTGCCGGTGATTATATCGATGCGTCCCATTACACCTCGGTATTCGTGCGTGCCCCGGCCGCGCCGGCCGAGTACTCCGACAGCATGTGAGTCGTCGACCATTACGAGGGCGTCGTATCTTTCTGCAAGCTCGCAAATCTCCTTTAGTCTGGCTATAGTTCCGTCCATCGAAAAGACCCCGTCGGTCGCAATCAGCCGAAAGCGTGCAGATTGGGCCTGCTTTAATTTGTCCTCCAAATCCTGCATATTGCAGTTTTCAAAGCGCAGCCGCTGGGCCTTGCAGAGGCGTATGCCGTCGATAATACTGGCGTGGTTAAGGTTGTCGCTGATGATAGCATCGTCTGCCGTGAGTAAGGTCTCGAATAAACCGGTGTTGGCGTCGAAGCAGGAGCAATACAGGATGGTGTCCTCTGTGCCTAAAAATTCAGTGATTTTTTCCTCCAATTGTTTGTGTATCTGCTGCGTTCCGCAAATAAAGCGAACGGAGGACAGCCCGTATCCCCATTTGGCGTAACTTTCCACTGCGGCCCGAATGACCTCAGGATGGTCGGCCAGTCCCAGATAATTGTTGGCGCATAAATTGAGGACTTTTTGTCCGCCCTGGATCGTAATAGTAGCCCGCTGCGGACTGGTTATAACTCGTTCTGCCTTGTAGAGGCCGTTTTCTCTTATCTGTTCAAGCTCGCCGGATATATGAGATTTCATCGCTCCAAACATGTCCTGTCCCCTGCAATTGTTACAAGACAACTTTTTATTTCTCAGTCCAGTTCAAAATGACTTTCCCTGAATTTCCCGAGCACATAACTTCAAAACCCTTAATATATTCGGTATAGTGAAACCGGTGAGTAATAAGCGGGCTGATATCGAGACCTTTTTGAATAAGCATCGTAACTTTATACCAGGTTTCGTACATTTGCCTGCCATAGATTCCCTTTATCGCAAGGCTGTTGAAGACAACATAATCCCAGTCAATAGCGGTTTCCGGCATTATGCCTAACAGGGCGATTTTACCGCCATGGCACATGTTGACAAGCATACTCTTGAATGCGTCGGGGCTGCCTGACATTTCAAGACCAACATCGAAACCCTCCTTCATACCGAGCTTCTTGACGGCATCTTCGATTCTTTCATTTCTGACATCCACTGTCAGCGTAGGCCCCATTTTTCGGGCCAGTTCAAGACGATATGGATTTATGTCGGTAATCACCACGTAGCGAGCGCCGGCATGTTTGGCAACGGCTATTGCCATACAACCGATGGGTCCGGCACCGGTAATCAGTACGTCTTCGCCAACAAGGTCATAAGATAGGGTCGTGTGCACGGCGTTGCCAAAAGGGTCAAAGCAGGTAAGGACATCCGTGGGTATGTTAGGGTCGCAATACCATACGTTAGTGACCGGTATGGCTAAATATTCAGCGAACGCGCCATCTCGATTTACACCGATACCTTTTGGGTCTCTGCAAAGATGTCTTCTGCCGGCCAGGCAGTTCCTGCATCGTCCGCAGACGACATGCCCTTCACCGCTGACAATATCACCCGGCTCGAAATCATGCACATTACTGCCTATCTTCTCAATAGTACCTACGAACTCATGACCAATAATCAGAGGTGGCTTTATCGTCTTTTGGGCCCAGGCGTCCCAGTTGAAGATATGAACATCAGTGCCGCAAATTGAGGTCTTGTGAATTTTTATGAGCACGTCATTGATGCCGACCTCTGGTATGGGCAGCTCCTCCAGCCAGAGTCCACGTTCGGCCTTCTTTTTGAGCAACGCTTTCATAGCTTAAATTCTCCCGCTAAATCCTGCAAAATAACGATATTATGCTCTTTTAGCCGGCACAAGCTACTTCTATTCTCATAGAGAGCAGCTTACCCCGTTAGAAATAACGGCAGGTGCGACTGCTACACCTCCAGTGCTGACTTTTAATGGGGCTCACCATTTTATCTGCTCAAGCCGGCTTGTCTTCTCGTGGTCTGTCATATCAGAAGCCAGGGCCGTTACGGTTATAAAGCCAAGTTCCAGAGAAGTTGTGTCGGTAGGCGTGTCGTCAAGATGGTGCCCATTGCCGGCCAACTGAAAAACGGTCTGACCCTGTTCGTTTTTTTGCTGGATGTAATACTCGTCGAAGCCTTTGCTTGATTGCGGCACGACCCTTACACCTTTCGGCTCGCCTTTTGATAATTGCGGTATATTGATATTTATAACATCGCCGCTTTTGAGCGGCATAAGCTTTTTGAGGATTCCGGCACAGTGTTTGGCCGCCTTTTCGAAATCTCCGGGCACGCCGGGGGCCTCAACAGAAAGACTCATTGCGACGGCTGGGATTTTTAAGAAGGCGCCCTCCATCGCAGCAGCGACCGTGCCGGAGTAATAAACGTTTATGCCCGCGTTGGCGCCGTTGTTTATGCCGGCGACAAGCAGGTCTATGGGGCCTTCGTGCAACTGCATAACCGCGAGCTTGACGCAATCGGCAGGGGAGCCCTGGACACTAAAACCGACGAACTGACCGTTAATATCAACCTTGTTGCATACTAACGGCTGAGCGTATGTAATGCTGTGGCTGGCACCTGACCGGCTGGCTGACGGTGCAACTACGGTCACATCACCCATTTTGACAAGCTCTTTATAAATTGCAGCCAGACCCGGTGCAAAAATACCGTCGTCGTTTGTCAATAATATCTGCATCTGTCGTATCGAGTATATTGCATTGCGTTAACCGGCGATAAAACCGCCTGCCAAACACTAACAACGTGGTATTGTAATTGCCTGCAGAACTTGTGTCAATTGACAGCTTCGCGAGATAATGTATAATGCCTGATTATGGAGAAGTATTCGCAGGATAAAAAGTGTGTTGTGATGAGCAGGGATGAGGTTCGGGCATTCGACTCCTGGGTGATGAGTATTAAATGGGAAAATATCAGCTTAGGAAGGAAAGACGACCATGTGTCGGACGGCAAGTGAATTGCGATTGACAAATAATTCACGCAAAAGAAGAACTGTCCGAGCCATACAGTTTGCCGGATTGGCATTGCTCTTGGGCTTGCTATTTCCTGTACAATCGTATGCAATTTTGTTCGGCGCTGGGCGGTTCGACCAGTTGATTCAGAAGGCGGAAATTGTTGTAAAGGCGCGAGTAACTCCAATTGACGAGTCAGCCTTCGGGATAATCGATTTTGAGGCAGAGATTATCACGGTTTTAAAGAGTGATGGTGCTCCAATCCCCAATCAGCTCTTTCTCAAATCAGCCATCTTTATTTGGCCAAGCGACCTTGGTATTCCGTTTGCAGAAAAACAGGTTGTGCTTCTTGTTCTTCGGAGGCGGGATGGCCAATTGGCTATCGTGAACAATATGAGAGCAATCTTGCCCGCGACAGACAGCAAAATGCAGCACGAGAATTGTAGTTCTGCCACAAAGAGAGTCTTCAATGAGCTATGTGCTTTCCTTCCCCAAGCCGAGGATAAACTCGTGAAAGGTCTGGTTCTTGTGCTTCTTTCACAGCTTGCCTCCAAGGAGGATGAGAAAATGTTCTTGCCTTACATGAAGTGTAAGAATAAATGGCTACGGCGTGCAGCTCTCGCTTCTCTGCTTCGCATAAATCCTACGCCCAAAAGAATCCAGATGGCGGTGGGCGATTTCAACGACCATCTCTGTACTCCTTTCAAGCCTTCCAAGGACCGTCGGATTCTGGTTAGGGGGCAAGAGGTATTCATGCCCCCCAAGAACCAGCTTTTTTGGAAAATGTATCAGGATGTTCAATGGGCCGAGAGGTGTGGCGCCTGGGGTATGGAAAAGAATATGACTGCCCGCGCCAAAGCGTACCTTCCGATTTACAGAGTCCTGATTGATAAAGCGCCGCCCAATTACCAGAGAGTTCACATCGCCATCTCAGGTTTGAAAAATGTAGGGGCCCGAGAGGACATTCGCCGTCTGTACAAATATGTGGACGATGAGAAAACGTGGATGCGACATGATGTCCTTGAAGGTATTGGTCGCATTCTTGGTATGAAAATAAAACGTCCCTTAATCACATCTTATTTGATGCCCTTGCCGCCAAACGTAGAGCCGTGGGAAAAGAAAACGCGGTCCACTATAGAGAAGGCCTTGGTAAATGAAAATCTACTCGGTAAATAGGTTTCTACCCGTCTCCTGTAGTATAGTATAGCCTTTTTCAGGGAAGTAAGTAGCTATTATACATTATCACGCTTGCAGAAGTTGTGTAAATTGACATATTCAAGTCATAGTGTATAGTAAGTTGCTATGGAGAAATATTTGCCGGATAAAAAGTGTGTTGTGATGAGCAGAGATGAGGTTCGGGCGTTTGACTCCTGGGCGATAAATACGCTCGGGATTCCCGGTGTGGTTTTGATGGAAAACGCCGGTCGAAGCTGTGCCGAATTGATTAAAGAGAAGCTGGCCGGCGTCCGCGAGCCGAAGGTTTGTATATTCTGCGGTACAGGAAACAACGGCGGTGACGGATACGTGATTGCCAGGCACCTGTTAAACAGCGGCTTCAGAGTTACCGTGGCGATATGCGGCGACCGAAACAAAATCAAAGGCGACGCAAAAACAAACCTCGATATTTTAGAGCGGTCAGGTCAGCCGATTGAACAGTTAAACCTAAAGAGTAGCGATATTGCCGGCCGGGTTAAAGCCTTCACGGCTGGTGCTGATATGCTCGTTGACGCTCTTTTCGGCACCGGATTGAGTGGGCAGCTCAGTGATGAATACAAACAATTGATAGAGAGCATAAACGGCCGGAATTGCCCTGTTTTGGCGGTAGATATTCCATCCGGACTGGATTGCGATACAGGTGAGCCGCTCGGCGCAGCTATCAGAGCAGACTATACCGTTACTTTCGTTGCCGTAAAAAAAGGCTTCACTTCTGAGAGCACCGCTCCCCAGTACACAGGCGAGATTTTTGTTGCCTCGATTGGTGTGAAACCGGGCTCGTAGTTCGTAACTCGATACTCGACAGCCGATACTCGATTCTTTAATTTGTGCCGACCACTGCCTAAAACGCTCCGGCCCTGCCCGACTGTGTTTTATAGCCGATGAAAAACAGGAATCTTTCGTAGTTAAATACAGGTATCGACAAGGCCTGTGCCTGGCTTTGAATCTCCTCGTACTGACCGCGGTTTTGCTGTGAAGCATTGTATCTTTCCATCGCCATTGGGTCCATTTCTAATTCGCTAAGAGTCGGCCTTCTGAGAACGCTCAGCGGCTTGCCAAGAACCAGGAAGTCTGTCTCGATGGAGATGCTATCGGCCACTCTGCCGCCCCATTTTTCAACAAGTGATTTTATTTTACCGACTGCATCGTTATCAATCTTGCCGTCGCCATCAATATCGAATTCGCCTTCTATCGCAAATACGTTTGTTTTGTCACTATCCCAAATTAGATTTGCGATAATATCATCCTCTATGATTGGCCTTTTTATTTCCGACTTTGTAATTCGTGCCGCTGATATGTTTTTTTCAACACTGAACACTTCGATTTCAGCCTTTCCCTTGCCGTCCCGTGGTATAGGCATATTTTTGTCGTAAACCGCAAAGGTTAAGCCTGGATAAACACGGTCGACCCTTCCGATATTCAGATGCACAACTTTGGCCGGGCCATCAACCAGTATTATTTTGCCGTCGCTCTTATGGGCCGCCACCTCGCCGTCAGGCAGCGGAACAATCTTGTGGAGCTCGTCCTGGCACAGGTTCATCCTGTCCTGGGTCATTTTCAATTGTGCCTGAATCCTGAGCTTCTCCTGGTGTTCCTGTTCATAATTGGCCTTTGCTTCCCTCAGTTGGGCCATAAGGGCCTGAACACGTTCCTCTGAGGTCTTTTCCAGCAGGACTTCAAGGTCATTATAATCCTGCTTAAACCTGTCAACTTGCAGGCGATATTCTTCTTTATCGGCAAACCACGTATCTTCTTTTTGCTTGGTCTCGGCCATCGCATCGTCGAATCGGAGTTGTAGATCATTAAAGTCTTCTATCTTAGCGAGTAATTCGGCCACCGTATCATCGGCCTTTATTTTTAGCTTTTCAACTATTCGTATCAGTCCCGTTGTATTGGGGTCAACCGTGTTAGGGTCAATATGCGCCTGGACCAGCGTTAATG
>DATLBB010000254.1:0-18013 GCA_035527155.1 Sedimentisphaerales bacterium
CCGAACTCGTCAACCCTGATAAAACACATCCGAAAGAAGCAAAAGTCCTGCTCGGCAAAACAATTGTCTCTCAGTTTTACAACGAAGCTGCCGCTGATACAGCCGCTGCCGAATTTGACAAAGTCTTCGCGCAGGGCCAGCTTCCCAACGACATTCCGGACGTGGTTATCGTAGACACACCTATTTCAGTTAAACAATTATTATTATCCTGCAAGCTTGTCGAGACTGGTGGAGAAGCAAAACGCATGGTAGCTCAGGGAGCAGTTACCATTGCCGGCAATAAAGTCAACGACCCCAACGCTCGAATAACACCCGCCGACGGCATGGTCATACAGGTAGGAAAAAGAAGATTCGCAAAACTAATAGTGAAAAAAAAGTAGACCTCAAACCACAAACTCCTCATTCCGAGCGGAGCAAAGCGCAATCGAGGGATATATTATGAAAATCGCCACCGCGGGCGAAGTCATCTCTGTATTGTCGAGTTAGCGTCGGGTGGGCCGACCAAAAAATCCGTGTAATCCGTGTAATCCGTGGTTATAATAAAACAATTATGAAATTGCCTAAAATTGAAAAACCCGAAAAATATGTTGGCTTATATGTCTTCGACTTCGGCGACCACGCGGGAGTGGGCTTTACCGCCGAAGAGGTGGCTGAGCTTCTGGAAAGCGAGAAGTACAAGGACTGCAAGGTCTACAAGATACACAAGGCCTGTCCCGACGGCAAACTTGAGCTAAAAGGCGTCCGTGCGGAAACCTTCCAGCTTGAGGCCGGAATGTTCTTTTATTCAAGCGAGCTCGAAACTGCAAGAGGGGATTTCAGGGCGCTCGTTAATTTAGCGGTCAAGGCCTCGCCGCCCTGCCGCGCCAAGGTACATCTGGCCAAATACCGCGATGATAAATTTGTGGCCGCTATTGTTTATCCCGCTGAGTACGATGATGAAGTAAGCAACTGGCTGTTGGATGGTCAATATAAAACCAGTGGCGCCGCGGAAGGCGGCATAGAAGCAGTGCAAAGATATTACGACCACAAGCCGCAAATTCTGGAAAGGCATCAATTGTTCGCCAAACCCGAAACAATAAGCCGCACCGGCCGGGAGTTATTAGCTTCCTTGAAATTAGCCGTGCAAAGATAATTTTCGCACAGTGTGTTCGTAGTTGGGTAGTAGGTTAATTCATATACTACGAACCACGAACTATGAACTACAAACTACAAATATGTCTTTGGGAGCCAAAATAAATTCGTTTTTGAGTTTGCTTGCGAGTCTGTTTCTTTCGATATTCGGCAAATTGCCAGCCAAACCGACACCAGCCGATTTGCAGCGGGCCGAGTTCAAGACAAGCACGCAGCGACTGGGAATCCGGTTTACCGAAAGGATTCGCGACGTTTTTCGGCTCAGATGGCTCAGAAAACAGAGAACAAAGCACAGATAAGCGAAATACGATATACGAGACACAAAAAAATGACTGAACTTGATACACCACCGCCCCCAGGCCAGGCCCCTGTCCTTACCGAAAATGCTTTGACTGTCCTGCAAAACAGGTATCTGGTCAGGAACCACCAGGGAAAATGCATCGAGACACCCGCACAGATGTTCAGCAGGGCAGCTTTCCTGATAGCTCAGGCTGAAACCAGATATGGTGAGCGGAGAGCCGACGTCAGGAGTTGGCACCGAAGATTTTACGACCTTCTCGTATCGCTCAAATTCCTGCCCAACTCCCCTGTCCTTATGAACGCCAACCGTCCAAACGGAATGCTCAGCGCCTGTTTTGTCCTGCCGGTTGAAGACAGTATAGAAGCGATATTCGAGGCCGTTAAGCAGACCGCACTTATTCAAAAGGCCGGCGGCGGCACCGGTTTTTCTCTCGATAAGTTAAGGCCGACAGGCGACCGTGTCGCATCCAGCGGAGGGACAACATCGGGGCCGATAAGTTTTTGGCGGGTCTTTTCAGAAACAACCGACGCAATTCAACAGGGGGCTTTTCGCCGCGGCGCAAATATGGGCATGATGAGCGTCGAGCATCCCGACATACTAAAATTTCTGCACGCCAAACAAAACTTAAAGGCCTTTACCAACTTCAATATCTCCGTCAAAATCACCGACGATTGGATGAAGCATGTACTTAAATCCAGCCGGGCTTTGCACATCGTAAAAAATCCTCGCACGCAACAGAGGTATTTATTGCCGCGACGGCTCAATATCGCAAACTACACAATAAATGACCTGCACAAGTTGACCGGCAAAAAGCCGCCTGCCTCCACGAAAGCACGCCGGTTCTACACCGTCAGTGACATCTGGAAAATTATTGTCAAGTGTGCTCACAAAACAGGAGAACCGGGCGTAGCTTTTATCGACCGAATCAATCGTGACAATCCGACTCCTTCGCTGGGTCGAATAGAAGCCACCAATCCCTGCGGCGAACAGCCATTGCTCCCCTTTGAGGCCTGCACATTAGGCAGCATCAACCTCACAAAATTTGTAAAATTTACCTACGGCAAAGCTGACATCGATTGGCCGGCTCTTGCCGCAACCGTCAAACTCGCAGTGCGATTCCTGGACAATACTATTGATGTATGCAATTATCCGGTCAGAGATACCGTTCGCCTCGCCCAGGCAAACCGCAAAATCGGCCTCGGCGTTATGGGCTTTGCAGACTGTTTGTTTTTGCAGAGAATACCTTACGACTCGCAGCACGGCGTCGAATTCGCCGCCACCATTATGAACTTTATCAACCAGAAGGCACGCGAGGCCAGTCGTGCCCTTGCAAACGAGCGAGGGCCTTTTCCAAACTGGAATGAGAGCATCTGGAGGAGCGAAAGAAACAGCAAGGTTCGCAATGCCGCCATTACGTGTGTTGCCCCGACCGGTACGATAAGTATCATCGCAGACTGCTCTTGTGGCATCGAGCCGGCTTATTCACTCGTGTTCACACACCGGGTATTGGACGGCTCAAAAATGCTCCAGGTAAATCCCATTTTCAAACAAATTGCCCAGCTTGGTGGCTTTTATAGCAGGGACCTCGAAAAACAGATTGCTAAAACCGGCAGCATTCAAAAAATCACAAAAATCCCACCAAAAATTCGCAAAGTCTTCAAGTGTGCTTATGACATCAAGCCGGAATGGCACATCCGGATGCAGGCCGCCTTTCAGGAGCACTGTGATGCAGCGGTCAGTAAGACCATAAATTTCAGGCAAAAAGCGTCGGTCGCAGCCGTCGATAAAGCCTACAAATTGGCCTATGAGCTTGGCTGCAAAGGCATCACGATTTACCGCCGCCACAGCCGCGCACGCGAGCCAATGAGTCTTGACTAAGCAAAAAACTTATTTATGCCTCAAACCGAAAAACCGCTGAATCCCACAATTTTTCAGCTTGTCGTTTCGGACTCTGCGATTTGATAAAAAGCCCTTGCTCACCAATAGCGTAACATTTATTGGCACAATGAGGATTTTGATTTGCCTGCCGGAAGAATTTGGCCACTTTCAGTTAAAGTAGCCCTTGCTTTGTTGCCGATAACAAAAAAGCAGGAAATAATAAAATTTTCTCCCCTCCGGAAAACATCGCGTAGCAAACCGCTGCACGATGTTTTCTTTTGCGCAGTTGCCACTGACAACCGCACCAATAATCCTTTACACATATAACCAAGCTCATGAGCTTGCTGAGCATAAGAAATTAAAAAAGCCATCAGTGACCAAGCACTGATGGCTTCGAAAATTAGACTATTAGATGTTTACTTCTTCTTCCTCTTTTTTGCCTTTTTCTCAGCTGTTTTCTTTTTTGCCTTTTTCTTTTTCGCCATTTCAAGACCTCCATGTAAGAAAAGTTAATTAACAGGCGGATTACAATCCATCAACTCCGCCTTCACTCAGTTATACGTTCCCATTATATTTGGTTTTCCCTCACAACTGATTTCTACACAATCAGTATCACCAATCAATAGTTGCAGGTCGTATCTTTTTTACTCAAAACTTTTCCGCTCTCCAGGCGGATTCTCCATTGTTTAGATCGTCATCGTTATCTGTGTCGTAGTCATAACCTGAACGGCCGAAGGATGTTTCCCCCCGCACAAGGCCTTTTTCCGTCTTGTTTGCACAATCAATACAATATTTGGCCCACGGTATTGCATCCAGCCGCTTTCTCGGGATTATCTCACCATCTCCTTCACAAATTCCGTATCTGCCGTCTTCAATTCGCTGTAATGCCTCATTGATTTGCTCTAAGAGTTTTCTCTCGCTGTCCATTAGCCCCAGAACATTCTCTACTTCGAAGCTGTCTGTTCCTGCATCAATTACGTCCTTGGGAATATTTGAAAGCTCGCCCATCTCTCTCAACAGAGATTGGTGCTCCATGGTCGTAACATTTCCAAGTATCTCCTCTTGTTTTACAAGCAATAAGGTCTTGTACCTTTGTATTTCAGCCGGTGTTAGCTTGCTTTTAATGTTTTGCCCTTCGTCCATTTCAACCTGCACAACTCACTAATACTCTCAAAATCCTTAATAACCTTCGTCTTATAGCCATGTTAAACCGGACCTACCGCCCAAGGAATGTACTCAAACTCTCTACGAAAGCTCGTCTTAGAGGTTTTACGCTCGACTCAACTTCCTCCTCGTTCATGCCAATCATAGCAAATGATAAAAAACCAAACACAAATCCCGCTACAGCACACGCCAGACGCCGTACTTTTAAAGGTGATATCCTTGGTGAGAGGTAGGCCGAAACCTGATTCTCAATTTCTTCCAGGTAATGCAGATAAGGCTCTTCAAGCTCGTCAAGAGTATCAGATTCGAGCCTCAGTAATAACTTGCCCTGGAAAAGCATAAGAAACTCTTCACGGGCTTCAACTGAAAAACGATAATGAGAATCCAGTAGATGCTCCAACATCTCTTCCAGCGTCTCGGGCTCTGAGTCATACGACCGAATAAGCTCAATCAGATGGCTCACCGCATCTTCTACAAGCGTGACAACAATCTCCTCCTTATCCGCAAAATGCTGGTAGAGTGTCCCCTTCCCTACGTCCGCCTTCTCCGTAATTTCTTCAACCGTTGTAGCGTCAACACTCTTCTCGGTAAACATATCAAGAGCAGCCTGTTTCAATTTCTTTCGAGTCCTTTTGGCCTTTCTTTGTCTTCGAGTCACTTCAGTATTTGAGCTTTTTCTACCCATATATTGACTATTTAGTCAATTTCGACTAAATAGTCAATAAAAATTTGACTTTTCTAAAAAATATTATATTTTGTTTGCTTGATAAAGTAAGGAATGTTGAAAGTCTTACGGGAAAAACAACTGGTGAATATATTGGGATGGTTAGTGAAATCAGAAAACTGCGCTGCCCGGATGTTGACTCTGCTGCAAATAGAACGCAGCGCTGTGATGACCGAATCGGCCGCTTTACAAATGATGCAAAATATGGATTTAGGAGTTTCAAATGAGTCGTCTTGTTCCAACTAAGGTCTTTCTAACAAAGGGAGTGGGCAGGCACAGGTACCAACTGAAATCGTTCGAAGAAGCCCTGCGAAAGGCAGGAGTCGCGCACCAGAACCTGGTACAGGTATCATCGATTCTGCCGCCGAAATGCAAGGTTATCAGCCGTGAGAAGGGATTGACAAGGCTGATTCCAGGAGAAATATGCCATTGCGTGCTTGCAAAGGCTGACACAAATGAACGCGGCAGATTGGTTGCCTCCTCCGTAGGAATAGCCATTCCCAAAGACAACAACAAGTGGGGATACCTAAGCGAAGTACACGGCTACGGAATGAACCGTCAGGAAGCGGCTGATATGTCAGAAGACCTCGCAGCTGAGATGCTCGGAACTACATTAGGTCTTGAGCTGGACCCAAATCAGGCCTGGTCGGAAAAAGAGCAGGTTTACAAGGCCAGTGGATTAATTATTAGGACATCCAACATAACACAGACCGCTCAGGGAAGAAGCAAACTTTGGACAACCACTGTAGCACTGGCGGTATTTTTGTTTGACTAACACCTTTAAACGGAGAAAACTATTATGAAGGAGGAAGTCAACTTCGGATATTTACCCAAAGAATATGCCAATCCGGAAAATTCGGCGATAGTTATCATTCCCGTCCCATATGATGGTACAAGCACCTGGATTAAAGGAGCTGACAAAGGCCCCGCCGCTATAATTGAAGCTTCTGCGAACATGGAACTATACGACATAGAGACCGATTCTGAAATCTATAAAAAGGGTATATTTACGGATGAGCCTTTGGATGGATTCTCTTTTCCCGAAGATTTGGTGGAAGCACTCTCCGGTAAAGTCAGGTATCACATGGAAAAAGGCAAATTTGTCGTTGTCATAGGAGGAGAACACTCGGTCAGCATAGGTTCTATCACTCCGCATGCCCAAAGACATCCAGACCTCACCATTTTGCAGCTCGACGCCCATTCCGATCTCAGAGATGAGTATAATGGTTCAGAATATAGCCATGCCTGTGTTATGGCCAGAGCTAAAGAAATGTGCCCCATCGTTCAGGTCGGCATCAGAAGCATGGATTCCTCTGAGAAAAACTTAATGGACAAAAGTCGAGTCTTTTTCGCAAAAGATATCCACGCAAAGCAGGATTGGATCAAAAAAGTCATCTCAAAATTATCCGGGACCACTTACATAACAATCGACCTGGACGTCTTTGATCCTTCTATTATTCCTTCCACAGGAACACCGGAGCCGGGAGGATTGTCATGGTATGACGTTTTGTCCCTCTTAAAAGCCGTTTCTGAGAACAGTGATATAGTGGGCTTTGATGTCGTTGAATTGTGCCCCGATGATAGAAATAAGGCGCCTGACTTCCTGGCTGCCAAGCTCATATACACGCTTTTAAGCTATAAATTTGGAGCTTGAAATGGAAAAGACTGACTTTCTAAAAGACCCTGTAAAGCATATCGACATAAAGTCCTTTGACTCGACCCGGATAATCGAAGCCATGAGAGATATGTCTTTTACAGCAAGAGATACCGCCAGCGCGGCAGATATCTTCAACATGATGATAAATGATGACGACTGCACGATTATTCTCTGCATAGCGGGCAGCTCCGGCGCAGCAGGGTGTATGAAGGTCTATGTCGATATGGTCAGGCATAATATGGTTGATGCGATTGTTGCCACTGGAGCTGCAATTGTCGATATGGATTTTTTTGAGGCATTGGGATTCCGGCATTACAAAGGAAGCCCTTTTGCAGATGATAAAATGCTAAGAGAATTGTACATCGACAGAATCTACGACACATTCATCGACGAAGAACAATTGCAGATCTGCGACAACACCATCAAGGAAATAGCTGACTCACTCAATCCCAGACCCTATTCTTCCAGAGAGTTTATAAAACAAATGGGCAAATATCTCGTTGATAAGGCAAAAAAGCCGGATTCCCTGGTGCAGGCTGCTTATGAAAATGACGTGCCAATATTCTGTCCCGCATTTTCAGATTCCAGCGCCGGCTTCGGCCTCGTAAAGCATCAGGACGAAAACGAAGATGCGCATGTGTCTATCGATTCGGTCAAAGATTTTCGAGAGCTGACGGAAATCAAAATCAAGTCCTCTGTTTCGGGTTTATTTATTGTTGGAGGCGGGGTACCAAAAAATTTCGCTCAGGATACTGTTATCTGTGCCGAGGTCCTGGGCAAACCCGCCGATATGCACAAATACGCTGTGCAGATTACGGTCGCTGATGTCAGGGATGGCGCCTGTTCAGGCTCCACTCTTAAAGAGGCCCGCTCATGGGGCAAGGTCGACAACGCAAATGAGCAGATGGTTTATGCAGAAGCTACAAGCGTCCTGCCCCTGATAGTCAGCTACGTCTACCACATGCGCAGTTGGGAAAACAGATACCAAAGACAATGGAATAGAATCTTTGAATAATTGTTTCGGGACGAATTTAAAGGAACAAAGAAATGAATGGAAGAAAAGTAACTCTCAAGTTTATGGTTCTGCTAGTTTGCCTGCTAACCTTGGTGGGTTGTAAAAATGCCGCAGAAGAAAGAGACAAAGCTGTTGCAGAAGCAGAAAAAGCCAAAGCTGAATTGGCGAAGGTCAAGGCTATCATAGAGGAAATCCGAAGCGAGAGGGACGAGCTAAAAGAAACCTTAGATACTATTTCCGAAAATTGGGAGAAAGCCAGCTCAGAATTGGTTGTTTTTACACAAGCACATGATGACTTGCTGGTTCAGGTCAAAGAACTAACCAAAGAGCGAGACTCAGCGATTGTCCAGGCAAAAGATGCCAAAGCACAGGTAGAAAGGCTTGGCAAACAGTTGAAAGAGAAAACTGAGGAACTTCGTGCATATGAGGAATGGGTCAAAGAATTACAAGCAACTATAAAAGGTCTTGAAGGCCAAGTCGAAAAAGTAGATAATCAGTGGACGGAACAATCAGCTGAGGAGGTAAGCGAGCAAAGCGATGATACCCGTGAACCGGATGTCCATTTTGTCCCTACACCCCAAGTCGTAGTGGACAAAATGCTGGAGTTAGCAAAAATCAAAAAAACCGATTTGGTCTATGACCTGGGCTGTGGGGACGGCCGTATCGTAGTCACGGCGGCCAAGAGGTACGGCTGCAAGGCAATAGGTTACGATATAGACCCACAGCGTGTGAAAGAGTCTCTGGAAAACGTGCGAAAAAACGCCGTTGGACACCTGGTTAGGATTGAGCAGAAGGATATCTTCACTCTCGACCTCAGCAAGGCAAACGTAATCACTCTCTACCTGCTTCCGGGATTGAATGTGGAGTTGATCCCGCAGTTGGAGAAGCTCAAGCCCGGCTCACGGATTGTCTCGCATGACTTTGGAATGGAAGGAATCAGTCCAGACAAGGCCGTTAAGATTACTTCTAATGAGGACGACGACGAACACGAGATTTATCTGTGGACCTCGCCACTCAAGAAGATACCCGATTAGCATTTAGGAAGAGTGAACAGTCTACCGTGTAATCAGATAAGGAAGTTACTGATGAGAATAATGTTTGAAGATCTAAACGAATACGCACAAAAGCGATTACTTGCAGAAGCAGGTATAAAATCGCCCGAAGAGAGGAATTGGGATATAGAGCCCATTGCCATTGTTGATATTGAAGAAGATGATGATGACGACATGGAAAACGACTCTATGGACAATGTCGTCGACTATGGCCACGATGAGCCTTAATGTTAGCTTAATCAGCTTATACTAAGATGACTCGATATACAAAAAAGCAAATAGCCGGACACATTGTCGAACTTTTTACAACACGCCCCGAAACGCTTTGGCCAACACGCTGGGCCTGTGTGATAAAACACGGAAAGCTAACGGTTGTAAGACGTCTTTATGTAATGCCGACAGAACCTGTAATTGTTGAATGCCTTCTTGAATCAGGCAAATCCCCATCATGGTTGTCAATCTATTATGGCGTCTGGAAGAACTGGACCAGGCTGGTCGCATCAAACGTAGAAATATAGCAGATCTAACATGAAACCTTGACCCCCAATCAAGAAAGGTCCCACACACTATTCTATAGGTTTTTCCCGCAGCATTTTTTGTACTTTTTCCCGCTGCCGCACGGGCAGGGGTCGTTCCGGCCGACCTTCGGACCTTCCAGCCGAATCTGCTGTACTTTTTGCTCACCCTGCGGGGCCTGAGCAGCGGCCCGCTGCCGCTCGGCCATCGCAAATTGACCAACCTCATCGTGGGCTGCTTGACTGACATTCCAGACACTTCTGGCCCTGGCACCGGCTTCCAAACGCACCTTGAAGATAATATCCGTAACATGGTCCTCAACTGTATCGAGCATCTCTCGGAACATCCGATGCCCTTCTCGCTTATACTCGACTTTTGGGTCCTTCTCCGCCATCGAGCGCATCCAGATACTGTCCTTCAGGTGGTCCATCGAATACAGATGGTCCTTCCATGTGCTGTCGAAAACCTGTATCAAAACGTATCTTTCAAGGTCGCTTAACTCCGCACGTAGAAACTCCCGTCCCGCCTCCAGTATCATTTCCTTGCGCTGTGGCCCATCACCAAGCTCGTCTTCAGTCAAAGAGGCCCCGAATCTTTCATTAGCCCAGTTTACTAATTCGCTGGTGTCTAAGCCGGCAATTTTGTTATCGAGCTCTCGCTCTAATTCGCCGTTGTTAAAGCTTTCACTCAATTCAAGAAGTTGTTTGTGCAACTGCTTAGGTTTGGTATTCTGCATCCGTTCTATCGAAAAGCCGGCGTTGTATTTTTTGTTCGCCCAGTCGGCCAACGCCTCGAACGCATATACATTGGCGCCCTGCGGACCGTAAACCATATTCATCGCAAACTCAACAGGATACTCAATCTCCCTTTGTTTGTACCTGGCTCCTGTTTCCTCGCCAAGTTGCTGACGGATTTGGGAGATATTCAGACTCGCGAGCTGCTCGAGGTCCAGTTTTATATCGAATTTCGCTCGTGCCCATTCGGCAAATGTACGCAGGCCAAAATCTTTTCTCAAAAATTCGGAAAGTTGCGAACAATCTTTTTTATCAACCTGCTCGGCAGCGGCTGAAATCAATTGCTCCTCAATCTCTTCCGGCTCCTGGTGTTTAATTTTACCGGGACTTAAGCTGACTCGAAAGGCGCTCATAGCCCACTTACACAAACCGGCGATGTCCCAGCTACGCGGGTCTTCGTAGTCTTCCAAATATTCGCCTAAAGAAAGCGATATGTTATTTGAAACATCATCCTTTGCCTGCTGTTTAATTAATTTTTCAATCTCATCTGCCTTTATACCGGCAATATCAGAGGGATTCAAATCAACACCGAAATTAGTCCTGGCCCATTCAGCAATGCACTTATGCGGATAGTGCTCGTTAAGAATCGTCTCACAACTTTGTGCGATTGTGGCCTTTATCATCTCTTCGATAATATTTTTGAGACCTTTTCCCTCGAGGATTTTGCGTCGCCGGCCATAAAATATCTTCCGCTGGTAGTCCATCACCTCATCGTATTCGAGCAGACTCTTACGTATCTCAAAGTTACGCTCTTCGACCTTCTTTTGAACTTTTGCAATTTGCTTACTGATTGTCCGATGAATAATTGGCTCGCCCTCGTTCCAACCGACGAGACTCAGTAGTTTTGGGATCCTGTCTCCGCCAAACAACGCCATCAAATCATCATCGAAGCTCAGGTAGAACTGTGTAGAGCCGGCGTCACCCTGCCTGCCGCATCGCCCCCGAAGCTGATTGTCGATTCTTCTGGCCTCGTGACGCTCCGTGCCGAGTACGTGCAGTCCACCGATTTCAGCAACGCCCTCGCCGAGTTTGATATCCGTGCCACGTCCAGCCATATTGGTCGCTATCGTCACATTGCCTCGCATTCGGCCGTCCCTGCCTTCATGCTGATGGCCCGCCTTGGCAACTATCACAGCTTCTCTGTCGTGATGTTTGGCGTTGAGAAGCTCGTGCTCCAGCCCGAATCTTTTCGTAAGCGCCGCCGAAAGTGCCTCGTTGTTCTCCACGCTGACTGTGCCCACAAGCACCGGCCTGCCGGAGTTGCTGATACCATGTATCTCCTCTACTATCGCGTCGAATTTTTCCTGCATCGACTTATAGATAACATCATCCATATCATCTCTGATGCAGGGTTCATTGGTGGGTATTACAACGACGTCAAGCTCGTATATCTTCATAAACTCCTCAGCTTCGGTAGCCGCCGTGCCGGTCATCCCTGATATTTGGTCATATAGTTTGAAGAAATTCTGCAGTGTGATAGTAGCTAATGTTTGAGTCTCTTCTTTTACGGCGACAGCTTCTTTTGCCTCGACTGCCTGATGGAGCCCGTCCGACCACTGCCGACCGTGCATCAATCGGCCGGTAAATTCGTCCACGATTATAACCTTGCCGTCTATAACGACATAATCCTTTTCTTTTTCAAAGGTCACATGCGCCCGCAGGCTCTGCTCCAGAAGATGCGGCCATTCCATATTTGAACCCGTAAAGAATGACCCCACGCCGGCTATTTCCTGTGCCGCCCCAACTCCTTCGTGCGTAAGATGGACCGATTTCTTGTCGTATTCGACTTCATAATACTGCGTAACGGTCGTTAGTCTGTCTTGAGCACGCTCAAGCTCGGCCTGAGTTTCTTCTATTACCTTCTGGGCTTTTGCAATTCTCTTGCTGTCCTTCTCTTTTTTTGCCTCGGACAGCTCCCCCTGGGCGCTGGCCTGTCTTCGCTGGGCGGAATCAATTTGTTTTTGGATACGGCCATACTCACTCTGCTGTCCCATCAGCTTTCTTGTCACCTGGTCTGCCTCTTTATATCTGCTGACATCATCAAAGGCCGGACCCGATATAATCAAAGGCGTCCTGGCTTCGTCGATTAGAATTGAATCGACCTCGTCGATTATCGCATATTCCAGTGTCCCCTGGACCATTTGCTCAAGTGATATCTTCATATTATCGCGAAGATAATCGAAGCCGAACTCGTTATTTGTGCCGTAGGTAACATCGCAATCATATTGCGCCCTTCGTTCGTCGCCGATGGTATCCATATCCGCCTGAATCGCGCCTACGGTCAGCCCCAAAGCGTTATACACCGGCCCCATCCATTCCGCATCGCGATTCGCTAAGTAATCATTGACCGTAACTATATGGACCTTTCTCCCCGTTAGATAAACAAGATACACCGCCAATGTCGCCACGAGCGTCTTTCCCTCGCCGGTAACCATCTCGGCAATCTTGCCCTCGTAGAGCACATTACCCCCGATAAGCTGAACGTCGAAATGCCGCATCTCGACATTTCGTCTTGCCGCTTCGCGCACAACTGCAAAGGCCTCGGCTAAAATATCCTCCGGGCCGGTCCCGGCTTTCAGTGCGGCTTTGAACTCTGCCGTCTTGGCTCGCAGCTCATCATCATCGAGTTTCTTTAATTGCTCTTCGAACGCACCTGCCTGCTGAGGGATAACCGAATACGCCTTTACCAACCGCTCATTCCGTGAGCCAAAAATCTTTATAAGAATTTTACTGACTTTATCAAACATCAGAATAAAAACCCGAATATCGAATTTCGATTGCCGTTTACTCCTACACTCTCGTTACGTACTCACCGTTGCGAGTATCAACACGCACAGTGTCCCCGATTTTAATAAAAGGCGGCACCTGCACGACAAGGCCGGTTTCCAGTGTTGCCGGCTTGGCCTGATTGGTCGCCGTCGCGCCCCTAATCTCCGGCGGCGTGTTCTTAACTTCCAAATCCACCGTATTCGGCAGTGTAACTAAAATCGGTTTGCCCTCGTACATAGTAACCTGCAGTTGTGTATTTGGTTTGAGGTATTTGGGCCCATCGCCGAAGGCATCATCATCCAGGCTGATTTGCTCATAAGTCTTGATGTCCATCAGCACATGTTCGCTTCCTGACGAATACAGATATTCGTATGTTATCTTATCAAGATAGGCCTCTTCAACTATCTCCTCTGCACGCAGACGAACATTTTGAATTGTACCGTCGGCCAGGCTTTTTATCTTTGTCTGATAGACCGCGCCGCCTTTGCCTAATTTGACGTGCTGATAATCGGAAATTGCATACAATTTGCCGTCTATCTTAACGGTCTGACCTTTTCTCATCTCCGATGCTCTCATTTCGTACTCCAAAAAATTCGTAAATCACCGATTCGCGCCCCTGGTCACGAGAGACGGGCCACGAAGCAAGTATTGCAAAACTGCCCCGAAATGTCAAGAAATCGATGGTAATGTTTATCAGTCTCAGATTTTTTATATATCCGGACATCCGGTAGTACCTCAATGATAAACCCTGTTGCTTGATAGTATTTGACTTTAGTTACAAAACAATTAGAATTAGTGTTGCCTAACAAACCGCTATATGAACAAAAGGAACTCCGGTGAAATCAGTCTGTAAAAACACAGTTATGGTAAACCTCGTGGTTTTGGTTATATGGTTTTTTGTGACCGGTGGATTCCCCTTGCAAGTCCTTGGAGCCAAGCCTAAGTTCAGTTCGTATGAGCTGAAAGCCAAACATGAAGAAATATTCTTTCCCGATTTCGATGGTGATGGCCTTGATGATATTATTGCAATTGACGAACCAAACCTCCTTTTCTTCTTTCAAGATGCCAAGCGTGGTTTTGCCAAGAATCCTGATTTGGTCTACTCATTTGGTGATAAGCCGTCAGTCATTTGGCCGGCAAAGCTTGGGAATAATCCGGGTCGGAATATTCTCGTTATGACCAATGATGGAGTGTCGATACTCACTTATGTTGATAAAAAAACGCCTCCCGCTATGAGGAAAATCATCAACCAGCAGACAATTATCCCTGAGAAGTGCGAAAATTCTCCGACTATCCTTTTCACATTGTCGGCTAACACCGCAAAGGGATATCCTCTGATATTTGTCCCGACAGAGAATGAATTGAAAATTTGGAAATACGAAAACCAATGGCATTGTATGTATTCTTTAGAAGGTATGCCCGAGACCCAGATTTGGGGGCCGAATAAAGCAGCAGGATACACCAAGCAATACTGGCTTAACATGAATATCGGTGATTTGAACGGTGACGGATTTGATGACCTTGTTATATGCGAAGAAAACAAAGGAAAAACCTTATTTAATATCTATCCCCAAACAAAAGAAGGCTCTTTTCCGTCAAAGCCATCCCAGTCCTTCGAAGATGAATGGAATTGGCGAACCTGGATATGCCTGCACGACGTTAACAAAGACGGCAGGATCGATGTCATTAAGAATAAATGGTTGCAGGAACCATGGTTTCTTCCCGGAACATATTCAGGCAAAGTTTTAGTGCAAATTTTCATATCGGATGCAGATGGAGATATTCCGGATAAACCTGCATTCACATTCCGAAAAAATGATTGGATTTCTTCTATACCTATTGTTGATATTGATGGGGATGGTTTCATGGATTTGGTTTTAGGATATGGAATGTTTGACAGCAGGGAAGGTGCAAGGAAATCTTTAACTGCAAAAAAACTCGACCATAACCTCAGGATTCATTTTTATCATAGTGACGGCTTTCACAAAAAGCCTGATTGTCAAAAAGATATAACTATTTACCTCGGCCACTTCGGCATGCATTTAACCAGGTCTCGAAGACATTACTTGGAGACACAGATAAGCGTTGATGGTGATTTTGACGGTGATGGAGAGCATGATTTGCTCGTAAAGGACCGGAAAGAGCAGGCCTCGGTGTACTTCTTTATTTCAAGAAAAAAGGGATTCAGCAAAAAAGCTGATATGCACTTTAATGATGTAAAGCGTGTAGAACAGTTTATTGCGGACGACCTTAACGAAGACGGCATCAGCGACCTGATAGTTATAGGCTCAAGGAAGGATTCGTTTAAGGTTTTTCTCAGCAAGAAAAAATAGACAATGAAACATTGGATTGGACAAACTTTTTTATTGTTTTTGCTTGCCGGTTTTGTCTATGCTGGGAATACACCTGCTTTTAAGCGACAAGTTATTCAGGTGCCAATGGGCTCGTCAAATTGGCTATGGCCATACTGGAGAGATATTAACGGAGATGGCCTTGCAGACCTGTTGGCACTTGTCCAAAGGGACAAGAAAGCGTTTATTTATGTTCAGAGCAGCTCCGGCTTTCCCCCAACACCGATCCAAAGTATAGAGTTACCCGAAGGAACAGCGTGGCTGATGCTGCATGACATCAACAGAAACGGCGGTGATGAGATGCTCATTTCGACAACCGAAGGGCTGGTGTACTATCGTCAAAATAATGGCGTCTTTGAAATGAAACCGCAAAAGCTTATTGAGGCAGAGCAGGTCTTTGTAAGCGGCCTCCGTCCAATTGTTATTGAAACAAATAAATGGACCCAAGACCTGAAAAATGCTGTTCCGGTTGTTTTCTCCGACCATACTGTTATCTATAAGTGCAATGAAAACTATCAGCTCAATCTAAGTAAAAAAATCCAACATGAATTCAAAAGCACCATGGAAAAATTCAATTGGAACAGTTGGAGTATCGGTGCGAATAAATCTGACCAAATTCGCATAAAGACGGTAGCCCGGGGCAAATCTGAAGATAGTGAATTAAAAAAACCGGAAGAGGATAACGACTACATAAAAACAATGGTCGAAGAAACAAAAGAAAAAGAAATGCAGCGATGTTCTATAGCCAGGGAGGACATAAATGGTGATGGCAATGAAGATGTCGCTCTGTTGCATCTCGTGCAGGATGTAGATGTGAAAACAAACATAATAGTATTTCTAAGACAGAAAGATGGCAAACTCCCCGAAAAACCAAACCAAGTTCTCAGGTGCCGTGGGATCCCTGTTAAAGGGGACTATCCCGGCCCTTCATTTTTTTCACCTTTCTTCGATATTAACAAGGACGGGTTTTTAGAGGTAGTAATGATAGAGTTGAAGGTTCGACTTCTCTCAGCCAGTAATTTAATGGAAGCCATCGTCTCAAAAGGTTTGGATTGGATTCTCTCAGTAAGACTATTCAAAGAAGGGAAAGGATATTCAAATCGAGCTGATTTCAAAATGGATGTTACTACTATGCTGCCCATATCTGAGCAGTTTGCCGATTCAGTCAATTTTGATGGGGATTTTAATGCTGATGGCCGCCCGGACTTGATAATCAGGCGTACTCAAACTCAATGTGACATTTACCTGAGCTCACTTGCTAACGGCTTTTATGAAAAGGAATCCAAACTACAACTCCAGGTGCCGGCAGAAGGCCGAATGTTTGTGGAAGACCTTAATAGTGATGGCATATCCGACATTTATCTGATAGATTATGAAAAAGGTCAGGTTGCCGTATTCCTGTCTGAATCTTCCAAAAAGAAAGGACCTTTGCAGTGAGCTCCGATGATAATGTGGCCCTTTGCTTGGATGACCTTTGCAAATCTTATGGCAGGATAACGGCGGTTGACCACCTGTCTTTGCAAATCCATGCCGGGGAAATTGCTGGTTTCCTCGGCCCAAACGGAGCCGGCAAGAGTACAACCCTTTACATGACTTCCAGGCTTGTCCATCCTTCAGGTGGAAAGATAGAGATATTCGGCCATAACGTGTGGGGCAACTTCAAAAGTGCCATCCAACATGTCGGAACTATGGTAGAAACACCTTCTTTTTATGAGTATCTTTCCGGCCGTAAGAATCTGGAGCTGATGGGCAGGTTACGAGGTAATGTCACCGGCAAAGAAATCAGAAAAATTCTCGAAAGGATTGGGCTTCTTGAAAGACAAAATGATAAGGTGGCAACATATTCACATGGGATGAAACAACGGCTCGGTCTTGGCATGGCCTTACTGGGCCGGCCAAGGTTGTTGGTTCTCGATGAGCCTACTAATGGTATGGACCCGGAGGGTACGCGGGAAATTCTCAGTTTTCTCCAGGAAAGGGTCAAAAACGATGGTTTGACAGTTTTTATTTCCAGCCACCTGCTCTACGAAGTCGAGGAGTATTGTGACAAAGTTTTCGTAATCAATCACGGTCGTCTTATTTCTTCGGGAAAAGTTAAAGAAATCCTGGCCCCTCATGATAATGTAGTACAAGTTACTTTTGGCGGCAAACCACCCGACCCGACAGCCCTCATAAAAGAAGAAGGAATTGAACATATAGAGACTTTGCCGGGCGAATTGTTTGAGATTACTTTAGCAAATCGAGATGCTGCCTGGCTTAATGATCTTCTGTTGAAGCGGGAATATAAAGTTTCCTCTCTTACGCCTAAGCGAAAAACGTTGAAGGAGTTTTTCCTCTCGATAACGGGGGGAAAGAATGAGTAATATGATAATACCTCTTCTGCGTAATGAAATTGTCAAGGCGACGCGCACGAAATTGCCGTACTTTGGCCTTATATTAACATCTATACTTTGCGTTCTGATTTTCGTTGTGACCGGGGCAACGATGGACGCTGAAACCCTCAACGCATGGGGATATACCAGTTTATCAATGCAGTTGGTATTTACCGATATCGGCCTGATCTTTATCGCAGTGTTTGCTTCGATGCTTATCGCAGAAGAGACTGCCTTTGGCACCGATCGGGCGGTTCTATCTTCTCCTCTCTTACGCTGGGAATTTTAC
>DATLBB010000255.1:0-3759 GCA_035527155.1 Sedimentisphaerales bacterium
TGGGGCTTGGCACATCTTTAATAGTTGGGGTTAACATATTCATTTACCAAGTAACTTTACTATAGAACTATAACCTTCAGTTAGACTCAATCCACAGGAAAATGCAATCGTTTCTTCTGCTTTGTCATATCGATAACGAAATAGTATAATACTGACAAGAGTATAATTCTTAAAAGATTAATTGGAATTGTCAGCGAAAGATAACTAAACAATATCAAAAACAAGAAAGGATAAAGGTAGATTGAAAATGAAAGAGAAAAAACTTACCACAGCAGCAGGCACACCTGTAAGTGATAATCAGAATTCACTCACTGCAGGAGAACGTGGCCCAACATTAATGCAGGATCATGTACTGCTTAACAAATTGGCTCATTTCAACCGTGAGCGTATCCCGGAACGAGTTGTTCACGCCAAAGCTGCAGGAGCACACGGTACATTTACTGTCACCGGTGATATAACAAAATACACAAAGGCAAAGATATTCTCAGAGGTTGGTAAGAAAACAGAAATGTTTGGACGTTTTTCTACGGTAGCCGGCGAAAAAGGATCTGCCGACACTGTTCGTGATGTCAGGGGATTTGCGTTAAAGTTCTATACAGAAGAAGGCAACTGGGATATGGTTGGCAACAATACGCCGGTCTTCTTTATCCGCGACGCGATGAAATTTCCGGATTTCATCCATACTCAGAAGCGTATGGCCCAGACCAATTTGAGGTCTCATACAATGTGGTGGGATTTCTGGTCACAGGTTCCCGAAGCCTTGCATCAGGTTACCATTCTCTTTTCGGACCGTGGTATTCCCAAAGGAATTCCATATATGAATGGATATGGCAGCCATACGTATAGCTTCATCAATGCTAAAAATGAACGCTTCTGGGTTAAGTTCCACTTTAAGACCAAACAGGGTATCCAGTGTATGATGCAGGAAGAAGCAGATCGAATTGCAGGAGAGAATCCGGATTATCATACACAGCAACTGTTTGGGATGATCGAACGGGGTGAATATCCCAAGTGGACTTTTTATGTGCAGATTATGCCTGAGGTGGAAGCCGAGAATTATCGCTGGAACCCATTTGACCTGACGAAAGTTTGGCCGCACGCCGACTATCCCCTGATCGAAGTCGGTGAGATGGAATTGAACCGAAATCCTGAAAATTACTTTGCGGAAGTCGAGCAGTCGGCTTTTTCACCTGCCAACGTAGTACCCGGCATTTCGTTCTCCCCTTGTAAAATGCTTCAGGCACGTATCTTCTCTTATGCCGATGCACATCGTTATCGCCTGGGTGCGAACTATGAAAGCCTGCCGATCAATCGCCCAAAATGTCCTGTACACAACTATCAGCGTGATGGTTCTATGCGGTTTGATGGCAATAGTGGGGCATCTGTCAATTACGAACCCAATAGCTTTGGTGGTCCGAAGGCAGACCCAGCATACGCCGAGCCACCGTTGAAGATTTCAGGTGACGCAGATAGATATGATCAAAAACGTGGCGTTGATGATGATTATATCCAGCCAGGGAATCTGTTCAGGCTTATGCCTGCCGATGAACAACAGCGACTGATTCAGAATATCACAAGTAGCTTACAGAAAGTCTCCAAAGAGCTGCAGGAAAAGATGGTGAAACATTTTCGCAAAGCAGATAAACACTACGGGGATGGGATTGCGAAAGGAGTGGGTTTGTCATAAAGAGACTCTATTTGCCTGACTGCCAAGCCAGTGTGATGTTGCCAATGAAGAAAAGAATTTTTGTCAACCGACACCACTCGGTCAGTTGAATCTCCGGAGGACTTGGGTCACTCTGGCTCTGGATACACCGAGGTATTTTGCCAAATCAGCCTTGGTTTCGATTCCATTTGTGCCGATTAGGGCCAGCCATCGCTCTGCAAGCTCAAGGGCTTGTCCCCTAATCTCATCTCGAGATGTTTTTGCCATTTTCTGCCTCTGAGAGGCCTGATTTAGGGAGGATATGACCGACTGATGCCGTCTATAGGCATAGAAAGTGAATTTAAGCGTGGCTACGTGATTTAGGCGTTCAGTTTCTAAAGTGTTAGCCGGCCAATACTCAGGAACGCATAAACGCTCAAGTGTATGGACCGGGGAGTTTTAGGGGGCAGTGCTGTCAGTGCACTTCGAGCAAGCCGCGATGTATTAGATGGCGGATGTCACCGAGTGTCGGGTCGTATGGTGTGAGACGGAAGCGGTAGTGGTAGGGCCTGGCCGACAAGATGTATTCGGGGTGCGTTCGCGCGCCCCAGCTATCATCACCACCGACGCCCATCTGCTTATAGTCAAGGTTGATGGTTATGGTATCGCGCTGTGGCAGCTCGTGAATGTGCCTGGCTTTTTCGAGGTCCTGCATTGTGAAGGGCCAGGCACTGATGTCGGTTGTCGCACATGGGGACGTCGCCTTACATGCGTGGGATTACTATGCAACATATATTATTAATGCGGATTGTCCGGCCGGCGTCTCATCTGAGCGGCGAGATGACGAACCCCAGCGAATGTGCCTCATCGCCGGCGATCGTGTACTCCGGATGCGTCCTCGCGCCCCAGGAATTATCGCCGCCCACTCCATGGAGCTTGTAGTCGACGAACACCCTGTTCGTATCCCGTCTGGGAAGGTCATAATCGTGGTTCGCCTTCTCCATATCCGCCAGCTCATAAGGCCAGACTGAAAAGCTCACCGGACTATCACCGGTAACTTTCACGCCTCGCCCGCGAGAATCGACTACACTGAACCACCGTGTATCGGTCCGGTTGCCCGTATCCTGCGCCCTGATATATGGGAAGACCATATCGTCGACGGTGCTCTGATACACCGCAATCTCACCTCCGGTCTTGCGATCCCAGTAAGTCTCATGAGGTCCGCGACCGTACCAGGTTACGCCGTCCATATTCTTCGGCACGGCAAATGTCATGCCTACCCTTGGCATCAGGGGCATCTTCTTACCCGGAAGCGGCTGGTAGTGAGCCTTGACCCGAATCCGTCCGTCGGGGAAGATATTATAGACGACACTGTAATCGGCATCGTTGACCGGCAGCTTCATTTTGCCCGTGACCGTGATGCCGGCGTCGCTCTTGCTTGCATTGATTGATACGAGCCTGCGTCCCGCCGCGGCATTTCGCCACTGGCCAAGCCGACCGTTGTAGTTGTTGCGATACTGGTTGTCGTTGGGGACCTTCCAGAAGTTTGGTACAAGCGGCTCGACAATGACTTCCCGCCCATCATACTTGAGAGAAGTTAGAGCCCCATTGTCCCGTGATATTTCCGCCGAAAACACTCTGCCCTCGACCTTGTAGCTCGCTGATCCCGTCACCAACTTCAAGGCATTGCCGCCGAAAGGTTTCGACTTTGAATTTTCGCCCGCTCCATTGACAGTCATCTGATCCCAGGCCACAACATGGCCCTTCTTCGCCCAGAGCTCGTCAGCGGCCAGCTTGCAGTAAACGGTGAGCAGCAGCTCTGCGCTGTCTCGAGTCTTGAATGGAATACTGAGTTGCTTCTGCTGCTGCGGTGCGACGTCGACCTGTCCCAGCGAACCGGTCTCAACCACCCTGCCATCACTTCTAATCGCCCAACTGAACTCGAACTGATTCAGATTTGTGAAGAAGAACCTGTTATATAGAGTGACCTTGCACGTAACGATGTCAACGGGCGTGATCTTTACATTCTGATAAACCTTCTTGACCTCCCACAAATGCGGATTTGGTCTGCGGTCCGGCTGAACGAGCCCGTTGCTGCAGAAATTGCCGTCGTT
>DATLBB010000256.1:0-3162 GCA_035527155.1 Sedimentisphaerales bacterium
AACGGTCTTGCCCGCGAAAAACTCTTCATTCATAATTTGGCACTTTGTATTGAAGTTGTGATGGGGTTCAGCACCCTATACGGTAGATCCTTTTCCGCAACGTCTATAGAAGACTTAAGACACTCTTTTGCTCTTTGTTGCTAATCTTCTTTGCCAAGAAGGTTCTGAACTTGTCTATAGAGTTTTGGCAAATCCCTCGTTGCCACATCCCAGACAACCGGATCTTCCACAATGTCGTAACCGTGAATCAGAATGTTACGGAAAGAGATAATACGTTTGTAATGAGTGATCTGACCTGCGACATCAGGTTCCGCCTTGACCAACCGATTCAATGCTTCACCGATAATCTCAAACTGCCTTTCGATGCCGCTGCGCAGCAATGCCTCGCTGGTATAATTGTTCAATGTCTTATTTTCAGTGAACTGCAAGATACGTTCAGAGGCTTGTCGGATATCTTCCAGCAATTTCTTGGATTCAAGCCGCATATAGCACCTTCCGATTTTTGCTAATGGATTCGAGAAAATAGCGATTCTTTATAGCGCCGGTCATCACCAAATCGACGTGTCTGTTGAATAGATTCTCAATGGCCTGGAGCAGACCAAAATATGTTTCAGCGTATTCGCCCTCTCTTAGCGGCAGAAACTCAACGAGAAAATCCAAATCGCTCTGTTCGGCTTCGAAATTCTCACAGGTCAAAGCCGAACCAAATAGTTCGAGGCGGCGCACTTGATACTGTACACACAGGTCTTTAAGTGCTTCGCGATTATCTTCGATTAGACGTATCATAGCATTTCCCGCCTAAACATTGTTTTACAACATAATAGTATAGAAATCTCACTGGAGAACAGCAAGCCAAATGTAAATGTCCTTTTTGCGTTCGAGGCATCACTATTTTCTATATCAACGTCTGCATAGCGTTTGCCAAATCGACCTTTGCGTCGATAACTGCCTGCTCGATGCATCTTTTCCAGTCGTCGCCGAACTGGCCTTTGTATTTCGGCTTTTCATAAGCGTAGATAATCGAGCGTGATGCGTTGATTAAAGCTCCGGTGCCGTCGGGTTTGCAGAACCGCACACAGTCGGCAGCCTCAGCGCCCTGGGAGCCGTAGCCCGGGACGAGAAACCATATCTTATCATACTTTTGGCGCAGAGCAGCTGTTACCTGCGGTGCAGTGCCGCCCACGACCATCCCAACGTTACTGTAGCCGCTGTTTCCGATTCGTTCGGCTTTGTTGGCAATTTGGCCGACGACTTCAGCGAGCTTTTCATACATTTTCTGGCCTTCAGCGTCGGCAAAATCCTGAACTTCTGCGGCAGAAGGATTGCTGGTACGAACCAACACAAAAATACCTTTTCCCTGCTTGTCGGCCATGTCCGCAAAAGGCTCAATACCATCAGTTCCCGTGTATCCATTGACGGTTATGGCGTCGGGGGCAAGAGTATCCTCGAGACCGGCGAGTTCCGGATTCTCGAGATGAGCCGCAGCGTAAGCTTCTGCGGTATGGCCTATGTCGCCGCGTTTTACGTCGCCGATTATTTCCAGGCCTAAATCGTCAGCCTCGGAAATCAAGGAGTAGTAAGTCTCCAGGCCCTCCCAGAGATACTTTTCAAAAAATGCAATATTTATCTTCACAGCCGGTACCATTGGCGCAATGATTCGCATCGTCTGGGTACAAAAGTCGAAGATTGCGTCCACCGCAGCCTCCGCATCAAACTCATCGTTCATCTCGCGATGACTTCTTATCGCCGACGGGAGCCTGCTGTAAACAGGGTCCAACCCGACAACCAGAGAAGTTTTCCTACTTTTCACAGCATCGAAGAGACGGTCACCAAAGTGGCTTGCCATCAGTTAATCCCTTTCTAATCGACTATAAACAACAGATTTCACAATTTTAGGCAATTGAGAATAATCAATAGAAAATAATCAATAATCAATTATAATCATACAGATATTTTCGAGCAAGACAGAAAATGATTATTAGAAATAGAGAAACAGAAGTAGACTTGAAAACTCGCAAAAAAAGGAAATTCAAAAAGAGATACTGGCTATTGATTGACCTGGCTGTGGCTATTGTTATCTTTTCTTTATTGTTGTACAAGCCCGCTCGTTATAAGCCGCGTGATATTGCTCCGACCGGCAACAAGCAGAAGGAGATTAGTCAGTATCTGACAAACGTATTGTTGCCTCAACTGTACAACGGTGCACAACGCCAGGAGCCATTTGACCTGGTCGTCAGCCAGAAAGGGATAAATGAAACAATCGCTCGATTTAAGTGGCCGCAGGAGTCCAACGGCGTCATTTTTTCTGCACCTACGGTGCTTTTTGTTCCTGAGAGCATAGTATTGATGGGGATGGCAAATATGAAAGGTGTGGACCTTGTCGTTACTGTTGAGGCCAGGCCCAGCCTTGATGAAGAGGGTCTCTTAAATCTGCGGGTAGAGAAAGTGAAAATCGGCGCTATGAATATTACCCCCATTGCCAGGCTGCTGGCCAAAAGAATGTATACAGAGAGGCTTGCGACCATACCTGTAGACACAGAGAATTTGCGGGCAAAGATAGCAGCGTCATTACTGAACGGCGAACCTTTTGAGCCGATTTTTAATATTAGGGATATTTTTGATAGTAATGAGGATATAAAACTCCGGGTGGAAAAAATAACTATTACACAGGAGAAACTAACAATCCGCCTGGCTCCGGTTTCATAGCGGATAGTATATCTCGTATCCCGGTCCAATTCTTTCGTTTTTCTAAGCAAGTTGCCGAACACACAAAGAGCGACTCTTGCGGTGCTGTAGATTGCGCAGTTTAACATGGTTGAAAACTGAAATTGGGTTTGATTGGGTTTGTATTGGGTTTGTTTCGCCGCGTGGGGCGGGGAAATTGGGTTTGATTGGGTTTGTATTGGCTTTGTATTGGGTTTGTTTTCCTCGCGTCTGCGAAGTCGTTTATTTTCATAATCCTTTGTTGAATAGAAGTTTACGTTCATTTGGTCTTCCGGTAAATTGGCTTTGTTTTGCATAAAAGAGCTGATTTGTAAAGAATCCTCTACAGTTGTAGAGATGCCGGCTTCGCAGAAGGCTACGCCGCGACAAGTTGGGCTGGAGAGGCGGTTTGCGTGGCCTGTATATCGTATGTCGTATATCGTATATCGTATTGCGTAT
>DATLBB010000257.1:0-8627 GCA_035527155.1 Sedimentisphaerales bacterium
AGGGACAACAGCAAGGACTCCAGATATTTCGGATTCGTGCAAAGAGAGGCAATAGTCGGAAAAGCAAGGGGAGTGATTTTATCATTCGACATAACCGACAAGTATCAGCCACGATTGAAAAGGATTTTTTCCTCTCTGAAATAACCACTTTCGAATCGCAATTGCAGCTCCTGCCGACAAAAGCACAGCTCCTTATTTTCTCTTTCAGGGTGATTGTCTTTTTTGTGGCAAAAAAGTGAAATCCAGTGTAGTCTGTTCGAGCTAAAGACAAGAAAGTGGGTTCCTGCTTTCTTAGGAATGACAGAAATACAGGTTTTGCTGAAGGATTTTATCATTGAATCAGGATGCTTATCGCAAACTGATTTCAGGTGAAAGCAACGGTTTGGGTGCAGCACTCCTGCGCTTTTTTTTAGGAATAGCTGCTCAAGTTTACCGTGTTGTTATCGCACTGCGAAATTTGTTATACACCAAAGGGTGGTTGAAGATACATCGTGCAAATGCAGCGGTTATAAGTGTCGGTAACATAACCACCGGCGGAACAGGCAAAACGCCCCTTGTAATCCGGCTGTGCAAACTGATAATTTCAGATTCCAAGATTCAGGTTTCAGATTCTCAGTGTGCGATACTCACGCGTGGGTACAAAATGACCCAGGACTCAGGACCCAAGACCCAAGATTATGGAGATGAGCCGGCAGTTCTTGCTGAGAGCTGTCCGGAGGCCAAAGTGATTGTTAATCCTAACCGTGTGGCCGGAGCTGACGAAGCTGTAGAAAAGTTTGGCGCAAAGGTATTAATTATGGACGATGGATTCCAACATCGCCGATTAGCGAGAGACCTGGATATCGTTACAATTGATGGCACTTTGCCTTTCGGCTACGGCAGGATGCTTCCGGCTGGGCTGCTGCGGGAACCTGTTGCCGCGCTGAAGCGGGCTGATGCCGTTGTTATTACCAGGTGTGACCAGGCCGGTGAGGCTGAACTGAGCCAACTTGAAGACAAGCTGCACAAAATAAATCCAGAAATTGTAATTGCCAGATCGATACATGCCCCTGTTTGTGCAAAATCCATAAAAAACAAAGAAATTGGCCTTGAAGAGCTAAAGAGTAGAAAAATATTTGCATTCTGCGGTATCGGCAATCCGGATGCGTTTTTGAGGACTGTCACAGGGCTTGGAGTTAAAATTGTTGGTTCAAAAGTCTACAATGACCATTACCACTACACGGACGATTGTTTAGCCGGTATTTGCGAAGAGGCCAAACGTCTTAAGGCAGATTTGATGCTGACAACGCAAAAAGACTGGTTTTCATCACCATTATCCACAACTGCCAAAGCGAAGAACGATGAAAATTTTGCATATTTGGCAATCGAGCTTAAATTTATTAGCGGAGAAGATAAAATAACACAGTTGATTGAAGACGCTTTGGCGGGTAAAATCTGAAAAATAAAAACCATTAGTGAATAGAATGTAGTCAATAAAGAAGATGTACGAAAAGCTGCTAAAGACAGTAACGAATCTTGGCTCGCCGAACATTTTGCTCGTCGGCGATTTTATGCTCGACGTTTATACTTACGGCGATGCGCTAAGAATAAGCCCTGAGGCGCCCGTTCCAGTGCTGAAAGTTACCAAGACCGAGTATAGCTGCGGCGGAGCAGGTTCTGTGGCCACCAACCTCGCCGCTTTGGGTGCCGTGCCTTGTTGTCTGGGAGTTATCGGGGATGATGCAAATGGCAAAATCCTTAAGCAAATGCTGACGGAGGCAGGAGCTGATACAGTGGGCCTATTTGTTGTGCCGGACAGGTCTACCATCAGTAAGCTACGACTCGTCGGCCTGGCGCAACATCGTCATCGGCAGCAATTGATGAGAATTGATGAAGAATCTACCGAGCCATTACCTGATGAACTAAATGAGGCTATTTTGCAGGCGTACAAAGACAAGTTGAAAAAGGCCGATGTCGTTTGCCTGCAGGATTATAATAAGGGCCTGCTTTGTCCATCGCTGTGCAAGCAAATGGTACAGTTGGCAGCGCGAGCAAACAAAAAAGTCCTTGTTGACCCCTGCCTGACCAGCGATTATTCAAAGTACATCGGCGCCACCATCATAACGCCAAACCGCCGGGAGGCTTCAGAGGTTGTTGGTTTCGATATAGAAAGCGCAGAAATGGCGGCCGGAGCGGCGACGGAGCTTGCAAAGAAATTAAAGCTGGAAGCTGTTGTAATTACGCTCGATAAGGAAGGTGCGTATCTGAGAACAAACCAGACGAGCGAAATTGTACCTGCCAGGCCCCGCAGCGTCTATGACGTTACCGGCGCCGGCGATATGGTTCTGGCGACACTCGCGATAACTTTGGCTGCTGATTGTGATTATCAGACAGCCGTGCAGTTATCCAATATAACCGCCGGCATAGAAGTAGAAAAATTCGGCGCAGCGACTGTGACTATCCCTGAAATTATCAATGAAATCGTCAGCGAAAATCGGGGCAAAAGCGGTAAGGTTCGCTCGATTGATTCTTTAGTAGAGGAACTTGGCTGGCAACGCGGACAAAAGGCCACTATTGTCTTTACCAATGGCTGTTTTGATGTGATGCACAGAGGGCATACCGAATTTCTAAAATTCTGCAGGCAACAAGGCGACATAGTCGTTGTCGGGCTGAACAGCGACGGTTCGGTAAAAACAATTAAAGGGCCTGACCGGCCGATTAACAACCAGTATGACAGGGCCGCCGTCTTGGCTGCATTGGAAACGGTGGATTACATCACGGTCTTCGATGAGCCGGACCCGCTCAACTTAATCAAACAAGTAAAACCTGATGTATTAGTGAAAGGTCAGGATTGGGCCCGGAAAGGTGTCATCGGTCAGGATTTTGTTGAGTCTTACGGCGGCAAGGTCGTTCTTGCACCTCTTGTTGAAGGCAAAAGCTCCACCAAAACAATTGAGAAATTGAAGGCATTGAAGGATTCTCATTCTGCAGATAATTCCAGAATGGTGTCCCCTGAAAGTAAATCCTGATGGACAGCGAGTCAAAGAAGCAGATTTTGGAAGTAATAGAAGCGCATAAGAAGATGGTTGCCGAACTGGAGACAAGCGGGATTGAGATACTTACTGCGGCCGCCGAGGCGATAATAAAATCACTAAAGGATAACGGCAGGGTATATCTGTGCGGAAATGGAGGCTCGGCAGCAGATGCTCAACACATAGCGAGCGAGCTTGTTGGGAGATTCGAGCGTGAGCGTAAGGCGCTGCCGGCTGTCGCCCTGACGACTGATTCATCCGTGATGACATCAGTTTCCAATGACTACGGCTATGAAAATGTATTTTCCAAACAGGTCGAAGCTCTTGTTCGAGAAGGCGATATTTTCTGGGCCATTTCAACAAGCGGGACCTCTGCAAATGTCATTGAGGCCGCCCGGTCAGCTAAGGAAAAGGGCGCATGCGTACTTGCTTTTACCGGCAAGACTAATAGTGAGCTGGAGGAAATATCCGATATTTGTTTTTGTGCGGACGGTCCAACTGCCCGTAGCCAGGAGATTCACCAGCTCGGCTTTCATATAATTTGTAAACTTGTAGAACAGAACTTTTGCGAATAGTTTAATTAAGAAAATGGATATGTCTAATAAAGCGATATTTTTAGATTGCGACGGTACTTTGATTGAAGACCCCGGCTATATCAATAGTCCAGACCAGGTAAAGCTGCTGGAAGGTGTTACTGAGGCACTTGTTGAGCTTCGAGCTATGGGATATAAGCTAATTGTCGTCTCCAATCAATCGGGTGTTGCACGTGGAATTGTTACCGAACAAGTTCTTGGTGAGATTCATAACCGCTTAAGGCAACAACTGGCCGAAAAGGGAGCTCATTTAGACCAGATTTATTACTGTCCCTATCATCCAGAGGGAGTTGTCCGAAAATACCGTAAAGAAAGTGACTGGAGAAAGCCGAATCCCGGGATGCTTCTGGCCGCAGCCGACGAGTTGAAAATCGACCTCAGCCAATCGTGGTGCATCGGCGATAGCAGCCGGGACATTGAGGCTGGTTTACGGGCCGGCTGCAAAACCATATTGGTAAACCGCTTTGCGCTGTACAAAACCAGCTACAACGGACCAGCCGAGCCAACTCCGGACTATAAGAGTGTCAATATGAAGGAAGCGGTAAATATCGTTAAACAATATCACCGCTCACCCAACAACGTAAAAGTCCTAACTCAGTCAGCCCCAAAACCCAAAGCTAAGCCGGCTCCAGAGTCCAAACAGAAGCCGGCCCCGGAATCCAAACCGAAGCCGGCCCCGGAATCCAAATCCAAGCCGGCCCCGGAATCCAAATCCAAGCCGGCCCAAGAGTCTAAATTCAAGCCCGCTCCAGAGTCCAAACCCAAGCCAGTCCCAAAGATTAAAGCCAAGCCGGTACCGGAAGCTATCGAACAATCGAAACCACAAGAGGCAAAACCTGCAGAGCAAGATGTCCCTGCTGAAAGCGAGAGGCAATTGCTCCATAGCATTCTGGACCAATTGAAAGGTATGCAGCGGGCCAATATGTTCAGCGAATTTTCCATAATGAGACTGCTGGCCGGGAGTGTGCAAATTATCGTTGTGTTTTGCCTGCTGATGACCGTTTGGTTCCTGACGAGGCCAGGCCGGCAGGACATTGCGGTTTTGATTTCCCTCGGATTTGCTATGGTCCTGCAGATGATGTCGCTAACCTTCTACATCATGCAGGGGCGAAAATAGTGATACCGGGGACGGGATGCGAGAAATGGGACACGAGATATTAGTATGGCTTCCTTCTCCTATAGGTGACGCCGTTATCAGTACACCTGCCTTGCGAGCCATACGTCAACATTTCAAATCCTCCAGAATCACATTTTTTGCCAGGCCCGTGGTTCGTGAGGTTTTATCGCCAGGCAGCTTTACCGACAGATGGCTGGAGCAGCGGAATGAGAATCCGTTTGCTATAGCAAAAATGCTCAAGGGCCATAAATTTACGCATGCGATTCTGTTCAAAAATTCTTTTGCTTCGGGCCTGGCGGTTTTCTTAGCGAGGATACCATCACGGGTTGGCTATGCTCGCGATGGACGAGGGCTTCTGCTAACCGACAAACTTTATCCGCCAAAACTACCTGATGGGAAATTCAAGCCGATTTCTATGATTGACTACTATCTTGCGATTGCGTCCCGGCTTGGTGCTGATACCACTAATAAAGAGCTTGAACTTCTGGTAGGGCCGCAAAACAGCGAAAAACTAAAAGCCAAATTACCGGAAATTGCCGAGTCCGAAGGGCCGGTCATCATTATCGTTCCGGGCGCAGCGGCCGGGCCAAGTAAACGCTGGCCGAGCGAAAGATTCGCCCAAACGGCCGATTGGCTGATTGATAACTACAACGCAACTGTCGTCATATCCGTTGCACCCACCGCTGTTGAGAGGCAGATTGCACAAGAGATCTGCGATTCAAACAATCTTAAGCACAAACTTATCAACCTGGCAGCCTGTTCCATAAGTCTTGGCGAATTAAAAACGCTTTTTGCCGGTTCCGACCTGATGATATCAAACGATACCGGGCCACGGCATATTGCCATAGCTCTTCGGCGTAAGATTGTCAGCCTGCTTGGACCAAACGACCCTGCCTGGACGGACTTCGGTTATGAAAATGAAATTAGAATAGTTGGCGAAGCCCCTTGTGCTCCCTGCGACAGGCCAATCTGCAAAAAAACCGAGCATCTATGTATGCAGTCAATTACGGCAGAGATGGTTTGTGACGCTGCAAAAAGATTACTCGACAACAGCCACCCAAAACGGCAACAGCTATGCGCGAGCAGAAACTTGTAGAAATTTCGGAGTTGTGTTTCATCGACCCTGATTATAAAGAGGCGTTCAGCAAATTGGGCTTAACTTCAATTGACGCTGTATTTTCTTTCAATGCCGGTAAGAATTTGACCAAAAACAATCTTGCGAAATACCGCAGCCGCCTGCAATTTGAAATAAATTCGCCGGCAGTTACAGTTTTTTTGAAGCGCTACGACAGACCGCCAATCTCAGTTCAGCTCGGAAACTGGCTCGCAGCTCACAGTCGTACAAGTTGTGGCTTGCTCAATTTTAAGTCTACAGATGAGCTGGCGGCGGTGGGCATACGTACCCCGAAGACCCTTTTCTACGGCGAGCAATGGGGGACATTTTTTGAGAAAAGGAGCTTCATAATCACGGAGAAGATTCCGAATGCCGAATCCCTGGAGCGGAGATTGCCCAACTGTTTCAGCGGCCCAACAACGGTTGAGACAATGAGACTGCGAAGAGATTTTATCGCTCAATTAGCGGGCTTTGTAAAACAGTTTCACGAAAGTGGTTACTGTCATCGGGACCTTTATCTATCCCATATATTCCACATTGATAGCGGCGATTTTTATTTGATAGACCTGGCGCGGGCTTTTAAGCCAGGCGTCCGGCGCTGGCGATTTCTGATAAAAGATATTGCCCAAGTGTATTATTCGGCTCCTGCCAGGTATTTTTCAAAAACCGACCGGCTTCGATTTTACATTACCTATGCCGGGCGGCAGAAGTTGACCAGGAAAGACAAGGCATTTATTCGTAAGGTGATAAACAGGGCAAAGCGTATGGCACGACACGATATGAGGCACAGCAGACCGGTCCCATTTGAAAGCCGGCCAGATTCGGCTTAAATTCGCGATGAAGAAGAAAATCGCAATCATAATAGAGCGGGCAAATGTAGCCCTCGGAGGAGCGGAGCGCTCGGTTTTTGAGCTGGCAGCGGCATTAGGGGCACATGACCTTGAAGTGCACATGGTTGCCGCGAAAGGCCAAACGAATGCCAAAAGCATTAACATTCTATGCCAGGACTCCCCCGGCAAGCGCGCCTGTTACTTTACGTTCGCAAAGGCCCTGAAAAAACATCTATCAGAAAACCATTACGACATAGTTCACAGCGTTTTGCCTTTTGACTTTGCTGACGTATATCAGCCACGCGGTGGTACATATACAGAATCAATCCTTCGCAATGCTGCCAGTTATCAAAACAAGCTGCTTGAGTCTTATAAGAGAATCACGGCTTTTGCCAACTTTCGCCGAACGGTTCTCTTGAATGCTGAGCGGAAGCTGTGCAAAGAATCGAGTGGGCCGCTAATCGCCGCGGTCTCACAATACGTTGGCAGGCAGTTCAAGAAGCACTATGGTGTTGCTGATGGGCGGGTAGTAGTTATCCCGAACGGCGTAAAAATAAATAAGCGGGTCGATACCGTTGAAGCCGGTAAACTCCGCACACAAATACTGGCGAAGCTGGGTCTCAAGGAAGCGGACAATCCGGTCCTGTTTCTATTTGTTGCAAACAACTTCAGACTTAAGGGACTGGCTGTCTTAATAAAAGCAATGTCCGTATACGGAGAAGCACGTCGCGGCAAAACGGGCCGACAGGCTTACTTAGTTGTCGCAGGCGGCGGCAGAACGCACAAATATCGTCGGCTCATAAGAAAACTGAATCCGCCGACGGCAGATGGAAAGATTGTTTTTTTAGGACCAATCAGACATATTCAAAACGCCCTGTCGATAATCGATGTTGCCATTTTGCCCACCTTCTATGACCCATGTTCGCGGTATATTCTCGAGGCGTTGGCGGCTGACAAACCGGTAATAACTACCAGATTTAACGGCGCAAGCGAACAGTTTGTTAATAATCGGCACGGCAAAGTCATCGAACGGAGCGAAGATGTCTCGGCCCTGGCAGAAGCTATTGGCTATTTCACAGATACAAACAATATAAAGGCGGCATCGGAGGCGATTGTTGCAGATAACCTCAAAGAAAAGATTTCCATCGCCCGAGTCGCCAGGCAGCTAATGTCTGTTTACGAATCAATATTACAAAAGAAAGGCCAAAAGTAATGTACCCGGTATTCGCAGTTGCTGTCATATCAGCGTATTTGCTCGGCTCGATACCCTTTGGCTTTATCATCGCCAAAGCCCACGGTAAAGACCTGCGCAGAATCGGCTCAGGCAATATCGGTGCGACGAATGTCTCCCGCGCGCTTGGCAGAAGATGGGCCTATTTTTGTTTCGTACTCGATGTGCTTAAAGGCCTTGTCCCAATGTTAGTTGTCAGAAGCTGTGTAGAGATTCCAAACCCAACGCCCGGTTTACTTTCTTTGTGGCTTGCCGTAGGTTGTGCCGCCATCCTGGGCCATATCTTCCCGATATACCTGAAATTCAAAGGCGGCAAAGGCGTGGCGACCAGCCTCGGCGTAGCAGTTGGCCTATGGCCTTATTATACAATTTGCGCGGCGGTTGCTTTTGCGATATGGGCAGCAGTCGCTTTGATATGGCGATATATCTCGTTGGCATCGATTGCCGCTTCCATTGCTTTTCCTCTCGTACTGATTTTGACGATAGCGCTAAGACCAGGCTGGGATTTTGCTAATCTGTGGCCGTTACTTATCACAGCAACCGCAATACCGCTGATGGTCATTGTCCGACACCGAGAAAATATAAAGAGACTATTGGCAGGAACTGAAAACAAAATCTTTAACCGTCAAGGCCCTGGTGAAGGTTCAGGACATTCTTCTTAAAAACAGTGCACCGATGCCAAGGAGCAAAAGCGCAGCCGGTTCAGGGATAAAAACGGCTTCCTGGGTCAG
>DATLBB010000258.1:0-5789 GCA_035527155.1 Sedimentisphaerales bacterium
GGTTTCACCGAATACGGCTGCCTGTCGAACTTGGCAAGTTCGTCTCGCAGCCAGGTCAAGGTGTATATGTCTTGCGGCATCTCCGACAGGAATTGAGTGGTAATGTACTTATGGGTCGAAGCGTTGATTGCGCAACCCACAAGGTAAGTGATGAGTGGGCGCTCATTGAGGTGACGCGCCATCCTGTATATACTCATGCAGCGACCCAGTGCTTTTTTGTAATCGCCTCTTTGGGCCTGCATCCTTGCGTCGACGGCAAGAAGCACGAATATCTCTCTGGCCTTATTCTGAGGGGGCAGCAGGACTTCAGTGCCCTGGGAGTAGTCCAATCCCCAGTCGCAATGGTCTATCCGGGTGGCATCGAGCACAATGTCTATTACTCTGCGATTGTTCTTCAGGAACCCCTCTATTTTCTCATTTGATTCAATATTGCCCTTCCAGTAATCCCATAGCATGGGGCCAGTGTTGTCCGGGGGCTCATACAGCATGAAGGCCTTGTAATAAAGCACTGCCGCATTGTCCGGGGGATATGCAAGGACTGATGAAGCTGATACAAGTAGTACCAAAACAGCGAATATCGCCGTTGTTATTTTTTTGATTTTAATTGTTTTCATAGTCTCGTCCTTTCTGAGCTTTTACCATTACCATTAAATTCTGCGAGTATTTGGTCAACTGATAAGTTTCCCGGCTGCAATCCACATGTCTTAAAAGCCTGTTCGCATTGTTTTTCTACAGCTTCTATTCCTCCCCGCTGAAAAGCACGTTCAAGCGACATGGCTGTCATCATTTCGACCGGGGATTTCGCAACTTCCGATACAATAGTAGTATCAACTTTCTCGCTTGGGCCATGGTGAACGAGAACTGTAAATAAACCAATACCCACGATTATGACGGCCGCGGCTGCGAGCTTTGTGACTGGGCTTTGGCTAACTACCCGCCATATACTCGGTTGACCAGTGTGGGAAGCCTGTTTGGACATCGACCGGAGCATTTGAAATTCTTGGGGGTATTTTTGTTTCCATTTTTCAGCGTCGAATTCGGGTCTGCCTGAGTTGATGGTCCGGGAGATTACTTCGTCCAGCCGTTTTTCATCTTTTTTCCTGCTCATTATTACACCTTGTCAAAACCACTATGCCTTAGATAGTTTGCCATTTTTTTCTTTGCTCTCCGCAGTCTTCCGTTTATTGCCTGTTCCGAGATTCCTAACACGGCAGAAATCTGTTCGTACGTCATACCGTCATAGTACCGCAGGAATATGACTTCTCTTGCTGAGGCCGAAAGCTTGTTTATGGCTTCCTTAACAGTGTCAGTAATGTCATTTTCGCGCGTTTTGGCTGCTATCATCGAAAGGTCATCAGCGGTGCAGGTTACAGGGCAGGCACGCGGGCCTGCCCCTACAGTCCGTGCCATATCTTTTGCGACATTTCTACAGATGGCAGCGAGCCAGGCGGCAAATTTACTCTTATTTCTCAACTGCGGCAGTTTACGAACGGCCTTTGCAAAGGTCTGCTGGGCTGCATCTTCAGCTAAGTGCCTGTCGCCGATTATCGAATGGGCGATGGCAACCATAGCCGGATAGTATCGCCTGCATAACTCAGTGAAGCTGTCTGTATCGCCGTTGCAAGCTCGCCCGACTAAAGTTAAATCCGGCTTTTGTAGCACTGGCTTATCCTTTTCCAACGTTCCCAGCGTCCTGGTCGAGTTCTCGCTATTGTAGACTTACATTTACTGTGAAAATGGGCGCTGAAATTTCTGCTTTTGCGAATTTTTTCGGGCTCCCGGATGTAAAGGAGGCCGTTTCGCAGGCCAGTTTTGATTATATTCGCTTCGGCAAAAAGCTACCAGAGAAACCGGCCAATATGGGCTGAAACGGAAGGTTTCGCGTCGTGTGTGAAAATAGGTTTGACGGCGATTTATAGCCATATTATATTAGCGGCTTTAATACGAAGCGAAACAGCGCTTAATTGTTGGAGCAGAAAATGGACAAGAACAAAATTGTCGCTGAGGGTATAACCTTCGACGATGTGCTGCTGTTGCCGGCAAAGAGCGATGTTGTTCCGAGCCAGGCGGAAACCAGCACACAATTGACCAACAATATCACAATAAATATCCCGATTGTCTCAGCAGCGATGGATACGGTTACCGAAGCGGCACTGGCGATAGCACTGGCCCAGGAAGGCGGGGTGGGCGTAATTCACAAAAATCTATCGGTTGAAGCGCAGCAAAGAGAGGTGGCAAAGGTCAAACGCAGCGAGCACGGCGTGATTCTGGACCCGGTAACGTTATCGCCGAGCGAACCGGTCAGAAGGGCACAGGAGCTGATGAAGGAACAAAACGTCTCGGGCATCCCCATCGTCGACGGCAAAAAACTGGTGGGAATTTTGACCAAGAGGGACCTGAAGTTTCTTAAAGACTATGATGTCAGGATTAGTTCTGTAATGGTGAAAAGTAATCTTGTTACAGGCCCGGCCGGTACGACCCTTGAACAGGCCAAGGAAATTCTGCAAAAACACAAGGTTGAGAAGCTGCTTCTGGTCAATTCAGGAGATGAGCTGGTGGGTTTGATTACTATGAGGGACATCGACCGGGTCCAGCAATATCCGATAGCGGCAAAGGACAAGCGGGGCAGGCTGCGCGTGGGTGCGGCGGTGAGCGTTCACGACTATGAGCGAATCGAGGCCCTGATAGCGGCGGACGTTGATATTATCGTACTTGATACCGCTCACGGCCATTCGCAGAATGTTATCGACACCCTGAAGAAAATCAAAGCAGAGTATGATATCGATGTGATTGCGGGCAATATCGCGACCGCTGTTGCGGCGAAGGATTTGATAGCAGCCGGTGCAAATGCCATAAAGGTCGGCATCGGGCCCGGCGCAATTTGTACCACGAGGGTAATTTCCGGTGTAGGGGTGCCGCAAATAACCGCGATAATGAGCTGCGCCGAGGTGGCCGAGCCGCATAATATCCCGGTCATCGCCGACGGGGGAGTAAGGCAGTCGGGCGATATAACAAAAGCAATTGCCGCCGGGGCTTCGAGTGTGATGGTAGGGTCATTGTTTGCGGGCCTGAAGGAAAGTCCGGGCCAACTGGTCATCTACAAGGGCAGGCAGTTCAAAGAATACAGAGGTATGGGGTCGTTGGGAGCGATGGTCAAAGGTTCGGCGGAAAGATACGGGCAGAAAAGCTCCACGCAAAAAGACAAGCTCGTGCCGGAAGGCGTGGAAGGACGGGTGCCATACCGCGGGACGCTGGATGATTTTGTCTATCAACTGGTCGGCGGACTGCGGGCCGGCATGGGCTATTGCGGAGCACGAAATATCGAAGAGCTCAGGAAGAACACGCGATTCGTGCGTACAAGCGCAGCGTCAGTGGCCGAATCACATCCGCACGACATCCAGATAACCAAAGAGGCGCCGAACTATTCGGCTGCCGTGCCCTTTGAAGACTGAAACTTGATGCTCTCCACAGGACGCCCAATGGCGGTAAAAAGAAGAAAATCGAGATGCGAGATATGAAATACGAGACGATAGCAATCCTGGATTTCGGCAGCCAGTACGGGCAGTTGATAGCGAGGCGTGTCCGCGAGCACAATGTGTATTCGCGGATTTGTCCAGCGGATATAACGGCGGAGGAATTATCGAAGCTGTCGCCCAGGGGTTTGATACTGTCCGGCGGGCCTGCAAGTGTCAAAGATGCAGACTCGCCAAAGTGTGATGAGAAAATCTTTGAGCTTGGTGTGCCGATATTGGGTATCTGCTATGGCATGCAATTAGGCTGTCAGATTTTGGGAGCGGAAATTATCGCCGCCGAGAAGCGCGAGTACGGCAGGACGAAACTGGCGATAGTGGATAAGAGCGATTTGTTTGCAAATATGCTGGATTCGACCACGGTCTGGGCCAGTCACGGCGACCAGGTTGGCGAATTAGGGAAAGATTTTGCCAGGCTGGCGACTACAGGGACGTGCCCGTTTGCCGCGGTAAGACATAAGAAGAATAAATTCTTCGGCGTTCAGTTTCATCCTGAGGTTGCGCATACACCGAAGGGGTCGGTGATTTTTAGAAATTTCCTCTATGATATTTGTGGCTGCACCGGCGACTGGAAGATGAGCGACTTTGTTGGCGAGGCAATCGAAGCGGGTTGCCGGCGGGTCGGCCAAGCTAAAGTGATATGCGGTTTGAGCGGCGGAGTTGACTCGTCAGTCGTGGCTTCGCTGCTTCATAAGGCGATAGGTGAGCAGCTTGTCTGTATTTTCGTTGACAACGGTTTGCTGCGAAGGAACGAAGCCGAAAATGTCGTTTCAACTTTCCGCGACCATTTTCATATTGATTTGCGAGTTGTTGATTGGTCTGGGCGGTTTCTGACTGCACTTGCAGGAGTAACGGACCCACAGCAAAAACGCAGGATAATCGGCTCTGAATTTATCGAGGCCTTTAAGTCCGAGGCGTCTAATATCACCAATGCCAGGTTTCTTGCCCAGGGGACACTTTATCCGGATGTTATCGAGTCAGGCGCCAAAGACGGCAATCCTGCGGCGAATATCAAAATTCATCACAATGTCGGCGGGCTGCCGTCCGAGCTTGGTTTTGAGCTGATTGAGCCGCTGCGGGATTTGTTCAAGGATGAGGTGCGCGTTGTCGGCGAATATCTGGGGCTGCCGGAGGACATCGTCTGGCGGCATCCTTTCCCCGGACCCGGACTGGCGGTGAGAATAATCGGCGAAGTTACACCAGAGAGACTTGAAATCCTGCGGGCCGCTGATGAAATTTTGATAGATGAAATAAAATCGGCGGGGCTGTATAGAAAGATATCGCAGGCCCTGGCGGTGCTTGTGCCTGTCGGGACGGTCGGTGTGATGGGTGATGAACGAAGCTACGAAAATGTTATTGCTGTTCGGGCGGTTGAGACACCCGACTTTATGACCGCTGATTTTTCGCAGGTTCCCTACGAGGTGTTAGGGACGATATCGAGCAGAATTATAAATGAGGTGCGAGGGGTCAACCGGGTAGTGTATGATATATCGAGCAAGCCGCCGGCAACTATTGAATGGGAGTAGTTTTTTTTGTATTGTGTATCGCGTTAAAAGGAAGTATCCGAAATGAATAAATTACGCTGGAATGGATTCTGGCCGGCAGTTTTCTGTGCGGTCTTGTTCTTTGCCGCCGGTTGCGGGGAGGTTGTTAGAAGCGGGACTCTGGAAGCACAAACGCCTGTCTTAAATTCGGCGGAGGTTTCCAACGAGGCAAGCCAAACAGAAAACCCGTCGAAGAAAAGTCCTTTGCTTGAATCTGCAAAGACCGATGTTCTCAATTGGCCGAGGAGAGTTATCGAAGATTCAAAAGATACGTTTTTGAAAAAAGATAATCTTTCCGCTCTATTGTTGGCCGGCGGTATAAGCATCGCAATGCACCAGAGTAATGCCGATAAGAACATAGCGGAGCACCTCGAGAGACATGCAGCTTTTCACGGTTTTGCGGATGAGAGCTTTAACGTAATGGGCCATCCGGTGACACATTTTGCGGCCACGGGTCTTTGGTATGTGCTCAGTGCGGAAAGCGAGGATGAGTATAACAGAGAGCGTGCGTGGACGATGACGACGGCCCTGTCGGTGACGGGGGTGATTACGATGGGACTGAAAGCCATCAGGGACAACGAGACTCCGAACGGCAAGAGATGGGCCTGGCCGAGCGGCCATACTTCGAGCTCCTTTACAGTTGCTGCTGTACTTGACGAGTTTTACGGGCCGAAGGTGGGTATTCCTGCATATGCAGTGGCATCTGTTGTTGCCT
>DATLBB010000259.1:0-7187 GCA_035527155.1 Sedimentisphaerales bacterium
TTTGCTTTTGTATTTTGGTTCTACTTCTCCTGGCCTCATGCAGAAAGAAAACTCCCGCTCCTGTCCAGGAAGTAGGACATTCGGCTGAGCCTAACAAAGTGGTTCCCCAAACACCAAATAATGTACTCGATGGACCCAAAGAAGAGCCTGTCCAACCTCCTAAAATTGTTTTGCCTTCGTCACTTGCCGGCAGATGGTATGCGGCCGATGCCAAAGCGCTCACTGAACAATTCGATGGCTTTTTCCAAAAAGCTAATGTCAAACCGATAAACAATGTGATTGGCTTGATTTTGCCACATGCAGGATACCGGTGGTCCGGCCAGACGGCGGCCTTTGGGCTCTCCGCTGTGGGACGCCTTCCGGCGAAAACAACTAACAAGAAATATAAACGCATAGTTGTTATTGGCCCAAGCCACGGTACCCAGATGGAAGAGATGCTCAGTGTGCCGAGAGTGACCCATTACGAAACACCTCTGGGGCAAATACCGCTGGATATGGAATTTATAAATAAGCTTCTGGAATTTGCGATGTTTCAGAATGTGCCGCAGGCACACAAGTATGAACACAGTGTTCAGATAGAACTGCCGCTGTTGCAACACCACTTCCAAAGTTTCAAATTCGTGCCTATTGTGGCCGGCAGTTGCTCGTTAGAGACAATTGACAAGGCCGCTGCCGTCCTGAAAGGTTTGATTGACAAGGAAACGCTCATAATTGCAAGTTCGGATTTTGTACATTATGGCCGGGTGCATCGCTACGTCCCATTTACAGAAAAGATTCCTGAGCGGATAAGAGAGCTTGATATGGGGGCTTATGAGGCAATTGGGCGGCTTGACAGCAAGGGCTTTTTGGAATACAAGCGGAAAACCGGAGCAACAATATGCGGCTATATTCCGATTGCAATATTGCTTTCGGCGCTGGGCGAGGGGAGCAAGGCCGAGTTGATAAAATACGCGACTTCCGGTGAATTGACTGGTGATTTTACCAATTCAGTAAGTTATCTTTCCATTGCCTTTTCGGGGGAGTGGGGAAACTATCCAGAAGTTAAACCGCAGGAACGCGCGGCTGAATTGACCAATGAAGATAAAGAAGAGCTTTTGGGTCTTGCCCGGAAAACAATACTTTATACCGTTGAGCAGCGACGAGTTCCACGAGCATCCGAACTGGATGTTACAATCAGCGATGCGATGAAGAGGCCGCGTGCAGCATTTGTAACACTCAAAAAGAACGTTGTTTTGCGAAAAGATGGAAACTTACAGCCCGAAAAAATCTCTCAGCTTAGAGGATGTATCGGGGACATCTTTCCACAACGGCCTTTATACAAGTCGGTCATTATCAATGCCATTAACGCTGCCTTTCGCGATGCGCGTTTCCCTCCGGTAACCAGGGCTGAATGCGATGATATCACCATTGAAATATCCGCGCTGACAGCACCAAAACCTATTACCTCCCCGGAGCAAATCAGAATTGGCATAGACGGAATTGTGTTAAAGAAAAACGGTCAATCGGCTGTGTACCTGCCTCAGGTTGCACCTGAGCAAGGCTGGGATTTAAACCAGACGCTCACAAATCTATCTCTGAAAGCGAAGCTGCCCGGCGATGCCTGGAAAAAAGGTGCGAGCTTTCTGGTCTTCCAGGCTGTTGTTTTCGGTGAAGAAAAATGAGAGCTGCACGCGGCTTGCTGATATTCAGTTACGGTCTATTTACTATCGCCGCCCAAAGCCTTCTGTTTCGTGAGTTTATCACCACCTTTGAAGGCAACGATATAAGCATCGGAATATTTTTTGGTTCGTGGTTTTTGTGGGTCGGTTTAGGAGCGCTACTTGTTTATAAAGCAAAAGCCGTAGCTAACAAACTGCTTCAACACATAGAGTTTCTGTTTCTGTGTTTTCTTCCAGCCTTTATTCTTCAGGCCATATTGATTATTCAGGCACGAGAGTTGGCAGGTATCGAATCCTATGCACTATTGTCCATACGAGATATTTTATTTCTATCAATACTGGTTAACGCACCCGTCAGTACTATCACGGGGATGCTGTTTCCTATTGCATGCAGGTGGGTTCAGCAGGATCGAAAACTTGCCGTTTCACGCGTATACATACTTGAAGCGGCTGGAAGTTTTTTCGGGGGGCTTGGGGCAACTGTGCTTCTTGGTTTTGGCGTAGGTTCGGCAACTATCTTCTTTATACTTGCCTTTATTGTCACGCTATCGGTATTTTGCGTACAGGTTGCCAAGGCAAGACGATGGGTTTGGGCTTTTGTGCCGGTGTGCGTTTTAGTTTGTTTGATGGCAGGCGCTGACAAACCCATAATGCAACGGATGCAAATAATCAAGTGGGGCAAGCTATTTGGCGGGGATGTACCCGACGGAGCATTCCGGACGGCACAGGCTGAGTACCTTTATGGAAGATACCGCAGCCAATGGGCAGCCGTTCGTGAAGGCAGCACTTGCGAAGTATTGCCGGATGAAGCAAGCGCCGGGCGGATTGCAGCTATTGGTCTGTGTCAAAATCCTGACGCCGAGAGAATACTTGTTATTGGCTCCGGATTAGGTCTCTGCTACGAATTCTTGCGATTACCACAGACCAAAATTATAACCTGGACACATTGCGACAACGAATATGTGCAGATGGTGGACAAATTTATACCGCCGAGACTTAAAAACAACGATGAGCGATTAGAAGCCAGTTCCGATGATGTTCGCTCATTGCTGGCCAAAAAGAAACAATACTATGATATAGTAATCCTCAATTTGCCCGATGCAACCAGCTCGGTCCTAAACCGGTACTACACGCTTGAATTTTATCGTCAGGTTAAAGAGGCACTGCGGTCCGAGGGAGTGTTGCAAGTCCGCGTAGCAGGTGGGGAAAATATTATGGGCTCCGAGTTAATCAACCTTGGTGCCTCAACCAAGCTGACACTTGAGGAAGTTTTCCCACGAGTTGTTCTAACACCCGGCGAGGACACATGGTTTCTTGCATCGGATTCTGAAAACCTTACCGGCAATCCCGGGACCTTACGAGACCAGTTTGCATCGATAAAAGGTGCAAGTAGTATTTTCCCCCCGCAAGGCTTGCTTTCTGTCTATTTGCCGGACCGTGCTGCGAAGGCTCTGGAGGACTATGCGACTGCGGATTTGCCTGAGGAGCTTTTGGTTAATCGTGATTCAAAGCCCCTGACTCACTTATACAGTTTGTTGCTTGCAGCGAAACAATCAGAAGCACCTATCACGAAATTTGTTAAACACCTGGCGTTGGCCGGCCCATTAGCGTTCGTTATCCCTATTTTTGTTTTCATTGCTCTGCGAATCATCTATATCTTGAGGGACCCCATTTTGCAAAAAGATCGCAAAATGGGGTCCCTGAAAACAGTTCAGCAAGAGAGCAAGTCCAGCTTTGACAGTACTTTTTTGGTTTTCTCCGCCGGCTGTCTGGGAATCGGGTTGGTAATTACTCTGTGCTACCTGTATCAAACCCGGTTTGGCTCGCTTTATCTGCACATCGGAGTTATTTCGTCTGTGTTTATGGTGGGCTTAACCATCGGAGCAGTTCTAATCAGGCATTTGCTTTTAGGCGAAAGGAAAATTCAACCGCAAATTCTGTTATTTGTGGTAATACTTGTGCATGCGCTAATCCTGTCCACAACTGCCTTTTGGCCAACTGAACAATGGACGCGTCTGATATTTGCGGGTGCTTTTGTTTTGTGCGGTCTATGCACCGGGTGCTATTTTCCACTGGCTGCCAGACAGCTTGCTGACTCTGGTTTTGAGGCGGGACAAGCCGGCAGTAAACTCGAAATGGCCGACCACATTGGCGCTTCAGCCGGCGGATTGTTAACAGGCCTTATACTTGTTCCGGTGCTTGGAGCAAAGTTAACACTATTCGTTTTTATACTGCTTATTCTGTCCAATATACCGGCTGCTGTACTGAGAATATATCCGGCACCAAAAGAGCTTCGCCCAGACGTTTTTGGTGCTGGACGCAGGTTCGGCTACGTTCTGTTTGGTATTGGAGTATGCGTCGTCCTGTGCTCGAACCTGCTTAGCGAGGCTGGAGCGAAGTTGAGGCCATCATTACCGCAGTACGCAGCTCAAGCGCTTGCCGGTGAGTTGAGCACTGAGCAGTCCGCTTGGGGACGCCTTACGGCGGAATCAACTGTTCTCGGTGATAGCGCTCAGAAAATCAATTATTTTAGGATTTGCGATGCCAACGATAAACTGACTGGGTACGTCTTTAGCTCTGAAGACCTGGCGCCTGAGGTTCGTGGTTTTGGCGGGAAGATGAATCTTGCCATCTATGTAGATACAGCCGGCAGATTAATTAATTTCCATATAATACGGTCCAACGAAACACCTGTATACCTCGACCTGCTCAGCCAACCGGATGCACCAAGAGGTGTCCCCCCTGGGACAAATGACCCGGCCTGGGTAGACCATCTCAAAGGACGTGAGCTTTTCCAACTTCAGTCTTTTGCCGATGTTGACGCGGTAACGGGTGCCACTGTCAGCTCTGATGCCATTCTTTCTGCACTGGAAACATCAGGCCATAGGTTCGCCAGCCAGGTTCTTGGCCATACTCTTGAACCTGAGCTCAAAAAAAGAACTCGTCTCGCCAACCTGACAGACACCCATGGGATATATTTGATTGGCGCTTTTGCACTTGCTTTGATTGTAATCTACCACGGTGGCTTTTGGAGCAGATTGGGGGTCCTTTTCCTTAATCTTGTGGTCGGCGGTATCATTTTGAACGCCCAGTATTCCAGCGAACAAATGGCGACCATACTGTCTCTGCAGACTCCTGCTTTAGGATTGTCGGGAGCATTTCTTCTGGCTATAGGAATACCGCTTTTGGTAATATTTTTCGGAAACATCTACTGTGGTTACATCTGCCCATTTGGAGCCATACAGGAATTGCTTGGGTATGTTGTCCCTGAAAGATTCAAGCGCCCGATACCGGTGGAAACGATGCAAAAAGCGAGATTTGTCAAATATGGGCTCCTTTTCGTTGTCATAATTGTATTCTTTTTTTCCAGAAATCGAACTACCCTGGCAACAGACCCACTCATCTCAGTTTTCAATTTTCAATTTTGGGGACTATCAATCTTACTAATAGCGGCGATAGCTCTGGTGGGCTCTCTCTTTTATACCCGCTTCTGGTGCGGGTATTTGTGTCCGGTAGGAGCTTTTCTGTCTCTACTGAACAACGTGACAATACTTAAGCGATACCTGCCGGCCAAAATATTTGGCCGTTGCGAGTTTGGCCTTACCGGCAAAGACCAAATGGATTGCTTATATTGTGACAGGTGCCGTTATCCCGCACGAATTAGGCATGAGCCTATGCTCCGTCAGTGCGGGACAAAGACCCGGTCACGATTTTTTATACTGTGCGTTCTTTCAGCAGCAACCCTTGTATCGGCGGTATCCATAAGCAGGTTCTTACAAGTCCTTCCCACTGGTTTTGTCCAACCGGCCGTTTCAGTATCCTCTGGTGGTGAGCCACGAGATGTCGATTTGCAGCGTATCCGCACAATGATTGAGCAAAATAGACTTTCCGACCGGGAGGCTGAATTCTATAAGAAGGTTGAATAGTGTTAGTGTCGTGGTCCGCCAGAGGCGGAATTAACCTATCAGCGATTAACAAATACTTGGCGAGGATTGAAGATTAATATTCCCACCGAAGTTAAATTCTTAATCGCCTGTGCTCGCAATTCCCGCGCCATCTCCCGCGCCGGCAGGAGCGGGGGTGCGAGCGGCAGAATGTAAAAGCAGATGGCAAGATTGTATCGCCCGGGACAGTCCGCAGGTCACAGTGGAGATGTCGTTTAGCTCCTCGGGAGTCAACTCATTATCAGATGAGCGATAAATCAATATAAAGCCCAATGATGAACCGAACCGGCGCAACGGAACTGCGATGGCTGATATTTTGTTTAGTTTTGTTAAGTTGCCCTGTAGACCCATTGCAAACATATCATCAAGGGTACAAAGCTTGTTCGACTTACAGATGTTTTCCACCAGCTCGGGTGTGAAATAATTCTCCAGTTGTCGCTTTTCAAGAGTAATTGGCTGGTTACTCTCGAACGACTCGACTGAGCTCATCGAAGTCATATACAATTTGAAGTCGTCCCGCTGAAGCGGGAGCCCATTTCTCGATTTTTTGCGGGTTCCCATTTTGCCATCTTTTTGCAAAACGGGGTCCCTGAGAAATGGGGGTCCAAGCAAAAAGAAGGCAACACTTGAATCGGGGATTTCGTCTTTAATAAGTTTACCGGCGGTATATAAAAGGCCGCTTAAGTCGGTTTTTCCGACGATTGCCTCGTAAAAATTTGCTGTGAAATTGATGGTATTTAGTCTTTTGATAAAGTCCCTATGGGCTGAAATAAAGTCATTGCAGAGTATATCTATTTTTTGGGCCTGCCTCTTGCGTTCTTTGTTCAGCTTACCAATGAGCAGACGTAATCTTCTGTGTCGCTGTTTTTGGTCCACCAGACACCCTTTTTGCCCCCCCACACTTGTCTGTACAAGCAGACGTAGGGAGGAACCCCTTTCAATAACTCAATTTGGAATGGTCTCCAGATATAGAATCGGCTTATTTTGTGGCAAGCTTTAAGAACAAGAGATATTAAGGAGGATTCCAGGAGCCAACCCTATAACTAATCAGTTATCAGGGTTTGGAACAAAGAATGGCAAACGTAGCAACCAAAACGACTTACAAGAACAGGCGGGAAAAGCATGGTTATCGGTACGGCCTGACTTGTCCTGTGCTTGTCTTTTTTGAGAATTTGACAAAGATTGGAGGCTAATTATCGAGGTATGGCTGAAACTCCCGTAGCATATCAAAGCGGCAATCAAGGCATTAGCCCAGTTAAATAGAAAAAAGGATTAAACATGAATGAAAAAGAACTAACGGCAAAAGAAGAGGCTTTTTGTGTTGCCTATACCACAATAGGCAGCGAAACGTTTAACAATGGCACAAAGTCCGCTATTGAGGCAGATAAACTATGAAACCGGAGCCTCCCGTGTGGGTTATGATACGGGTTCGTTATACGGCCCGAAGTTTTACGTGGTCGTCGAAACGCCACAATAACCTTTATTACAGGAGGCTCCTAATGGACAAGTATATCGGATTCGACATTGATGACAAGAAAACAGTAGCGTGTGTCGTACAAAAAGGCAGGAAAGACAAATATGCCAC
>DATLBB010000260.1:0-11974 GCA_035527155.1 Sedimentisphaerales bacterium
GATGCAGGAAATCCAATGAGCCCCATTGGCAACGAGCCGTTTCCCAATGGTGGGAGGGTCAATGTGGGAGCTTATGGCGGCACAGCCGAATCAGGTAAATCATATTTTGGTGAGCCGGTCTGCGAAACCATCGTTGCCGGCGATATAAACGGTGACTGCATAGTAAATTTCAAAGACCTTGCCTTTATGGCATTCCATTGGCTGGAGGATAGAGGGGCTGCTAATTCTAAAACGATTATTGAAGATGGGATAGAATATTATGTCAAAACGGACAAATCCGTTTACGAATTGGGCGAACATACTGAGATACTATATAGAATCACTAATTTGACAGACGAGGTATGGGCGGTTGTTGGTATGGGTTATGTGTGGGATATTCTTGTTGAAGTAAAAGAGGGACAGAGCTTAAGACAAGTCTGGAGGTTCGGTTGGGAGAATTCTGCTCCCCCAGGTCCCGGAGGTTTACGTTTGCAACCGGGCGAATCTTGGGAATTACGAGTGCCCTGGCCGCAATTTAATATGTACCGGACAGGAGATCCTTGGGATTACACTCAGGCACCTCCAGGGACATATAGAATTACGGGGGTTTTATATGGATATAGAGTGTGGCCGGAACCTCCAATGGAGATACATAGCAGTGTTTCTGTACATATTACTGTAGTATATTAGCAGGGTAAGAGCAATGGCTCTCCACTGGCTGGAAAATAACAGTCAGCCTCCGCCGCCGTAAACAGTCTTTGAAAAATCTCATGCCGGGGGAAGTAAACGCCGGAATTTGGATTATGGATTTTTCACGAGCGCCACGGACGCTGTCTGTTTATATTTTTCAGTACGTTTTTTGTAATAATTACGTCTTCTCGTATCTGAAAATCAAACATCCCCACACAGACAAAATCGGCCCCGTTTTCGAAGGCGTACTTAAAACCGTCTCTGGGGTGGATGCCCCCCGCAGCTAAAACCTTATAAGCAATCCACGGCCTCTTGACTTCCTTCATAAATTCAATGGTTTTCTCCGGAGTAATGGACCAGATGTTGTCATGGTCATAGGGACCGCCGCTATCGACATTGAAATCTTTCCTGTTTTGTTTTGCGGGGGCAGACCAATAATTGCCGCTGTGTAAAGTTTTCATATAAAAATCGGGCCCTATTCCCGCCTTCTCGCATGCGGTCGGTACTTCTATTGAATGCCCACCGACCCCTGCGATTAATCCGTTTTTCTTGATAAACTCAACGGCCTTTCCGAGCAGGTCAACGTGCCCGTTTCTAACAAAATTATCTGCAACGCCGCCCTGCACAAACGCCCCCACCGCTCCATTATCAATGGCCATTTGTATACTGCTCGTCACGTCATCTACGTTTGGATTGGTTTGTGCAATCCATTGTATTTCCCCTCCTCTTTCGTTCCAGTATTTCTTGAAGATTCTAACCGTATTCTCAATCTGATTATCGCCTTTGCCGCCACGGACATTTGCAATGGCGGTATTTATCCCGTTTTCTTCACTTATCTCGTAAGTTTCAATGACTTTTTCATCGGTAAAATAGTGCTTTAATAATTCTGATACGTAGACTAAATCTCTGCTGTGTGCATACCCGTTGGTGAGATTGCCGCCGCAGATAAGTCTGCTGATTTTCACGTTGCCGATTTTACCTGTCGGCATACCTTTAACGGAATCGGCGGGAGCCGGCCCAGCCGGTTTTTTCACTGCTGCCAATAGCGTTTGTTCCTCAAGGCTCAGAGCCGACGTTACTGCCGCGGAGGTAACGATAGATTTTTTCAAAAAATTACGCCTGTTCAGTTCTGCTGACATAGTCTCTCCTCTTAATTAGGTATGGGCCAATTTTTTTTCGTAAATCATTTAGTTTATACAGCTACGTTTTTCCTAAAGACCTCTTATCCCCTCCACGGACGCTTTCTATTCAGTTTTTCAGCCAATATATTTTTGGTAATAATCGCATCCTCCCTGACTTGAAAATCGAACATTCCGACGCAGATAAAATCCGCACCGTTTTCAAAACAATACTTGAAACCGTTTCGGGGATGGGTAACCCCTGCGCCCAAAATTTTATAAGCAATCCACGGTTTGTTGACTTCCTTCATAAATTCGATAGTTCGTCGCGGAGTAGCTGAGTGATAGTCCACGGTATTTAATGTCTTAAAATAAAAATCGGGCTCTATTCCTTCTTTTTCACAGGCAATAGGCACTTCTATTGAATGCCCGCCGACCCCTGCGATTAATCCGTTTTCTTTAATAAAGGAGATGACCTTTCCGACCAAGTCAACACGACCGTTTGAGATGAAACTGTCTCCAACGCCGCCCTGTATAAAAGCCCCGACCGCTCCGTTATCAATGGCCGTTTTTATATTAGTGGTAAGGTCATCTGATTTTGGATTGCATTGGGCAATCCACTGAATTCGGCCGCCTCTTTCGTTCCGATATTTCTTGAGTATTCTAATGGTGTTCTCGCCGGGATTGTTGTTTGCTATAACGGTATTTATTCCGTTTTCTTCGCTTATCTCGTAAGTTTCAATGACTTTTTCATCGGTAAAATAGTGCTTTAATAATTCTGATACGTAGACTAAATCTCTGCTGTGTGCATACCCGTTGGTTAGATTGCCGCCGCAGATAAGTCTGCTGATTTTCACATTGCCGATTTTACCTGTCGGCATACCTTTAACAGAATCGGCCGGCGCTGGCCCGGCCGGTTTTTTCACTGCTGCCAATAGGGCTTTTTCCTCAAGACTCAGAGCCGACGTTACTGCCGCGGAGGTAACGATAGATTTTTTCAAAAAATTACGCCTGTTCAGTTCTGCTGACATAGTCTCTCCTCTTAATTACGTATGGGCCAATTTTTTTTCGTAAATCATTTAGTTTATACAGCTACGTTTTTCCTAAAGACCTCTTATCCCCTCCACGGACGCTTTCTATTCAGTTTTTCAGCTAATATATTTTTGGTAATAATCGCATCCTCCCTGACTTGAAAATCGAACATTCCGACGCAGATAAAATCCGCACCGTTTTCAAAACAATACTTGAAACCGGATTTGGGCGGGATGGCGCCCGCCGCCAACACTTTGAAAGCTATCCAGGGTTTCTCCACTTTCCTCATAAATTCTATGGTCTTTTCCGGGGTCATCGACCAGTAATTGTCCGCACCATTTTCTATCACATCTAAATTTTGGTCGGGCCTTCTTGCAGACCAATAGTTGCTGTGATGTAACGTCTTCACGTAGAAATCAGCGTTATATCCTCGTTCCTCCGATTTGATAATCACAGGCAGCATATGGGCGCCGATGCCACCGGGCACTCCGTTCGATTTAATAAAATCAACACACTCCCCAAGAAGGTCGATATGACCGCTTCTCAGCCACTTGTCCCCTATAACTCCCTGAAGATAAATTGCTGAAGCTCCATAATCCAGGGATTTTCTTATGTCGGTTTTGAGGTCTTTTACGGTCGGGTGACCTTCCGCAATCCATTGAATCTTGCCGCCTCTTTCTTTCCAGTATTTCGGGAAGATTCTGAAGGGCCTTTCGCTCGGGTCCGCGATAATCGTATTCACACCTTGGTCCTCAAGAAGCTCTAACGTCTCCATAACCTTCTCGTCCGTATTGTAGTGCCTCATAAGCTGATGGACATACATCAAATCTCTCGCATGTGACCAGCCGCTGATGAGGTTCCCACCCGAAATTAATCTGCTAATCTTCAGATTGCCAATCTTTCCCGTCGGCATACCTTTAACAGAGTCGGCTCGTGCAGGCCCAGCCGGTTTTTTCACCGCTGCCGATAGGGTTTGTTCCTCAAGACTCAAAGCCGACCCGACTGCTGCGGAGGTGACGATGGATTTTGTCAAAAACTGGCGGCGATTCAGGTCTTTTTGCATGTTTGACGCCCCTATTAATTATAGTCGTGTAGATTCGTTGGCTCAGACACGTTTTTCTGCCGTATAAAGGTTACCAAATTTACACTTCCTTGTCAATAAGTGGACGTTGAAATCGTTGAAACTAAGGCAATGTTTTGGTATTATGGGAATTGACGTGGGCAGGAGCGTTTCAAGGCAGTGTATACGGGAAATCCCGGCTCAGATTACATAAAATCAAATGAATAAAGAGGTTTACAAATGAGACGTTTGATGTTCATTACGTTACTCTTTGTCAAAATACTAATATTGAGTGATTGCTGTCGTGCCGATGCTCGGAGCAAGTCGGATGCAGGATTGTGCAGCAGTGAGGTATCGAATTCCCATAACAATGGAATACATGTCGGTACACTACCTGCGGAAATGGGGCTGGCTCCATTTTACAAAAAGTATCTGGATTGCGACGGCATCGCCGTTATCAGTTCCGAGCGGGTTGACGTTCGGGCGTTTTACCGGGTGAAAGAGCTTCTGGATAAAATGCTTGAGAATCGCCCCGATGTACGCAAGGCTTTGGTCAAGGATGGTGTCCGCTATATTATCATCGCTGCCGAGGAGCAGGTAACCGATATTCCGGATTATGCCGATATGAAACCAAAGGCCTTCTGGAACGAACGGTCCCGCGGATTTGGCGGTCGCGCTACCAGTTGCGGCGAAGAAAACCTGCTTTCGCTGCCGATAGACCGCTATGGGGATGAAAGTATCTTTATCCACGAGCTGGCTCATGCAATTGATGGGAGGGGATTGAGAAAGATTGAGCCCGATTTCAAGCAGCGTTTGAAGACACTTTATGAAAATGCCATGGCCAAAGGGCTATACAAACACGATTATGCGTCTACCAATATGGGCGAATACTGGGCCGAATCTGTACAGGCCTTTTTTGATGCTGACAGGGAAAAGAATTGGAACCACAACCACGTAAACACCCGGCGGGAACTCTATGATTACGACCCGAAGATGGCCGATTTTGTCAGCGAAATGTTCCGCATTAACTCAGAAAACGACTGGCGTTATAAACCTTTGGCCAGGCAGCCGTCAGTTGTTGCCGCGCCAAAAGCGGTCAATGCCGAACGGTTATCAAAATATGTTTGGTGCCGGGGATTTTCCATTCTCGGTTCGAACAAGGTTTCCGACAAGGCCATGCTCGAAGCCGACCGGATTGTACGGAATATGTTTCGCTATCGACATGATATTTTGAAAGCCATAATCGATGCGAATGTACAATTGGCTCTTATCGCGCCGGGCCAGTCGCCGAAGGAAGTCCCCTATGTAAGAAGTCTTAAACGTAAGTGGTTTGTTAATAGGAAAGGGTCGCCGGCTAAGCAAACGCCATTGTTTCGGTTGTCCACTCCCGAGTCGAATCTTTTGGGATTGACGGGCAATCCCGCCCCGGGCGAAAACCTTTTGATTCACGATATGGCCCTGTTGATATATTATATTGCCGGGCTGCGTGAAACCGACCCGGAATACGACAAGAGAAGGTATGTGCAGCAGTATGAGAAAGGTTTGGAGCGCGTTGATTGTCGTTTTGATGAAAAGGTCGGCAAGCTCTACCGAAACGCTAAAAAAAAGAACTTATGGGCTGGCACACCTGCTGTGAAAAACCGCTTCAGCTACTTCGCCGAAGCGGTTCAATCCTTTTTTAATGCCAATCAAATCGTTACTTTGGACAATTACCCAGTCAGTACGCGCCAACAACTGCAGGTCTACGACCCGGATATAGCCTTGTTTGTAGGCGATATCTTCAAGCATCCCGAACGCGTTGACTGGCGCTATTCAAAACCGCCGGCAGCGAAGAATAATCCATAAAAAACTGCGGGCTGAGTATTTTGTCTTTTCGCCTGGGCAAGCACTTGCGTTGCTGCTGCCCGCTTTCGCGCCCACAAGCCTCGCCGGAATGACAAAAGCGGCTAAAATTGCAATTGTAGGGGCAAAATCAGCCGATACTTTATTTTAATGTTGTGGCTTTGCAATGGCTTCAAGAACAGGTATAATATAGCTGAATTGTCAATAATTGTGAAGGTGTATTATGCGCGAAATTAGAATACGAATTGTGATAGTGTTGGCCGTAATGCTGCTGCTGTCGGCTTTTTCGGCGGCCTTGGCCGGAATCCGGCATTTGGACAGGGGGCAGGATTGGAAGTTCCTCTCCGAGCAGAGCCAGGATAAGTATCTGTTGTCGGTGGCTCAAATAAAGAAGTTAGTTGACACAGGCCAATGCAGGGAAGCTGAGGAGGCATTTAATCAGCTCAAAACTGACTTTCCGGAAATTGTAAGGCCCGATTCGAATGATTTCGATATCTTCGTCGAGGCCGAACTCCTGCGTTGCAAAGGCCGCTTTGCCAAGGCGGCAAGGAGTTACAAAAGGTTGTTGGATGAATACCCCGATAGCGAATTTTATGAGGCCGCTTTGGACAGGCAGTTTCGCATTGCTACCGCTTTCCTGGCCGGAGAGAAAAAGAACGTACTCGGTATCTTCAAAATAAAAGGGTATGCCGAGGGCGTCAAAATGATGGAAAGGATTACCGAACGAGCTCGTGATGAGGAGCTTGCAAAAGCGGCTGCCGTGGCAGTGGCGGAAAGTTATCAGAAAAGAAAAAAGTTCGACCAGGCGTTCTATAAGTGGGCCGAGGTTCAGGAGCGATGGGAGACAGAACCAATTGCTAAGGATGCCCTGCTTGCCAAGGCCCATTGTAAACACGCTCTGTATAAAGGGCCGGAGTTTGATGGCTCTGTTCTAATCGGCCGGCCATTTAATCCGGAGAGCTACTACAATAGTGCAAAGGCCTGTTACGAGCAGTTCAAATCACGCTATCCGGAAGACGCCAAAAAATATGAGATTGATGAAAAACTCGAGCTGATAAAAGAACAATCGGCCTTGAAGCAATTTAAGATAGCCCAATATTATCAGAAAACCGGAAGTGAAATGTCGGCCAACCTTTATTATCGAATGGTCGTGAATGATTGGCCCCAAACGAACGCTGCAAAAAGGGCAAAGGAAATGCTTATTGGCAATTCCGGTAGTGAAGAGAAAAAACAATGATGAAAGAACGTCTTAAAAAACACCGCGTAAGTCATGCGTGCACAAGTCACAATATACCTGTGCTCTTGTGCTCTTATGCTCTTGTGCACTTTATTTTAGGTTTTTGCGGATGCGCCGAAATGGGCGGATATTCCAGCGAGTCGTTGTTTCCGGATGAGGTCGGCAGCGTTTGCCTGGAAATGTTTGACAACCGGACCTTTCGGAGGGGAGTGGAATACGAACTGTCCGATGCCTTGGCAAAGCGCATCGAGGCGGCAACGCCGTACAAGATAATTTCCAGTAAAGACAGGGCTGACACCGTAATAAGCGGGCAAATTGTAGGTATAGGTGAGTCGGTGCTTAGTACCGAACGTGAGACCGGCCGGCCCCTGGAAAGAGAGGTCCGGCTGACGGCCGTGGTTAATTGGAAAGACCTCACGACAGGGGACTTACTGATAGACAACCAGTCGGTCACTGCCTCGGCAAGCTATTCTCCGTACCAAAACCAGGACTTTACCTATGGGTCGGCTCTGGCTGCAAACAATCTGGCACGAAGAATCGTAGAATTGATGGAAGAAGAATGGTAGGAACGTGGATGTGTGAATGAGTCAACGCATAAACTCATTTGTGCACAACCATATAAAGGGAATATCACGTATGAGTAGCGGTCAAAGCAAAAAGCCGAATTCTCCCCGGTCTGGCCCGCAAGGCAGAGGCGGGAAAAAACCGCCGCTGCCGAGCTACAGGCGCGGGCCGTTTAGCTATATTATTATTGCGGTTGTGATATTCACAGCGATGATGATGCTCCAGCAATGGCGGGACGTTGAGAAGCTCGATTGGGATGAGTTCGAAAGGTATCTTGAAAATAAGGAAATCGAGAGTGTAGAAATTGGCGAAACCGAGATCGCAGGTAAATTTAATCAAAAAGGTATTGCCGGAAGGAGTGAAAAAGCGTCAGGGTCTTTCTCGGTTGATTACAACCCGGATGTCGTAGGCGAACGGCTTACTAACATCCTCGCAGAGAGCGGGGCCAAGTGGAAATTTGCAAAGCAGCATATTTGGCTTACTATGCTGTTGGGTTGGATCTTGCCGTTGCTTGTATTATTGGGAATTTTCTACTTTCTCTTTATGCGGCCTCTTCGCGGCGGGGCCGGCGGGATGCTGATGTCCTTTGGACGAAGCAAGCATCGAGTACAAGACAAAAACCGGGCCACAGTCACATTTAAGGACGTCGCTGGTATCGAAGAAGCAAAGGAAGAAGTGGCTGAAATAATCGAATTCTTGAAAAACCCGAAAAAATTCCAGAGGCTGGGCGGCCGTATCCCACGCGGAGTCTTGCTTATAGGCCCGCCCGGATGCGGAAAGACACTCCTTGCAAAGGCGATTGCAGGCCAGGCGGATGTCCCATTCTTCAGTATATCAGGCAGCGATTTTGTTGAGATGTTTGTTGGCGTCGGGGCATCGCGCGTACGCGATTTGTTTAAGCAGGCCAAAGACAATTCGCCCTGCATCATCTTCCTCGACGAGGTTGACGCCATTGGACGCAAACGCGGCGCCGGCTTTGTCGGCGGCGGGCACGACGAACGTGAGCAAACGTTGAATGCTATTTTGGTCGAGATGGACGGTTTTGATACGAATGACCAGGTGATAGTCGTTGCTGCGACGAACCGCTCTGATATTTTAGACCAGGCGTTGATTCGGCCGGGAAGATTTGACAGGCAGGTTTTTGTGCCACTGCCCGACTTGAAAGGACGGGTGGATATCCTCAAGGTCCACGCAAAGAATGTAAAATTAGGGCCCGATGCAAATCTCGAAAGACTGGCACGAGGAACACCTATGTTTAGCGGTGCTGACCTCGCTGCTATTATTAACGAAGCTGCTCTGGCGGCAACTATGGCAAATAAAGACTGTATCGAGACGGCCGACCTTGAAGAGGCACGCGACAAGGTCAGATGGGGAAGAGCAAGAAGGAGCAGGGTCATCGACCAGAAGGAAAAGAAAATTACCGCTTATCACGAGGCCGGCCATACCCTCGTACAATCTATGCTGGAAGAGGCGGACCCGTTACACAAGGTAAGTATCATTCCCCGCGGGCCCATGGGTGGAGCAACTTTTGCTCTGCCGGAAAAAGACAGAACGATATTCACGAAAAGGTATTGTATGGCACTTTTGCAGGTATGTTTCGGCGGGCGAATTGCAGAAGAAATGTTCTGCGATGATATATCCAGCGGCGCACAGTCGGATATTCAGCAGGTCACACGGATTGCAAAGCAGATGATTTTGACCTGGGGTATGAGTGATGAGCTTGGGCCCATTAGTTACGGGCCGGACGCCGGACTTAAGGATATGGTATATATAATGCCGGGCGAGAAAGAGTACTCGGAGAAGACCGCTGAAACCATCGATGGCGAAGTAAAAAAGATTACCGACGAAGCATATAAAAAAGCAAAAGAATTGATAGAAGCAAATAAGGACAAGCTTGAGCGAATAGCAAAGGCACTGCTCAAATACGAAACTCTTGACGCTGATGATGTCGAATTGATTTTGGAAGGCGGCAAGTTAGACAAGCCTACGGTTTCTGATTTGTTGGCCGCCGAGCAGGCAAAGAACGAAAAGAAATCAAAAACCAAAAATTAAAGAATAGAACTATCCGCACTTTTACTTTTTTCCTTCTGCTTTGTAGTTTTTAATTTTTTAAGGTGTCTATGCGGAAAAAAGCTGCTGCGATATTTTGTGTAGTTTTGATTTTTGTAGTCGCTGGGCGTGCCTGGGCTCAAGTCGCAGGCAAGCCGAATTCAACAAGCCCTGCCGGTTCCACTGATGTTGTTGGCGCCAGAGTGGAACTGGCCAGACACGAAAATGAGGCTTCCGCTGCACGTCTCGAGCCTGCTCGAATGGACGGAAAGCCTGGAGTAGCCGTCATATTTGAAGGGACCGATGACCTTCACTATTACGCAAAGCCGGAGACTGCACCCGCCGCCGGATTTGAGCTGAAGGTTGAAGCAAAATCCGATGATTTTGGTTTTGGCAAAGCTGTCTTCCCGAAATGGGGCATCTTTGTAGACTCACTCGGCAACAAAGTCGAGGTATACGCCGGCCGGTTTACCGTTTTTGTGCCAATAAAAACAGTCAGGGCACCGACAAAAACTACTGTAATTGAAGAAGGTGACATCGAGGTTAAGATTTCCGGCATAGCTTGTACGAGTATGATTTGTCTGCCGCCATTTGAGAAAACGCTGCGGGCGAAGATCGATATAACTCATGACTCGTTAAAAGACATTAGTTTTGAAACAGCTTCCGACACAGGCCGCCCCGCTGCAGGGCCAGGTTATTCAGCCTGGTTTGCTCTTGGTCTGGCGCTTCTGGCGGGCCTGTCTCTCAATATTATGCCTTGTGTCTGGCCGGTTCTGCCTCTTATCGTGATGCGCATTGTCGAGCAGGCAAAGCAGGGCAGAAGGCAATCGGCGGCGTTAGGCCTCGCTTTTTGTCTTGGGATATTGTTGTTCTTCGCCTGCCTTGCCGGGGCGAACATCATTTTGCAGCTCTTTTATGGAACGGTATTGCAATGGGGCGACCAATTCCGCAGCCCGGCCTTTGTTGCCGGAATGGCGCTTCTGCTCGTCGTGCTGGCGCTATTTATGTTCGGCCTTTTTACTATAACGGTTCCGTCTTCGATTGCAGGTAAATCCGGCTCCGGCAAAGGCTATTCCGGAGCTGTTGGGATGGGTTTGTTGGCTGCCGTTTTGAGCACGCCTTGCAGCTTTGCAATTTTGGCAGCCGCCTTTGCCTGGGCACAGCTGCAGCCTTTACCTTTGGGTACTTTTGCAATAATGGTGATAGGAATTGGCATGGCTGCGCCGTACGCAATACTAACTTCAATCCCGGCTTTGTTGAATCGCCTGCCCAAGGCCGGACGATGGATGGAGTTATTCAAGCAGGCCGTTGGATTTCTTCTGCTCCTTATCGCTGTTAAACTTATTGCTGCGCTTCCCGAAGTCCGAAGGATAGGCGTGTTATATTTTGCGGTCGTCCTTGCTTTTTGTGTTTGGATGTGGAGTGGGTGGGTAACTTACAACACTAAACCATCACGCAAGTGGTTTGCAAGAATCATCGCCGTGGTCTTGGCAGTTACCGCGGGATGGGCGTTTTTACCTGCACCGGCTGAAGAACTTATTCAATGGCAAAAGTACGATGCCGCCGCAATAGAAACTGCTAACGCCGAGGCAAGACCAGTTCTGATTAAGTTTACCGCGGACTGGTGCTGGAACTGCGGAGTGGTTGAGAAGGTAGTGTACCGCCGAAAAGATATTGCCGGGCTAATCGAACAAAAAAATGTTTTGGCAATTAAAGCCGACACAACACTTGCCGATTATCCGGCGGCGATTGCTTTGAAAAACAAATACAAAGAACCCGGGGTTCCGGTAACCATATTGCATATACCGGGCGAAGGGGAGCCGGTGAGATTACATAAGATATTTTTTACGAAAAAACTAAAACAGCTTTTAGAAAAGCTCCCTTCCAAACAGTAGCTATGGCTAAGAAAGCATTAAAAATAAAGGCACGCCCTGAGCGAAGCAGAAGGGTCGATAAGGCCGAGGTGGCAAAGCGCGTAAAGAAGATTTGGCCGATACTGGAAAAGACATACCCGCATGCGAAAAGTGCGCTCAACTTCAGGAACCCGTTCCAGATGCTGATTGCAACAATTTTATCGGCCCAGTGCACGGACGCAAGGGTCAATATGGTCACCAAAGTTGTGTTCAAAAAGTATAAATCAGCCGCCGATTGGGCAGAAGCTGACCTTAAACAAATCGAGTCCGATATAAAAAGTACCGGCTTTTACCACAATAAGGCAGTCAGTATCAAAAATGCTTCCAAAGCGATAATCGAGCAGTTCGACGGCAAGGTTCCTGATACGATGGAAGAGCTCGTGACGCTTCCCGGCGTGGGAAGAAAGACGGCAAATGTCGTCCTCGGCAGCGCTTTCGGAAAGCCCGCAATTGCTTGTGACACTCACGTTATCCGCCTTTCCCGCCGCCT
>DATLBB010000261.1:0-4717 GCA_035527155.1 Sedimentisphaerales bacterium
CCGCCCGACAGGAAAATCAATCCGTCACCTACTACTAAAGGGGATGCAACATTTGCAATACGAATCTTCCACTCGTTGATTTCCCACAAAATGCTGCCGTCCTCTGCCGAAATGCCTGCTACCCCTCCGCTGGCGCAATAAACATACATACGCGTGCCCATAAATTCGGTCGGTATTACAGAGGAATGCGTCATCACCCAACCGTGGGGATTGGGACTTCTCCATACAATCTCGCCCGTCTCACAATCTACAGCCATCATCAGTGTATCACCACCGACAGCAATTATTGCCTTGCCGCCATCAATGAGTGGACACTGTCCGGCATACCAGTCGGGCACGGTGGCGTTAAAGTCTCTCACCAGATTCAGCATCCAGCGAAACTGTCCTGTTACAAAATCGAGGCACGTAACATGGCATTTGGGGCCCAATGTCACGACATATTTTTCTGTCACTGCCGGCACTGTTCGGCTCATCCCGTGATTGCGTTTGATCCTAACAGGATAAGAATATCGCCAGATATCTTTGCCATCTTCAAGTGACAGGCATCGAATAACATCGGCCTGTTTTTGGCGGTCATAATCCAAAACGTAGACCCTGCCGGCCAGAATTGCCGCACCGGCGTAGCCTTCTCCGACATCGATAGACCAGAGGACCGCTGGTCCTTCCGGACTCCAGGTTCGTGCAAGGCCAACGTCGTCGGTGCTTACCGCGTCGAAGTTCGCCCCTCTGAATCGCGGCCAGGCACCGGGTAAATCGGCTGGTACGCCGGCGAACTGGAGCAATTGGCCGCGAAGCTCCTCTGAACCATTCTCATCCGAAGGTATCTGCGGGAGGTTGCCGGGGATGGGCAGGCGATGTGTAAGCTGGGCTGCTACATCGCGCTTAAGCCATAAGTATAGTGATACCACTCCCACTATGACTAATGCGACCGGAATAATCCTCGCAATGACGGAATCTCTCATATACTCCTCGTCAGCATTTCACAGAACCTACTCATTCCTTAACGCCTCCAGTAACCTGCCACTAAGGGCAAATGCCGTTGCCATCCATATCCATACCACACCACTTATTCCTATGGCAAGAATTATCATTGCCAGCGAGAGATAGGGTACTTGTGCTGCCGGCGAACTCAGGGCAGGGCCAACGGCCACGAGCGCAGCGATAACGCCACAGGCCAAACCACACAGGCAAAGGGCCCCGTGTTCATAAAACACCATCCGCTTAAGCGCGACTTTGTCAAATCCCACGGCCCGCAGCATTGCAAGCTCGCCCCGCCGGTCAAGCACGTTGCGCAGAACAACCAGGCCAAGGCCGAGGCTTCCGAGAATAAGGCCCAGGCCTCCAAGCAACTGGAATATCGATAGATATGTATTCTCGACAGCGTTAAACTGCGCTAATCGGGCCGGTGCCGGTGTCAGCGCCAGGCCGAAGTCTGTTAATCCCGCAGAAAGTATTCCTATCACCTTATCGGCTTTTTCTGCGGAAGCATCGACGAGGAACATCCTGTAGCCATCCTCTGACGGGAAACACCTGACAAACTCATCTTCAGCAATGAGTAAACTTCCCTGCAGGATTGAGTTCTTCAGCATTCCAACGATGCGCAACTGAAACGTTCGACCCTTTTCATCGGTATACTCGATGGTCTCCCCGACGGACTTACCAAGTGCCCAAACAATGGTGGCGTAATCACCAATGGCCGGCACAACATCCTCGCCGTGGTCAACATTAAGCAGGTCCCAGGCATCCTGGTTTGTTGGGCCCTGGATTGTGTCGGTGAAAGTAAAGGAGCCTCGCAGCTTCAACTGCTCAGGCTGTACTCCCAACAGTGAAGGTGTCTGAGCACGATTCAAATTCAAACAGCTCGCATCATCACCCTCATGGACACGCAACTGAACGACCTTGAAGTCCTCAAGCCGGCTGTCTCCCAGTCCCATCGACTGACGTCCTGTCCTGGTGTTCAAATCATGCAAAACAGCAATAGCGGACTCGCCGAATATCGCGAAGCCTCCCGTGCCAGAATCGCGCCTGTGGGCATCGGCCAAAGGGTTCTGTCTGTTGGCCCCTACCGCGACGACCAGAAAAATTCCACACGCAAGCAATCCTACGACCGCCAGGCTTCGACCGCATCGCCTCGTTGCATTTCGCAGTCCCAAACCAGCCAGTGACGTCATAGGTTTCCTCCAACTGCCTGTCAGCATTCTCAGTAAAAACTGAGTCAGCCCAAGTCCGGCGATTAAGAGCAAGGCTCCGGCTGCAAAAAACGCGCCGGCGGCAGCGGTCCCTTCGGCAGCAGCCATAAGGATAAGCAGTACCACTGCCGCAACCGCTGCAATCACCGCTACCCATAAGCCGAACCAGCGCTTGGAGACCTTTGCCGTTGTAAAAAATTGCCACTTCAGGTCGCCAACAAGAAGCTCCCGGGCCGGCCGGGACACCTGCTTACGTAAAGTCAGCCATATTGCGATAAGGCAGATGACTACTCCTGCTGACGCCCCCACAAATAATGTAGATGTTTTTGCGCGAAAATATATTGTTGAACCGCTGACCGCTGCTCGCCAGACGGTGGCAAGTCCATAAATCATTGCCCTGGTATAAAGCAGGCCCGCTGCGGTTCCTGAAATTGCGCCAAGCAGCGCCAATAGAGAGCCTTCAATGAGCAGCAGCCGTCTTACTAACTTCGGGCCAAATCCTACGGCCAACAACATTCCGACCTGCTCGCTGCGGTTCTCAACGCCGAATACAAAAAGAAGGCCCATCAACACCAGGGCCGCCGCAATAAGAAACGTGCTAAGGCCCAGGAAAAGCTGGCCGAAGTCAGTCGCTTCATCTCCCGCTTTTATACCGCGCGCCCGAACGGGTTGAAAGTAAAGTCCCACTGAAGCAGGTTCGACTACGCCTAATATTTTGCCGGCTATATTTTCCTTAGACTCGCCGCGCAACGAGTAGCGTACCGCAGTTAAGTTTCCGTACCTGTTCGCCCACATGGCTTGACCGGCCTTGAGCGTAACGAATGCCTTTGGTGTGCCGCGGAACTTGTCCCAATAATCCTCGTCGACTTTACGTATCTTGTCGAGGTCAATCGGAATACCCGTGTCCCAATCTCTGCAATTATCTGCGTCCGCCAAACCCGGGAAATCCGGCATCAATTCAGGATCAACCGCCAGACCTTCCATAGACAAAATTTGGCGAATATGAAAACGCCGTGTTTGCTCAATCAGCTTTCGCATCGGGCTAATAACGAAATAGGTAAGTTCAACTGAATCTCCCTTTTTCGCCCCAAGGTCTTCGGCCAGCCATTGGTTGATGAGAATTTCGTCGTCTTGCATATCCAGTGGAATGATGCCATTGGGACTTTGCGAGTGTCCCATAGCAGTCACCATTGAATAGGGTGTTGTCCTGTCGCCCGAGCGCAATTCGTTCACAAAATAGGTCAAAATTCCCACGGCATTATCTGCTGCATTGATTGCCGCCTCAGCTAAAGACTCGTCAATAAATATCCGCCTGCTGCGTAACTCAAGCACTTCCTGCTGCTCCAGCCGGCGGAGTTCAAGGCCGGCGTCGGCAAGCTGCCAACATTTCCTGATAGCTTCATTTGCTCTTTCAACTGTTATACTTTCCTTTGTGTCCCCGGCGACTAACAAGATGTTGGCTTGTGCGGTGCGGTCGAGTTTTTCCTGCAGCCATTGCATCGGGACATACGCATTCAATGAGGGAATTTGATTGGCCTTGAGACTGAAACTGCCAAACTCGGCCCCGCCTGCAATTTCTTTTACGACAAAGCGGAAAGCGATGGACAAATCTGAATCCGGTGTAATGGGAATGTCGCGCGACATAAGAGACGGTTGTGCAATTCGCAGTACGACCTCGTCGCCTGCTGCAACTGCGAGTCTGGCAGCCAAAGGTTCGTTGAGGACAATTCCTTCACTGAAATCATCGCCAAAAGGGTTCCTGCCTGCACCAACACTAAAAAAGCGGTCGTCAACGCCGAGCACCTCGATTTTATTTGCGCGTTTTGTGCCGTCGCTGTTTGCAACAATACCCCGCAGATGCAGTACAGGGGCAACGATTGTGTTCAGTTCTTGTGCCAGTTTGTCTGCCAGTCCGGCGCTGAAGAACCGGTTGTCTGCAACAAGAGCGAGCTGCGTCCTGCCCAGCCGGGCAGTCAGCATCATCGCCAGACTGTGACGGACCGAATCTCCGACAACCAGGGCACCTGTCAAAATGGCCGTGCTGGTCATAACAGCCAACAGGACACCGAGGTTCGTCCTCCAATAAAAGCCAAGACTTTTTTTAGCAAGTTCTAACAATCTCATCTCAGGCTGCCCTTCTCTGCCAGGACTCCATTGTTCAATTCCAGGACTCGGCCCATATTCTCGGCCAGTTTCATTGAATGCGTCGCGAGAATCAATGTAACCTGCTCACTGCGGTTTAACTCAACGAGCAGCTCAGCTATGTTTTGTGAAGCACGCTCATCCAGTGAGCCTGTTGGTTCATCGGCAAGCAGCAGCCTTGGCCTGTTAATCAAGGCCCTGACCACGGCTACACGCTGGCGTTGTCCGCCGGAAAGCTCGCCTGGTCGATGGAGCAAGTGGTCTTTAAGACCGACACGCTGCAGCAGATTAATCGCCCTTTCCTCACCCTCTTTCGGCGAGAGGCGGTTTTTGTCCGCAAGCGTTGGTACTAAAACATTTTCGAGGACCGTGCACTGAGGCAAAAG
>DATLBB010000262.1:0-4762 GCA_035527155.1 Sedimentisphaerales bacterium
ACTGTTGATTAGGATTCCAGGGCCGATATGTTTTACTCATCCGTGAGTCTCCAAGAATTGAATTTCTCTTATATAAATATCGGCCAGTATTATACCATTCCATTAAAGACTGTACAATTATTACTCGGACAGACTCCTAGAGTGCAAAAAGTCTGGTTTCCGCCACTTGTTGGATGGGCCGGAGCATCATAGCTGTTGGGGTGAGTGGAGCCTTGGGCTTCTTGCCGGCAGTGAGAATCGCACGCTGGCGATCGACCTGATCAACAACATAATGGGAAGCATCAAGGTCATCAGTCGGGCCTTTTCCGGCGTGTGTGTTCCCACTGTGACCGATTTCTATAATATGTTCGGCGATATTCCTTGCGTACACATCCCGAAGCGAACAGACATAGCTCTGCCGGCTCTCACGTACGACGAACTCCGCAAAACGTTCTTTGCCCACGCCAGGACGCGCAACGACATCTATGACTTCATGCATTGCGCGAATATCCTTCACGGCCAGGTTGAGTTCCTTCGGCGGACAAAGTACCCGGAGGAAAAGGTGAAGAACAAGGACCTTGTGAGGCGATGCGAGCGCATCATCGATGATATCGAATCGCTGTATGACGAGCCGATTCTGATCTCTCCTCAATATAGCTAAGAGCCCAGAATGAAATCAAACAACTGAGCTGTGAAGGAGCACTATCGTAAAATTCGAACTCACCATTGCAAAACTCGAGCTTACTTCAGAATCAAAGAACTTTCCAACCAAACGAATGTGACATCCGATAATATTCTATTCAACCCATCTTAACATCCACCTTGCTCCCTTTGCAACCCACATACAAAAAGCTCCCCTTAGGGGGTTAGGGGGGCATTAATATCAAGAAACAGTTAAACCATGCATTCGGCTGCTCTCTCAAAATGTAGCTGCGCTTCTTCTGTCATGCTCTAATTCCTTCTTTCCTTATAGCCCTGTGAATAGCGAAGCGGCCGGTCTCGAGATCACTTTCCTCTGCAAAGAAGAAAAGAACGACCGTGTTATGTTCGAGGCTGATCTCTGAACCTAATTGGCTCGTTCGTTCATGCTCATCAAAACGACTTTTTATCTCATCCAGAATAATGGCGATATCGATATCACTATCGGGTGTTAATTGGTCACGTGCAGCCGAACCATATAAATAAACGCCGCGGAGACGTTCACCATAAATTTCCTCGAGAACTCTGCGGGTCTTAGAAGCTATCGTCAGGGCTTTTTCTTTTGTTGTTACCATATAATTATCATATCTTCTTAAATGTCCCTATTCAATAAAAAAAGCCCCGTCTAAAAGACAGGGCTTTAATATCAAGAAACAGTTAAGCCGGCAGCGAAAGGCCTGACAAATCACATCATCGCTCGAAAACGACAATGCGTTCTAGTTTATCCCTAGAAAGGAGGTGATCCAGCCGCAGGTTCCCCTACGGCTACCTTGTTACGACTTAGTGCCAGTCATCGGGCTTACCGTCGGCAGGCGCTTCCCGAAGGTTAGCAACCCGACTTCGGGTATTCCCAACTTCCATCACTTGACGGGCGGTGTGTACAAGGCTCAGGAACACATTCACCGTGACGTAGCTGATTCACGATTACTAGCGATTCCAACTTCATGCAGGCGAGTTGTCAGCCTACAATCCGAACTGAGGCGACATTTTTGCGATTTGCTCCACCTCACGGTCTTGCATCGCTTTGTTGCCGCCATTGTAGCACGTGTGAAGCCCTGGGCATAAGGGCCATGATGACTTGACGTCGTCCCCACCTTCCTCCGGTTTTACACCGGCAGTCCCGCTAGAGTTCCCGGCCGAACCGCTGGTAACTAACGGCAAGGGTTTCGCTCGTTAGAGGACTTAACCCAACATCTCACGACACGAGCTGACGACAGCCATGCAGCACCTGTGCAAGTTTCACCCTTACGGGCAGCGCAACCTGTTTCCAGGCGCGCATCCAAGCATGTCAAACCCAGGTAAGGTTCTGCGCGTTGCTTCGAATTAATCCACATGCTCCACCGCTTGTGTGAGCCCCCGTCAATTCCTTTGAGTTTTAGCCTTGCGACCGTACTCCCCAGGCGGTCTACTTAACACTTTCGCTTCGGCCGTGAAAGCGTCAGAACTCCCACAACCTAGTAGACATCGTTTACAGCGTGGACTACCGGGGTATCTAATCCCGTTCGCTACCCACGCTTTCGTGTCTCAGCGTCAGGACAAGCCCAGTGCATCGTCTTCACCTCCGGCGTTCCTCTTGATATCTACGCATTTCACCGCTCCACCAAGAGTTCCGCGCACCCCTGCCTGCCTCAAGAAAAGCAGTACGTCAAGCAGTTCCCCGGTTAAGCCGGGGGCTTTCACAAGACGCTTACTTTTCCGCCTACACACGCTTTAAGCCCAGTGACACCGAACAACGCTAGCCACCTCTGTCTTACCGCGGCTGCTGGCACAGAGTTAGCCGTGACTTCCTTTGGGCCAGATCAATCCACCGAAGTGGACTTTCATAGCCCTGACAGTGGTTTACATCCCGAAAGACTTCCTCCCACACGCGGCGTCGCTGCGTCAGGCTTTCGCCCATTGCGCAAGATTCGTTACTGCAGCCCTCCGTGGAGGTCCGGGCAGTGTCTCAGTCCCGATGTGACGGAACAACCTCTCAGTCCCGTTACCCGTCATAGCCTTGGTGAGCCATTACCTCACCAACAAGCTGATAAGAGATAGGCCGCTCCCACGCCGATAAATCTTTGATCACCGACCCGTCGGCCGATGATATTATCCGGTATTAACGCCCCTTTCGGAAGTTTGCCCGAAGGCAAACGACACTATTCCGAAGCGCGGGGTACGTTACCTATCCGTTACTCACCCTTTCGCCACTAACTATCCTCTCGATTACTCAATTAGATAGTCCGTTCGACTTGCATGTCTTAGCCACGCCGCCAGCGTTCGTTCTGAGCCAGGATCAAACCCTTCAAGTTTTTATCGGTGAAACCATCCGAAGATGGTGTTCATCAAACAGGCTCAACACTTTTGAAGAATCCCTAAATGGCGGATGCCATTCCTGGATCCTCGAACGCATCGAAAGTGCTGAATTACAGTTAATATCGAACTCCTTATGGCAGTGCGTCACTGCCGCGGGAGCCGCACTTTCGCTGCTTTACTGGCTTAACTGTTAACTTGTCAAAGAGCTTCCTTTTCCCGCAGACAAAAACTCTGCGGTTCCGTACCTCTTTCACCCCCTCTATTTCGTTCAATTTTAGCTTGGATTTCTATATTGTCAAGAGGGAAAGATGAAAAAAACAAAAAATTTTTCATTTTTTTTTGGTAGGGCTGGGGTGAAACAGTCGCCGGCCGCCCGTCGCTCGCATCCTGCAGGACAGAGGGCAGACGGCAGAGCGGGGCCTATCAACTGATTATTGGCGGGGAATGAAATAGCAGAAGGCCAAAACATGGGGCAAAATGCAAAAAAATGGGGCTTGGGGAGACAGGGGATAGAAAATTTTGCTTGACTGGTGGGTGGATGGGCGGTAAGGTGGCGGGCGAGTGCAGGGCAGCGTTGCGGCAACTCCTTGCGTTTGCGGGAAGGCTGGTTGAGCTGGATTGGCCGCAGAGGGCACAGGGGAACCAGAAAATGATTGAGGATGCCGGGTTTCGCAGGGACACGCAATCGGGGTCGAGGGCAGGCCCCCGCCAGAGGCGTGCGAGGGCAGGCAAAGAAAAAGGGATTTTGGTGATGGGGCGGCGAGGGTTATGGTGTTTGGCAGCAGGATGAAGGCACAAACAGGGTTCCTGATCCTTTTTATTTGTTTCGCGCTGGTGCTGGGGGCCGGGCTGGTCTTCCAGCAGGTGCGGGATTTCGATTTTGTCAATTACGATGACAATGAGTACGTATACGAGAATCAGCACGTTCTCAAAGGCCTGACCTATGAAGGCGTAATCTGGGCTTTTAGGAGCTGCGACATCGGATACTGGCAGCCGCTGACGTGGCTCTCACTTATGTTAGATTGTCAGTTGTTCGGTCCAAATGCGGGCGGGATTCATCTCGTGAATGTTCTGCTGCACCTTGCAAATACCCTGCTGCTGTTTGCGGTTCTGAAAAAAATAACCGGCTCGCTCTGGCCAAGTGCATTTGTCGCAGCGGCCTTTGCAATTCATCCGATGCACGTCGAATCGGTCGCCTGGATTGCCGAACGCAAGGATGTCTTGAGCACATTTTTCTTTTTGCTCACACTGGCGGCTTACGCAGGCTATGTCAAACGTCCATCTGTATTGCGATATTTTGCAGCGATTGTGCTCTTTGCGCTCGGCCTTATGTCAAAACCGATGCTTGTTACGCTGCCGTTTGTACTGCTGCTGCTTGACTATTGGCCGCTGAACAGGCTTGAAGTGCCAAAGATATTTGGCGGTCATACCCGCAAACCCGAACCTGCCGCCGACAGACGCTCGACTTTGTACCGAATAATAATCGAAAAGATTCCTTTCGTCGCTCTTTCCGCTGTTTCAAGTGTAATCACGTTCATTGTCCAGCGAAGCATCGGGGCCATGAACTATACCTATATTCTTTCTTTGGAAAGCAGATTTGCCAATGCCCTCTTATCTTATGTACGATATATGGGCAAGATGTTTTGGCCTGAGAATCTTGCGGTATTTTATCCTTTTGGCGATGTCGGCGGTATTTTTTTGGGGCGGTTTGCGCTGTATGCCCTGCTGCCGGCCGGCATAACTTTCCTGGTACTTCGCTTTGGGCGCACTCGAAAGTATCTGCCGGTAG
>DATLBB010000263.1:0-3282 GCA_035527155.1 Sedimentisphaerales bacterium
ATTACAGAATAGTCTATTCCGTCGACGATAAAGTTTTGGCAGTAGATGTAGTCAAAATCGGCCACAGGCGAGAAGTCTATCGCCCCTAACTGACCGACCCCTGCCCGCAAGCTCCTGCAGTACGTCCGAGACGAAGCCCACCGCTTTGCACAGCACTACCACCACCTCCTGCGAAACAAAAAAATGACAGGCAAAAATCGTTAGCTGATTTTTGCCTATCATTCTGAAGCATATTCTTAAAACAAGCACACCCAAGCCCCATAACATAAGGCAGCACTGACACTACAAGTCAGCCGCTGCTCTTAGGGCTGACAACGCTACAGGGCAAGCCCGGCAGCAAGAGCGTGGCAGTTTTGAGTACAATTGTTGCCGATACAGCATAGGTAGGTCTGCCCCGGGTCAAGACTTCTTTGTGATTGATTTTGCTTTTTCTGCGTCGACAACCAATTCTACATGCCCGCAGTCTAAGCAGATGATGGTATCAACAGGAACTCCCGTCGTGAGAAGTGTTACTAATCTCGCATGCTTCGGACGAGAATAGATTTTTCCGGTGGATTGAAACTCACCAGCTTCAAGATTGGTGCCACCGCATTTCATACATTGCCTTTCTTCACTCATAATGCAACCTTTCATCTGACAATTTCAATATCAACTCCGCACAGCTACGCTGTCCCACGCTGATCTTTCTGGTTTATGGCGTGTCCGAGTCCAGTTTATCTCTATTTCGGTCGTTTTCGAATGTTGCGTTACTACATTCCCCCACCAGGTTGCTAAACAAGGCCGGAAAGGGCAAAATCGGCGATGCAAAAAGAGTGTTTTCGGACTAAACAGGACCCTTTTTGAAGCTATAAAAAGGCAGACACGAGCGATTCATGTCAAATTTATCGTCAGTCCGCCGCCCTGCTGTGATTTTCCTTTGTACCCGCTTTGGGCATGCAACACTTCTATAAAGGCCAGCATATTTTCGAGTGGAACATCACCTTCGACCGCGTGAGATGGGGCAAAGATATATCCACCACCCCTGCCTGCTTCCAACAGTTCAGCCGTTTCGTTCTTAACATCCTCAACTGAGCCATAGGGCAGGGTCCTCTGTGTGGACAGGCCGCCGTGGAACGCAAGCCGGCCTCTGTATCTTTTCATAAGATCAAAGACATCCATAACCTCCGGCTGAAACGGATTGAAGCAATTGAGGCCGATCTCAATCAAATCGTCAAAAAGCTCATCAACTTTGCCACATGAATGAATAATAACGTATTTGCCGGCCTCTCGAACCACCGCGTACATCCGCTTCAACTGTGGGTAAATGAACTCCCGCCAGAGGCCTGGTCCCATCTGCAAGCCCGTTTGCTGGCCCCAATCATCGCCGAAATAAATCCCATCTATATCATATTTCAAAGCCTGCTTAGCCTGGGCGATATTATAGCCGGCTATCGAACGCAGCAGCTCACGCACAAAATCCGGGCGGTCCAAAAAATCCATTAGCAAGTTTTCCATACCGCGAAGCGTCCATGCCCGCTCATAAAGTGAAAAACCAATCTTAAAAACCCGGAAACAATCGCTATATCTGGATATATTCTCAGGAATGTCCTTAAAAAAACGCCGGTCGAGCGGGTCGGGGAACTCATATCCCTCAAGCGTGGGCTCCGGTAAAAGACATTCCTCAACAATGCCTATGTCCTTGTCCACACTACGGTCCCACACAACTCCGAAAACATCACGGAATCGATCATTACCAAGAGCAGTAAAAAAGCCAATATCACTACCCAGCTTGACAAAATGGTTATCCAAGACCCGGTCCAAATCGTCCTGGCCGAAGTGCTTTTGTAACTTTTCCGCCGCTTCAACAGTAAAGCCGCAGTGCCATGGTACATACGGGACCTTTTGGCCCTCAATCGCCAGTTTAACTACCTCTCTTTTGTCCATTCGTCAGCTTCCCAAATTATATAACCAACGAACTTAGCTGCGGTATTACGCGTTCTTTAGGATTCTATCCCCGACGAAACCGCCGCAAAATCCATTTTGCCGATCGGCATCATCTCCGTATAGGCCGAGACGACCACCTAAATAGCTATTAATCAGCTCTGCGCCTTTTCGGGGCCCCTTGTAATTGGCCAGTATCTTTTTGAATCTTCGAGCATTTTCTTTATAGCTTTTTTCCATAAGAATTTTTCTCACAGCATCTACTAAATAAGAAGGCTTAAACTTAAGTTCGTTTAATTGAATAGCTATTCCCAGGTCTACCGCTCTTTGCATATTAAATTCCTGTTCAAACATAGTTGGAAGACCAATTATTGGTACTCCCTGAGACATGGCCTGGTAGATGGTTCCATTACCTCCGTGGCAGATAACAACATCACTTTTTTCCATGATTTTGCTTCCCGGTGCATAGTCTGTAATAAGGAAATTCTTCGGGACATTCTCAATATCCGCCATTCCAGAGGTGGTCATAATGCACTGATATCCGGTGTTGCCAAAAATCTCAATCGCTTTTTGAAAGAAACCGGGGTGGCCGGTGCTTCCCATAGTGAAATAAAGAGTGGGTCTATCGGGGCTAAGAGTATCCATCCATGAAGGCATCTGGATCTCCGGCTCCCAAATAATCGGACCGATGTAATGAAAATTCGGCGGCAAATCATTAGTAGGTGCGTATTCCGGAACATCAGTAAGAAGATTAAGGTCTCCTTGCAGACAATCGCAGATATTTCTGCAAGGAGGAAGTCCCATTTCCTTACGGAGCTTTCTATAAGGAAAACTGTCAATAATACCGATTAATTTCTTTATGCGCTCGTGAAGCCTAAGCCAGGTATAGAGGCGTCTTCCCAAGATGTTCTTTATCACACGACCGGTTTTTGCATGTTCCACACTCCTGGTCTTCACTGCATAATAGTTTGTCCAGGCCGCGTTAATCGTTATTGCCAGGCCAAGCCCAGCTACCCTGCAGGAAGTGTTCAGAGAAGGCCTGAAGTCGCCTAATACCAAGTCGGGCGTAATTTTATCGAAAAGTTTTAAATCTTCTTTAACACACTCTTTCAACAGTTTATAGTCATAGAAATTAACTCTTCCCCGCCTTGTACACTTAAGGATTCTATCCGGCTCGATGGTTTTGATTGGAAGTATTTGAAAACCTGCTTTGCGGGGAAGCTTCATATACTCACCTTCTCCTGCAAAGATAACTTCATGTCCGATTTGCCTTAACACCTTTGCTATTTCAAAAGGTCTCGATACATGAGCAAGCCAGTTGCCGTCTGGCATGACCAATATCTTTTTAGCGCTCATGAAGAT
>DATLBB010000264.1:0-32135 GCA_035527155.1 Sedimentisphaerales bacterium
ATTCAAACATGTAGACATGTTTAGTCGATAGTCGTTAGTTGATAGTAAATAATAAATCAGAAAGGGGTGTTACTCATGGCCACCGAAGCCCGAAACCTCCCAAACCTCCGTAACGCCCCAAAAACCACCGCCCCCCGAACAGACCGCCTATCCAGCCCGGCTTGCCAACCAATTATGACAGTAATAATAACAAACAAACCCAATTTGCTGGATGACCAAATGAACGTAAATAAAGTATTAACAAAGCATTATGAAAACCAACGACTTATCAGACGCGGGGAAAACAAACCCAATACAAACCCAATACAAACCCAATCAAACCCAATTTCCCCGCCCCACGCGACGAAACAAACCCAAAACAAACCCAAACAAAGCCAATTTCAAACGGAGCACTTACTCATTGATAGGGCCAAATCCAAATTATTGAATTTTCACCCCAAAAATAGTTTGACAAACTCAGCCGGTTCGTTAGAATACGGAGTTTTTGGTGGTGAACGGGAGTTTTCTATGAAGAGTTTTATGGCAAAAAAAGAACAAGTCGAGCATAAATGGTTGCTTGTTGATGCAGAAGGGGCCATTTTGGGCCGAATGGCTGCAAAAATTGCGCCTATACTGATGGGAAAAACCAAGCCCACATATACGGCTCACGTCGATACAGGCGATTATGTAATTGTCGTAAACGCTGACAAAGTGAAAGTTACCGGCAAAAAGGCTGAGACGAAGCAGTATGATTATTATACGCATTTTCCCGGCGGGCATAAATTCGTCAGTTTTGCCGATATGATGACAAAGAAGCCCGAAAAGGTGGTTGAATTGGCAGTAAGACGGATGTTGCCGAAAAGTAAATTAGGCAGAGCGATGCTGAAAAAATTGAAGGTTTATCGAGGCCTGGAACACAATCACCAGGCCCAGAAACCTGAAAAGATAGAACTGTTTTAAGAGAGAACGAAGATTATGGTAGAAGACAAAACAGAAAATACCGCTGAGAGCCTGGATGTAGATGCCGCAGCTACAGCGAAAAAACCGGAGCGCAAGCCCATTAAGGAGCCGGATAAGGGCGGCTACTACTGGGGCACCGGTAGAAGAAAAAGTGCTGTCGCGAGAGTTAGAATCAAGCCCGGAGACGGCAAATTGCTGGTTAACAAAAAGGAGATGGGAGATTACTTTCCTCGTGAACAGGACCGAACAGCGGTTCTGGCCCCTTTGAAAGCAGTTGACGGGGAAAAGTCATTTGATGTCTTTATCAATGCCAAAGGCGGTGGATCTACAGGGCAGTCTGGAGCGTGCGTGCTGGGAATTGCGAGAGCATTGAAGAACTATGACGAAAATTGTCTGCAGCAATTGCGTGACGGCGGACATCTTACCCGTGACAGCAGGATGGTCGAAAGAAAAAAGCCGGGCCAAAGAGGAGCAAGGAGAAGATTCCAGTTCTCGAAACGTTAGTTTGAAAAACATTTTTCGGGATTATTAAAAGAGCCACTGGAATTTCCGGTGGCTTTTTTTGTGAGGTGTAAATTTCAATGTCAAAGTCAGAACATACAACAAAGGGGGCCGCTTTGATGGCTCTGGCAAGCGTCTTTTTCTGTATGGCGGGCTGTCTGGTCAAGTCCGGCTCCCATATCGGGGCTTACAGGATGGCTTTCTTTCGATTCGTCATAGGACTGGGCCTTATTGCGGCCGCTGCCATGTCAGGGCGGATTAAGCTTGTCTTTAATAACAGAAAGCTGCTGTTTTTACGGGGTCTTGCCGGCGGAATAGCCATTTTGATTGGGTTTTTGTCTATTACCAAGCTGGGACTGGGCAAAGGCATGGTTCTGATATGCTCATATCCGATCTTTGCGAGTATTATCAGTGCGGTGTTTCTAAAAGAACGGCTGCGGCTGTTCGATGTTGGGGCCATTCTGACGGCTATTGCGGGTATTTGCTTTATCGCTTACGAAGAGCAGCAGGGTTTTTCATTGCTGGTCTTTGGCAAGTATGAGCTTTTAGCGGTCCTCGGAGCGGCGATTGCGGGAGTAGCTGTCACGCTTATACGTAAGCTCCACGATACGGATGACTCATTGTCGATTTACTTTTCCCAGTGTTTGGTGGGGATGTGGCTGGTCTTAGGGCCGTCTTTCAGTAGCGAGGGCCCTGTCGGCCTAAATGGCGTCTTTATCCTGCTGGGCATCGGTGCCACTGTAACTGTTGGTCAGCTATTGATGACAGAGGGCTTTAAATACGTACCGGTCAAGACCGGCTCATTGTTACTTATGATCGAGCCGGTATTGTGCTATGTAGCTGGTGTAACCATATTCAGTGAACGCTTGACCTTATCTTCTGTGTGTGGTTCGGTGTTGGTTATCGGCGCCTGTGCGGTGGTGCTGACCCGCAGAAAGCTTGATCGGCAAGTCCAAACCGGTGTGTCTGGCGTGTAATTGTGGTGGTATTTGTGCGTCTGCAACTGTAATATATTAACAATGTTACAAACGCCGCGAACCGACAAAACAAAGTTGGCTAATATAAAAGAAAGGAATGTGCAATGATACGGGTTGCCATCATTGGAGCAAGCGGATATACCGGCGTCGAATCAATCGAAATCATTCTGCGCCATCCCGAGGCTGAGCTTACTTATCTTACGGCGCTCGAATCCGAATGTGGTCACGCCGAGGATGTTTTTGGGCAGTTGAAAGGCCGATGTGATATGCAGATTGAGCCGTTGGATTTCGGTAAGCTCAAGGGCACAGCTGACGTTGCTCTTTGCTGTCTGCCTCATAAGGTCTCTATGGAATTCGTGCCGAAACTGCTGGATGCAGGGCTAAAAGTCATTGATTTCAGTGCCGACTATCGGCTAAAAGACCCCGAGGTTTACGAGAAGTTCTATAATGTTAAGCATACTGATACTGCCAATCTGGAACGGGCTGTATTCGGATTGCCGGAGTTGTTCCGCGAGAAGATAAAGGGTGCGGACTTGGTTGCCAATCCCGGCTGTTATCCCACTGGGGCTTCGCTGGCTGTGGCGCCGCTGCTTAAAGAAGGCCTTATTGAAACAGAGACGATTATTGTCAATGCGGTAACCGGCGTATCGGGGGCGGGGCGGAATCCATCGAGCAAATTTCATTTCCCGAATATGAATGAGAACCTGTTTGCTTATGGAATAGGCACACACCGCCATATGCCGGAGATGGAGCAAATCGCCTGCGAAATTGCTGGCTGCGATGTCCGGATACTGTTTCAGCCTCATGCAGGACCATTTGACAGGGGAATTCTCTCGACGGTCTATTGTCAGCCGAAAGAAAAGGTCGACTGCGGAAAATTGGCCGAGCTTTATGAGGAGTTCTATTGTTGCGAACAATTTGTGCAGATACGCAATGATGCGCCGGCTGTAAAAGATGTGGCCAGGACGAACTATTGTCATGTATTCCCAACTATGGTCAAAGGCAGGATTGTAATATTCTCGGCAATCGACAATCTCGTAAAGGGCGCATCAGGCCAGGCAATTCAGAATATGAATATTGTTTTCGACCTCGAAGAGACGATGGGCCTAAAATAGACAATGAAAAAATACAAGAATAACTATGCTTTTATTGACAGCCAAAATCTGAATCTCTCGATCCACGAACAAGGCTGGTTGCTTGATTTCAAAAGATTCAGAAAATATTTGGATGATAAGTACGGAGTCAGCAAAGCTTTTCTTTTTATTGGATATATGCCAACAAATCAGAATTTGTATATATCCTTATAATCCTACGGGTATATTTTAGTTTTTAAGCCAACCTTGATTTTGCCAAGTGGCAAACCTAAGGGTAATGTAGATGCTGAATTGGTCATGCACGCGATGATTGAGTATCCAAACTATGAAAAGGCTATTATCATTACTGGCGATGGTGATTTCTATTGCTTAATTGAATATCTTGAAAGAACGGAAAAATTGCTAAGACTCATTATCCCTAATAGACATAAATATTCGGCGCTATTGCGAAAGTTCGCGTCGAAGATCACATTTATGAACGGATTGAAAGAGAAGTTGCGATACAGGAAAGGACAATAAAAAAGAGGCATTGCCGCGGGACGGAACCCTTTGGCTAACCTCTTATCGTAATTCCTATATTAAGCATACGTTTATCATCGGAAAAATCAAGGGAAAATATAGGTTTTTTATACGAAAGTTCTTCGCTTAGAACTTCATTATACATAAGTAATGGCCAAGAAAGAAGTTACGTGCTTGGCGTGAACATAGGATTTACGTTAATAAGCACGGATAAACAATGCAAACAGAGTAATAAAAGCATATAAGACGGTTAGGGAATAAATAGGTGTCTGGATTTGTCTTAAAAGTTGCGACCTGCCAGTTTGCTGTAAGCAGTTCTATTAAGCGAAACTCCCGGACAATTTGCGAGTTTTTGCGCAAAGCGAAAAAGTCAAAAGCTGACATCGTTCATTTTTCCGAATGTGCGCTCAGCGGCTATGTGGGTACTGATTTTGCGTCATTCAATGGGTACGATTGGGGGCTTCTAAAAGAAGAAACCGAAACGATTATGGCTCTTGCAGCCAAGCTCGGCCTTTGGGTGGTTCTGGGCAGTACGCACAGGTTGACTGAGCCGAACAAGCCGCACAATAGTCTGTATCTGATAAATCCCAGGGGTAAGATTGTTGACCGGTACGACAAAAGATTTTGTACGAATGGCGATTTGCGTCGGCTTACGCCGGGCAACAGGTTTGTGTACTTTACAATCAACGGCGTGAAATGCTCGCTGTTAATATGCTTTGATTTGCGGTTTACGGAGATTTACCGGGAATTGTATAAACAAAAGGTCAACTGTATTTTCCAGTCGTTTTACAACGCTCGGCAGAAGGGGCCGAGTGTGCATACTCATATTATGCGGCAGACGATGCAGTGTAGGGCGGCGACGAATTACTTCTGGGTGAGTATGGCAAATTCAAGCGGGTACTATTCGCCGTATCCATCGTGCTTCATTCAGCCGGACGGAAAAATTGTTCACCAGCTCAAACCTAATCGGGCAGGCGTGATGGTCAACACGGTCGAGTTGAAAAAGAAATTCTATGACCCAATGGCTGATTTTAGAGATATGGCGATTAAGGGAAAGCTCGGCAATGGCCCGAAAACTATAGCAGATCCGCGCTCGAGACACACCAAGAGGCTCTAATAGGTCGGTTTGAAATGAGGAAGAAATTATCACTACAGAGAATAGAGCGGGATCTTGCTTCGAGCGATGAGGACACGAGATGGCAAGCAGCTATTGTATTGTGTGAATACTGCGAGTCTGACCGTGATGCTGAATTGATCTGGCCCCTGATTGTAAAGTGGGGGTCACATGAAAATGAAGATGTTCGAATGGCAATCGCAACATGTGTCCTTGAGCACATTTTAGGTTATCATTTTGACACATATTTTGAGAAGTGTGCTGAGATCATAAGAAGCGGCAACTTGATGTTCGGTTTTACTTTCTCCATGTGTGGTAAGTTTGATCAATCGAGGGATTCTATAAACTCCAAAAGAATGGATGCACTGGATGAAGAATATCATAGGATAAAGGAAAGGCAGGAGCATATGGCAAACAACACTATCACTGCACCGCGGGGCTTTTTGGCGGCGGGGGTGCGCTGCGGGATTAAGAAATCGGGCAAGGCTGATTTGGGACTTATTGTCTGTCCAACCGGCGCAAAGTCGGCGGCGGTCTTCACTACCAACAAGATCGTTTCAGCCGCAGTAACTGTCAGTAAAAAGCATGTAAAAAGCCGAAACATTTCAGCGGTAATTGTTAATTCGGGCAATGCCAATGCATGTACAGGCCGGATAGGAACGAAGAACGCCATAAGGATGTGTTCTGAGACGGCCAAACAGATCGAGGTTGAACCGCATGGCGTTCTTGTTGCCTCCACCGGGATTATCGGGGAGCAACTGCCAATAAAGAAAATCAATGCCGGCATTTCAAAGGTAGCAGAGAGGCTTTCTGCTTCTGCTTCGGCGGGTCTGGATTTTGCCAGGGCGATAATGACAACCGATACCAGGGTCAAACAGGCTGTCCGTAGAATCGAAATATCAGGCAAAAACGTTACGATAGCCGGGGCAACGAAGGGAGCGGGTATGATTGGGCCGAATATGGCCACGACTCTTTGTTTCATCACCACTGATGTGGCTATAAGCAAGCCCCTGTTGGGCAAAGCACTTAAGACTGCTATCGGCAATTCACTAAACAAACTGACTGTTGACGCTCATCAAAGCACTAATGATACAGCCATAATTCTTGCGTCCGGGCTGGCAGGAAACCGTCCAATTACCAGTCAGTGCCCACGGTATAAGAAATTCACCAAGGCCTTAGTGGAGCTATGTGAAGATTTGGCCAGGCAGATGATGTTGGACGCTGAAGGGGTAACGCGGATGTTCAGGGTGGTGGTGAATGGAGCGGCTACAAAAGCAGATGCGACAAAGGTGTGCAGGGCGATAGCTGATTATCCGCTGGTCAAATGTGCAGTGCACGGAGGCGACCCTAACTGGGGCAGGATTATCTGTGCGGTTGGTTCGGCGGGCGTAAGGTTGAATCCAAATAAACTCTCCTGCAAATTAGGCGATATAACCGTCTTTAAGAATGGGACTGCTAAAAAATTCGACGCCAAAAAGGCAAGCAAGGTTATTTCACAAACCGAGCACACGATAACTGTGGACCTGGGCGTTGGGAAAAAGAGCGATTTTTGCTATGGCTGCGATTTGAGCGCCGAATATGTAAAAATCAATGCAGAGTACCATACATAATAATACGCAAGCGCTCTTATGCTCTTGTTTTTTATTTCGTTTCCCGCAATAAAACATTTGAAAAGCAACTCTATTTGATTAAACTGCACGCTATCTCGTATATGTTGTGTCGGTAGAAATCTATAGTTAAACTCGAAAGGAGTGCAAAGAGTGAAGACTTTTAAGAATATCGTTTTATTTCTGTCGCCGATATTTGCGTTTAGTACGACGGCGATTGCGGCGGAAGGCTCTGAAGCGGCTGAGATTGTCAGCACTCCGTCAAGCTGGGCAATCGCCCCGATAGCTGCACTGTTAGCACTGGCCTTTGCGTGGTATTTCTACAAGAAGGTGATGGCTGAGTCTGAAGGCACAGAAAAAATGATAGAAATCGCTCGCCACGTTCGCGAGGGTGCCTACGCTTATCTATTCAGACAATACAGCGTTGTGTCGTTAGTATTTCTGATTCTGTTGATTATCTTGGGGGCTTGTGCTTACTTAGGTGTTCAGAATCCGTTCGTTCCGGTGGCGTTTCTGACCGGCGGTTTTTTTAGCGGTCTATGCGGTTTTTTGGGTATGAAGACCGCGACGAACGCCTCGGCCCGGACGGCCCAGGGTGCCAGTGTGAGCTTGAACCGCGGCCTGCAGGTCGCCTTTCGAAGCGGCGCTGTTATGGGCCTTGTTGTAGTGGGCTTCGGTCTGCTGGATATCTCGCTGTGGTATCTGGTCCTGGATAAGCTGGTTTATACCGTTGAACATATGAGAGATGGCCTCCCCTTTCTGGGCCTGACCTTAGTGAAGGCCGGCATGAGCCATGAGCACAAACTTGTTGAAATCACCACGACAATGATAACTTTCGGAATGGGCGCTTCGACGCAGGCGCTGTTTGCCCGTGTTGGAGGCGGAATCTTTACCAAAGCGGCAGATGTCGGAGCAGACCTGGTTGGCAAAGTCGAAGCCGGTATCCCGGAAGATGACCCAAGAAACCCGGCTACAATCGCTGATAACGTTGGCGACAATGTCGGAGACGTTGCGGGTATGGGCGCTGACTTATATGAGAGCTATTGTGGCTCAATTCTTGCAACGGCGGCATTGGGGGCTGCCTTGACCCTAACATCGCAGCAGGTTTTGAAAGCCGTTCTTGCCCCGATGCTTGTTGCCGGTATGGGCATTATACTTTCGATTTTAGGTATCTTTATGGTTCGCTGCAAAGAAGACGCCAGCCAAAAGAATCTGCTGCGGGCATTGCTATTCGGCACCTTAGGCAGTTCGGTTATGATTATTGTTGCTGTGGCAGGTTTGGCTGCATCCGGCTGGATTACCTGGGGCGTCTTTGGCTCGGTTGTTTCGGGCCTGGTTGCCGGCGTGCTTATAGGCCAATTTACCGAGTATTACACATCCGACAGTTATGGTCCGACACGAGGTATTGCCGAGCAGACAAAGATGGGAGCTGCGACGACAATCATTGAGGGCTTCGCAACGGGTATGTATTCAGCCGGGCTGCCGGTAATAACAATAGTCCTTGGCATCCTATGTGCGTTTGGCTTTGCCGGCGGCTTTTCAAATATATCAATGGGTCTTTACGGTATCGGTTTTGCCGCCGTCGGAATGCTTTCCACATTAGGCATTACTCTGGCGACCGACGCTTACGGGCCAATAGCTGACAATGCAGGCGGCAACGCTGAGATGAGCGGGCTGGGCGAAGAAGTGAGAGAGAGAACCGATGCGCTCGACGCGCTCGGCAATACTACGGCGGCAACCGGAAAGGGCTTTGCGATAGGCTCGGCAGCTCTGACGGCGATGGCACTACTGGCTGCGTATATTGAGGAAATCAAGATATGGATCGCGAGACTGGCATCGGAAAGCGCCGAAGAAATATTTTACGTTGGTGATACGGGGTTTTCTGCCGGGGATGTAAGCGGCGCTATCAATGCCAAGACTGCCCACATTATGGACTTCGTCAACGCTTACGAGCTGCATATTATGAATCCGAAATTGATATGCGGCCTATTTATTGGGGCTATGATGACCTTTGTATTCTGTGCTATGACGATGAAGGCGGTGGGCAGGGCGGCAGGGGCCATGGTCAATGAGGTGCGGCGACAGTTCAGGGAAATCGCAGGCATTATGGAGGGGACCGGAGAGCCGGATTATGCTGAATGTGTTTCGATTTCCACGCGGGGTGCGCAGAAAGAGATGATTCTGCCGTCGCTGCTGGCCATTATTGTGCCGGTTCTGACGGGATTGCTGCTGGGTGTGGCAGGTGTGATGGGGCTTTTGGCAGCGGGATTAAGCTGTGGTTTTGTGCTGGCAATTACGCTTAATAACGCCGGCGGGGCCTGGGACAACGCGAAAAAATACATCGAAAAGGGTGCTTATGGCGGCAAAGGCTCGGAGGAACACAAGGCTGCTGTAGTTTGTGATACTGTTGGCGACCCGTTCAAGGATACTTCAGGGCCAAGTTTGAATATTCTTATTAAACTAATGACGATGGTCAGCGTGGTCTTTTCGGGTGTTGTGGTCAAATTCGCTCCTGTTATCGGTGGTTGGCTTGGCATCGGCGGCAAATAGCCTGATTTCTGCAAAAATATTTGCAAAAACACAAAAAATCTCTTGACATTTGTATATCATAGGCTATACTCTATTATTAGGTAAGAATACCAAACGTCAGGAACACGGCGTGTTCTGAGGTCATCTCGGAGTTTTCCTGATGTTCCGCCATGGACGGCAATGACCAAGGCTAGAGTTACCAATAGGAGACAGATGCCTAGTCAGTTGGCAGGGTTTGGCAGAGCATCTAAATATGGGAGACCCGAAAGATGGCCAATTACGTCGATTTTGAAGAAGTATTAGAATTATTTGAGTCTTACGGCTGGAAGTTCATGGGATTTTGGACTCCTTATCGGGTCTTTGTTAAGCCTGATAAACCTGACGAACCACCATGGCTTATTCCAGTACATGACAGAAAAATAGATATTGAATATGTCAAGAAATTTAAAAGATGGCTCAAACGCAAAGGACTCCTTAGAAATGAAGACGAGGACTAAGACGAAGATAGTAGACCTGAGGAGGGCGTTAAAAGCATCCGTTTTGCGCAAAGCCAAGAAGATTGTGGCTGATTACCGCATAACACTTGAGAGGAATGACAGGTTAGGTTTCATTGGCAGTTCCGTTGAGCTTCCTACAGTCTTTGCGGATGCCAAGACGCCTGAGAAGTGCTACAAGGCTACGCAGGAGGCTCTAATGGTTGCGGTTGCGACCATGATTGAATGCGGCCAACACCCCCCACAGCCGGCATCGTCGAAAAAGCGGACTGTACAGGTAAACGTTAGGCTGACTTCTGAAGAAAAAATATTGTTGGCTAATGCAGCCACAAATCTTGGATTCAAGGGTATATCTGATTTCATTCGTAACACTGCTCTAAGTCGTATTCTTACCAATTATTAAACAAGTCGCCTTTTTGGGCGGCTGGGTCTGCCTGTCACACAACAGGTGTCCAAAATGGCCGATACCTTCTGACTTCTTTCGACGTTTCCCTTAATCTGTTGACGCCAACACTCAATATAAGTAATCTATTGGGGTGGCCAAACCGGCCGCCTCTTTTTTATTGAAGCTGAGGATAGAAAATTTGGCGAAAAGGCAAGTTGCGATAGCAAAAGAGTTTGCGTTGGCCGCGGCGAAGATTGCAGACGGGCGGCATTGCAGTAACATTGTGGTTCTGGACTTGAGGGGGAAATCGCCCGCCACCGATTATTTTGTAATCGCTACCGGCACAAGCGACAGGCAAATGCGAGCTGTGGCTGATGAGATATGTGAGGCTGCAAAGGAGGATGCTATTCAGCGTTTTGGCCGGGCCGGCTACGAACAGGCACGCTGGATTTTGCTCGACTTTATCGATGTCGTCATTCATATCTTTGATAGGGAGTATCGGGACTACTACGATTTGGAATTGCTCTGGGGTGATGCCGAGCGACTAAAATGGGATAAGAGTTTGAAAGAGTGAAACGGACAATTGATATACTTGAAAAGAGGATTAGTGACGCTATGGCTGCCGCTGCCGGCCGAAGCGATTGCGCAGCTATTGTAAGAGGCTCCACCGACCCGAAATTCGGTGATTATCAGGCCAACGGTGTAATGGCGCTGGCCAAAAAGCTCAAAACCAATCCCCGCAAACTCGCTGAAGAGATAGTTAAGATTTTTGATGTCGATGATATCTGCGAGCCGCCGGAAGTTGCAGGGCCAGGTTTTATAAACTTACGGCTGAAACCAGAATTTTTAGCCGACACATTACTTGAAATCAGCAAAAGCTCTGCCAGTCTCGGCATAGATAAGGCTACTTTACCGAAGACTATTGTTGTCGATTTTTCAAGCCCGAACATTGCCAAGCAAATGCACGTCGGCCATCTACGAAGCACAATCATAGGCGATTGTATCTGCCGAATACTTAAATTCCTCGACCATAAAGTCATTCGCCAAAACCACATCGGCGACTGGGGTCTGCAGATAGGAATGGTGGTTCAGGCTATTCAAACCGAATGTTCCAACCTTACTCAGAATGATCAATACCTTGCGAATCTTTTGGAAAACGGTAAAACCCGAGAATGGGAAAATGAATCCCTAAAAAGACTTAATTTGGATTTAGAGCAATTAGAATCACTGTATATCAAAGCAAATATAGCTCTCGCGACTGGGCATCCTACTTTCGAAAGGCATATGCGCGGTATTTTATTTGGGTTACAGCATGGAGATCAAAGTTGTTTGAATTCTTGGTCGAAAGCGCGCGATATTACAGTTGAAGAGTGTCAACATATATACGATCAACTCGGTGTTCAATTAGGTATGAAAGACATTCGGGGGGAGAGCTTTTATAAGGACATGCTTAAAGAGATTGTGCAAGATCTGTTAAATCACAAGATAGCCGAGAAGTCTGAAGGTGCGGTATGTGTTTTTCCGGAGGGATTTAAGAATAAAGAGGGCGAGCCCCTGCCGTTTATTATTCAAAAGTCTGACGGGGCATACCTTTATGCGACGACGGATTTGGCGGCCATTCGCTATCGGATAAATGAACTGAAGGCAGATAAAATAGTCTATGTAACCGATGCCCGTCAGAAGCTGCATTTTGAGATGCTGTTTGCGACCGCGAGGATGGCGAAGTGGGTCAATGACGATATTGAGCTTTCACACGTTATGTTCGGCAGTGTTTTAGGTGAAGATGGGACGCCACTAAAAACGCGTTCGGGTGAAAATGTGAAATTAAAAGAGCTGCTCGATGAGGCAGTGGAGCGGGCGAGGGCTGTTGTCGAAGAAAAAAATCCAGAGTTTGGCGAAGAGGAAAAAGCGGAAATCGCAAAGGCGGTTGGAATCGGGGCCGTCAAGTACGCGGACTATTCCAACAACCGGACGAGTGATTATGTTTTTAGCTTTGACAAGATGTTAGCAATGGACGGCAATACCGCTCCGTATATGCAATACGCTTACGCCCGGATAAAATCGATTGAGCGAAAGCGAAAGGCACAGACCAAAGACGTGGATATTGCAACTGAGCTTGCCGGCCTGGAAAAGTTGGATTTGACTGAGCCGGCCGAGTTAGAGCTGGCAAAATTCCTGATTCGCTATGGTGAAGCGATAGACGCCGCTGTTTCTGATTACAGGCCGAATTATTTGACCGCTTATCTATATGAATTAGCACAGAAATTCAGCGCGTTTTATACGAACTGTCCGGTTTTGGACGCCGGGCCGGATAAAAGACCTACGAGACTGCTGCTTTGTGATTTGACCGCAAGGACCATCAAACATGGTTTGAGTGAACTTTTAGGCATCAAAGTTGTCGAGCAAATGTAAGCCCCGTTAGAAACTCAATAAAGTTTCTACAGGGGTGAATGAATGAAGTTTCTAACGGGGCAAGAGGTAACACTAATGAGAATCGTTGAAAAGGATTTTCGCGTAATCAGTAAAAACTGCAGCCAGATGATTGACATTACAGGCCAGGTCAGCTCGCTTATCGGACAATCGGGCATTACTAATGGTGATGTGATAGTCTATTGTCCTCATACAACGGCGGCAATTACCATAAACGAAAACGCTGACCCTTCTGTAGCACACGATATACTTTTGACCCTTGAGGAATTAGTACCTCATCATCGTCCGGGCTATCGCCATTCTGAGGGCAATTCCGATGCACACTGCAAAAGCTCCATCATTGGCTGCAGCAGACAAATTCCGATAAAAGATGGGTCCCTGAACCTCGGTAGCTGGCAGGGCATTTTTTTCTGTGAATTCGACGGCCCCCGCAACAGAAAGGCGATAGTCCAAATCCGTGGAGAATGAGGGACTTAAGCTGGAATCGTCAGCCGACTATTGTTGCCAAAGCGGCTTAACGTATGCTCATAAAAAAGGCGAGACGGTGGAACCGGCTGGGGGGGAAACCGGTGTGCCACACTGCCTCGCCGAGGTTCGTAGGCTGCCGGAAGCAGCGTTATTTCAATAAGTATAACGTAACGCTTTTAAATAAGGCTGTCAAATAAAAAAATGAAAATCTCTTAGGGGAGTTTATTCCCCCAACCCATATTATCTTAGAATATCATTATACAACCTAAAACGATAAAATGCAAGTCAAAAATGGCTTTTTTTTGTTTTTTTTGCCTCACCATATTATCTGGGCGGAAATCATAATGCGAAGCGACTTGAATATTTACGCTTATTAGCGTAGATTATGGTCAAGCAGGTCTGAAAGTTGTCATTTTTTAGAGATTTTTGATGGCAAAGACGGCCACGAACCAATATCTTAAACGTGCTCTTTTTCGAGCGGATTGGATTTCTTGATTTTCGAATTTTTGACCGTTCTTTTATGATAAAGATTTCTGAAAGAATAGAACGCGTAAAAGACACCATTAGCTCCACTTGTGCACGTGTCGGCAGAGACGTTAGTGAGATAAAACTCGTCATTGTAACTAAATCCGCCACTATTGAGGCCGTAAAGGAGGTTATTCATCTGGGCTTTACCAATCTTGGCGAGAACCGGGTTCAGCAATTAAAGAGAGTTTCCACTGAAATAGCTGAATTGTCGGAGGTAGGAGATGGTGATTCGGCTTTGCTGAAAAAGGTCAAATGGCATATGATTGGGCATTTGCAGCGCAATAAGGTCCGCCAGGTCTTGCCGTTAGCTTCTCTGATACATTCGGTTGATACACTTCGGCTGGCGGAAGAGATAAACACTTCAGCGGCAAAGCTAAACTTATGCCCTGAAATACTTCTGCAGGTCAACATGTCCAATGAGCCACAAAAATATGGCGTTCCGGTGGGGGCGATAACGCATTTAGCTGAGCAGATAGAGACCTTGCCGAATCTGAAACTGACCGGGCTGATGACAATGGCTCCGTTAACGCACAATAAGGATGTGATTCGGTCTTGTTTTATTCGAGCAAAAGAGTTATTTGTTGAGCTGCTGGGCGAAAAAGTTGTAGGCCCGCAGTTTACTGAGCTAAGTATGGGTATGAGTTCAGACTACGAAGTCGCGGTTGAGGAAGGCGCAACCATCCTTCGCATCGGCTCGGCAATCTTCGCCGGCTAAGCGAGGTTTTGAGCCGAATAAGCGCCACCGGTCGCCGGGAATACTTAAAGTATAATTCCGCAAGTGTAGAACTTGCATTGAGACAAGCCTCTAATCTTTGCCGGCCCCGTTAGAAGTAATCCCATACTATATGAGCTGCTCTTCTGAGCTAAGGTGCCTGGGGGCAGACTTCTAAGGGGTATCAGCGTGTCTTTGCAGACAGTGCGAGGACTACCAATTTTGCAGGAGCAGAAAAAAACCTGAAAAAAAGCAAAGTACCTCCCCCAACTGGTCGAAATTATCTATGCCGCTTTCCACCAGAATGGGTATTGCTTGGGTCCTATAATACGATTACAAGGGGTAAATGAAGTGGAAAAAACAGAACTACTAAGTGCTATTGAAGTGCCAAAAGGCTTTACAGATGTTTTGTACCTGACGAATCATAGCCAGATGCCATCTGAAATAAAGCGACTTTTGAGGCAGAGGAAGCTTTCTTTCCGCGTCCTTCATGTAGACAAGTTTCCCAACGTACGCAGTCAACTCAACATGATTGGAACTGTGGTTATCGATGTACAAGACTCTGACGCTATGCAGCAGCAGAAATTGGCCCGAATAATCGAATCTCTCGAGATGGAAAATATTGGTGTGATTTTGCTCACTGAGCGTATGGAATCGCCCGTAAAAAGTTTTTCCTTAGCACCTTCAAAGAGCAGTTTCTCTCTGGGCGGCTCAACCGAGGCAGTTTCCATAGATGAGCTGTGGGTTAGGGTCAGCGTCAATCTTGCGTACCGTAAGAAAAGTTCAGGAATGGCGGTAAAACCTGCGCTTCCACCCCGGCAAGTGCAATCAATTTACAAGAATAAACTGGCACAGCAGCTTAGCATAACAGGAGCGTTGGTGGACAACCTGACAGAGCAGCTTCGTTTAGCTGGTCTTGTTCAGCAGGATTTTCTGCAAACTCAGATGCCTAATACCGGCAGAGTACAATGGGCCGCGGTTTTTTTGCCGGCCGAGTGGGTCTCTGGTGATATTTACGATATCGTGCGCATTGACGAAGAGCACATTGGCTTTTATGTAGCTGATGTAATCGGTCACGGGATGCCTGCCGCACTTTTGACGATTTTTCTAAAACAGGCCCTGGTTATGCGTCAGACTGTTGAGAATAATTACCGTATATTCTCACCGGCGGAAGTTATGAAGAATCTTAATGTGCGGATGGCTGCACAGAAACTCTCCGGCTACCAGTTTGCTACCTGTTGCTATTGTCTGCTAAACATAAAGACACTACAGCTAACTTTTGCCCGTGCAGGACATCCGTACCCAATTCTTATTCAGGACCAAAAGGCACCAGAACGATTGGAAATAAAAGGCTCGCTGCTCGGAGTTTTTGGGCAATCTGAATATGTCCAACAGACCATACAGCTTCAGCCCGGCGATAAACTCTTGTTGTATTCGGACGGGGCGGAACCTTTTATCGGTAATTTCGACGACCAAACCGGCTTTCATTTCAGCGAAGAATTCTGCAAAATTATGAATTTGCCGATTGTTGAGATGAGGGACAAATTTAGAGAGCTTACACAAAATCAGGAAATCGACCCAATGGAGGTCGACGATATTACGACAGTTTGCCTTGAAATAATTTAGTGTTTAGCCTATGTGCCTGAATGCTAAGCATCCTTCCGGCCGCACATAATCATTCTGAACTTTTTACCAGCTTTGGATACCTCTATTAAACTCACCAAAGACAGCTCTTAAAAACACCGCGTACTGATAGAGCATTGCCCCGAGGCGGTCTTGCCGAGCACTACCTGTGCGATGGCAGTTCAACAAGATTATTGTGTCTGTTGCCATAATTATTGAAAAACCATCGTTTTTGGGGAATATCATAAGGCCGTTACAGGTTAAGATTTTATGGCAAAATTTGTGCAAAATTTTGCAAGTTGGTGCCTCTTTACAGCAATCCTGAGCGCTGCAATGGAGCCGGGGGCTTCCCATTTTGCAATAGATTGTAAAATAGGGCGCCCAGAAATTGGTTGCAAAAACACCTTTTGCAGTTATACTGAAAACGTGTCTCGTGAAACGTGAAGCGTATCTCTTGTTCAAAAGACGTGTTAAGAAAGGGTGCGGCAATGGCGGAGAATAAAGACAGCGATTTGCAGAAAATAAAGGAACTCATTGAAATAATGAAGCGAAACGAGCTGGTCGAGATTGAAATAAGCCATGGCGATGATAAAATTGTTCTAAAGCGCTGCCAGTCTCAACCCGCTATAGGCGGAAGCGGAACTGATGCAGCGATGGCCGGCACAAACATTACAACTACGCCTGCAGCCCCCAATGCAGCGCAAACCTCAGCGCCACAGGTGCCGACCTCCGTTTCGGGGCCGCAGATGGAAGAGGATTTAGTGGAGATAAAATCGCCTCTTGTCGGGACTTTCTATGCGACCCCAAGCCCTGACTCGGAGCATTATGTTGAAGTCGGTTCGTATGTTGATGCCCAGGTGGTTGTTTGTATAATCGAGGCAATGAAAGTAATGAACGAAATAAAGACCGAAACCGGCGGAACGATTGTTGAGATACTGGTGAGCAACGGCCAGGCCGTCGAATATGGTCAGGTGCTTTTCAGGCTCAGACCAGACTGATTGGAGCCCCGTGTCCCGGGCCCCGAGAGACGAAGTTATGTTTTCAAGAATCCTGATAGCAAATCGTGGTGAAATAGCGCTGCGTATTATCCGAGCCTGTCATGAGCTTGCCATTGAGGTAGTGGCGGTTTATTCCGAGGCAGATAAAGATGCCCCATACTTGCAGCTTGCCGATGAGGCGATTTGTATTGGTCCGGCTGATTCGGCTGGAAGTTATCTTAATATCCCGCGTATCATAAGTGCCGCTGAGATTGCAGATGTCGAGGCGATTCATCCGGGTTACGGTTTTCTGGCGGAGAATATCAACTTTGCCCAGATATGCCGGGACTGTGGGATTGCGTTTATAGGCCCACCTGTTGAGGCAATGCAGCTGCTCGGTGACAAGATACAGGCCCGTAAGCTGGCACACGAAGCGCGAGTACATGTTGTTCCCGGTTCCGACGGAGCCATCGAAAAAGAGTCTGAGGCATTGAAACTTGCGAATAAGTTGGGTTATCCTGTAATGATAAAAGCCGCTGCCGGTGGTGGTGGACGGGGTATGAGAGTTGCGCATAACGATATCAGCTTTCGCGCTGCTTTCGGCGCAGCCCGCGCCGAGGCAGACGCCGCTTTCGGAAATCCAAGTGTCTATCTGGAAAAATGTATAGTTGAAGCCCGCCATGTAGAGGTGCAGGTGATGGCTGACAAAGAGGGCAACGCATTGCACTTTTACGAAAGGGACTGCACAATTCAGCGAAGGCACCAAAAAATGATTGAAGAATCACCTTGTCCGGTGTTGGATGAACGTGACAGAGAAGAGCTTTGCAAGGCCGCGTTGAGAATTATCAAAGAGGCCAAATATGTCAATGCCGCAACGATTGAATTTCTTTTGGACAAGGACAAGAAGTTTTACTTCATTGAGGCGAACACGCGAATCCAGGTCGAGCACCCGGTTACCGAAATGGTTACCGGCCATGATTTGATTAAGTGGCAGCTAAAGATCGCCAGCGGTCATACCATTAAATTTCGCCAGAAGAATATAAAGCATACTGGTGTGGCAATTGAGTGCCGAATCAACGCCGAAGACCCCGCAAATAATTTCGCCCCTTCTCCGGGCACAATTACCAAATTAATTCTGCCCGGCGGTCCCGGCGTCAGAGTCGATACGCACGTTCATCAGGGCTGGACGGTCTCGGCAAGTTATGATTCGATGATTAGCAAAGTTATCGTTCATCAAAGAACGCGAACTGAAGCCATTGCCACAATGAAAAGGGCTTTGCGGGAATTTGTTATCGAGCCAATCAAAACCACTATACCTGCCTGTCTGGACATCCTTTCGCATAACCTTTTTGTCAAAAATAAAATCGACACGGGCTTTGTCGAACGAAACTTCTAAATTGAGCTGCTACGGTGCTAACAAATAGCTTTTGCTGAATGGAGGATTTTGAAATATTGCTCGAATGATTCCAATTGAAAGGAGGAACCGATGAGTCATTTACGGTCAATTGCAGGAGTGTTGATTGTCGTTATTCTTTTATTGTCTGTATGCAAAGCAGACACTTCCCGGGATAAAGGCACCGCTTTCGTCATTGAGAAGTTTGCGCCGGGCGGAACAGCCGAGGACCTACAGTCGAACCACCTCAAGCTTATGCAAAAGGCATTCGATAGCAAGCCTCACCACCGGCAGATGCAGAACGCAGCGACTGTTACCACTGTTGACAAGCTCGCGCTTAACCGGGCGGTCGTTACCGGCATAGACGATTCCTTCTCCTGCAAGCTTGACGATTGGGAGGTAACCAATCAGAAGAAATCAGGGCGATGCTGGATATTTGCCGGGACGAACCTTCTGCGTGTCGGCGCAATGAAAAAAATGAACCTCAAGGAATTTGAGTTCAGCCAGAGCTACATCTTCTTCTGGGACAAAATCGAGCGTGCCAACTACTTCCTGGAGTCAATCATCGACACGGCTGACCGTCCCGATGGCGACCGAACGGTGGACTTTTTGCTGGCTAATGTGGTCGGCGACGGGGGACAGTGGAACATGTTCGTCAGCCTCGTCAGGAAGCATGGTTTGGTGCCTAAAACGGCTATGCCGGAGAGCGAAAGTTCCTCGAATAGTCGTATGATGAACAAGGCCATTCAGGCCAAACTCCGCGAGGGTGCCAAGCGCTTGCGTGACATGCACGCGAAAGGCGCCAGTGTTAAAAAATTACGGAAAGCCAAGCACGAGATACTTACCGCTATTTACCGGATTCTGAGTATCCACATGGGCACGCCCCCGGCGCGTTTTGACTGGCAGTGGCGTGATAAGGACAACAAGTTTCACCGCGACGGGCTGATGACTGCCCAGGAGTTTGCCAAAAAATATGTAACCGTGGACCTGGACGAGTACGTTTGCGTGGTGCATGACCCGCGGCCGAGCAGTCCGTTTGGTCGTACTTTCACCGTGGCTTACTTAGGTAATGTGGTCGGCGGTGAGCCGGTCAGGTATTTGAACGTTGACATTGATACGATGAAAAAGATTGCTATGCGTACACTGCTTGACGGCGAGCCGGTATGGTTCGGATGCGACTGCAGTCCGCAGATGGCCCGCGACATCGGACTCTGGGACGCCCGCCTGTTCGATTACGAGGGTGTCTACGACACGCAGTTTACCTTGAGTAAGGCCGACCGGCTCATCTACCACCAAAGCAGTATGAACCACGCTATGCTGTTTACAGGTGTGGATGTCGTCGATGGCCAGCCGCGTCGCTGGCGCGTGGAGAACAGTTGGAGCGATGAGACCGGCAAGAAGGGTTTCTTTATTATGGACGACTCGTGGTTCGACGAGTTTATGTTCGAGATAGCAACACGCAAGAGCTATCTTCCCAAGGACCTGCAGAAGGCGCTCGAACTTAAGCCGATAGTCCTGCCGCCCTGGGACCCGATGGGCTCGCTGGCACACTGAGTCGCTGCTTCGATACTAATAAGGTTGCGTGAGTGCTGAATAGTACCTTATTTTTCCAGCGATATTAAATCTTCGTAGGTTTCACGTTTTCTGATGACCGAGAATTTGTCGCCGTCAACGAGGATTTCGGCGGCTCGGCATCGGGCGTTGTAATTACTGCTCATACTAAAGCCATAAGCCCCTGCGGTGAAGATAGAGATTATGTCGCCGCATTTTACCGGCGGCAGGGCCCTGTCTTTTGCGAAGAAATCGGTGGGTTCGCAAATTGGCCCAACCACATCAACAACTTCAGTACCGGTTAATTTCAAATCCTTGTCCCGGCGGTCAGGCACAAATTTCTTATCCACTCTCGCGGGCCAGATGAAATGGAACGCGTCATATAACGGCGGACGAATCAAATCGTTCATTCCGGCATCGACGATAACGAATTTTTTCCGGCCGCTGGTTTTCAAATATAAAACCTGCGTTACTAAAATCGCTGCATTGGCCGCAATACTTGCTCCCGGTTCAAGAATAAGTTTTAGGTTTTTGTCCTTTAGTAACGGCACAATGGCAGCGGCATAATCGGCAGCCGTTGGTGCTGTGCCGGTTATATAATCGGCGCCGTATCCACCGCCAATGTTTACTGCTTCTATTGTGAAGCCATCGCCGCGTAATTGTTCGATAAGAGCTAATATTTTTTCTATCGCCTCAACATAAGGCTCTATGGTATGCCCAGCCGAGCCTAAATGTATGTGGATTGCGCAAAGGGCCACCGAATTATTTTTTTCGAAATCGGCAAAAATTTTTCTCGCGAGTTCGATGTCGACGCCAAATTTTGTTTCCTTTTTGCCAGTCGTAGTATATGTGTGTGTCTTTGGGTCAACGTCGGGATTGATACGCAAGGCGGCTTTAGGTTGTTTATTTGGCGGGGGGCAGTTTTGCTTTGTCAGCCGAATCAAGTTGTTTAGCTCAGCTTCTGATTCGATATTGAAATAGCTGATGCCGGCATTTAGTGCTTCTATGATTTCGGTGTCGGTTTTGCCGACGCCGGCATAAACGATTTTTGATGGGTCGGCCCCGGCTTGCAGGGCGCGATACAGCTCGCCGCCGCTGACAATATCAAATCCGCTTCGTTGGCCGGCCATAAATTTTAGGATATGTATATTGCCGCAGGCCTTAACGGAATAACAAATCGTAGTATCAAGCTCGCTATAGGCTTGTTGAATCCTTTTGAGATGTTCCTTGAACGTGGCTTTGCTGTAGATATAAAGCGGCGTGCCGGCCTCGGCGACGATTCTTTCCACGTCTACGTTTTCAGCAAATAGTTTACCGTTTTTGTAGTTGAAATAGTCCATATTGTCGTTAGTCTTTTTGCTTGCAGGACTTACAAAAATCTACCTTAGGATTAACAGATAGTATAAGAACTCGGGGGTAAATTGCAAGAAGAGAGTCTGTGATATGTAACCTTATTGGTGGGAGCGGTGGGAGCATCCTGATGGGACTAAATTCAAGGCCCAGTATATAAAATGAAATGGAAGGCTCAACTCCGGTGAGTGAACCTTCCATTTTTCCACAAGTTGCTGCATCATCAAGTGCCGGCTTTGACCGGCAGCCCACCAAAATTCATAACATACAAAACAGATGGGCTTTTGCTTAGTTTGTTATACTATCTCTTTTTCCTCTTTTTAGCTTTCTTTTTAGCTTTCTTCTTTGTTGCTTTTTTCTTTGTTGCTTTTTTCTTTTTCTTTGCCATCATTTACTCCTTTCGGTTGATTAAATTTTTTCATTAAATCTTTTCATGTTCAGGTCAACATTATAATACTAATTCAATACTAAAAATTGTGTCAAACAAATTATGAAAAATATTTAATAATTTTTTCATATTTTTTTTATCGTCCAAATGTTTAACAATACTTCATAAAATTTTTTGCTATCGATGTTTTACAAAGCTTCTCGTATTTTTTATCATACTCTTTAATCAAACAATACAACTTTTTATTGTAAGTGAAGTTTTTGTTCAAACCGAGAACCTACTTTGTTATAATTAGCTGCGTTAAAGGTGTTTTATTTAACTTATAGGCATCTTTTGCCGCTTTTAATTGTTAAAGAAAAAAACTTTCTTTTATCATTGTGTTTATTGTTAAGGTGCTGTGAGATATGAGAAGCAAGTGTAAGCTGGTTCGCGCTTTTAAAGTATTTACTGTTTGATAAATTTTTTTTTGGCCGAATATTTTAATTTCTTTTTGTCTTATTTTTCTCAAGAACACACAATTTGTCTGTTAATTGTTTTATGGTGAAGCGAAAAATAGCTTTGTTTGGCGGCACGTTCGATCCGATTCATCTCGGTCATACCACTGTTGCTGCCGACGCAGCCAGGCATATTGGCGCAGAGAAAATCATCTTCGTTCCCGCAAAGCGCTCTCCACTGAAGGGCTTTTTTCCCAAAGCAGGTGATAATGAGCGGTTTGCCATGATAGCTCTTGCAATCGCCGACAGTAAAAAATTCCAGGCAAGTGATTGTGAGCTGAAAAAGCCGGAGCCGAGCTATACTTTGGAGACCGTAAGGCAATTTCAAGCTGACTATGGCAGCGGAACTTCGATTTATTGGCTCATAGGCGCCGACAGTATTGACGAGCTTCAACTTTGGTATGGAATCGCTGAGCTTATTGATGAATGCAATCTGTCGACGATGTTTCGGGCAGGCTGTAAAGCCCCGAATTTCGCCAAATTTGCGGATATTTGGGGCCCTGACCGCGTCGAAAAACTACAGCAAAAGGTTATCAAAACCTCTCTTATTGATATAAGCAGCACTGAAATACGAAACAGATTAGCTGCCGGAGGTGATGTAACCGATATGCTGCACCCAGCTGTTGCTGATTATATTCGCAAACACAATCTCTATCAGTCAGATGCTAAATCTTAATCCAAAGGCTGAATAATAAAAAAATAATCACAATCGTATCTTTTTGACTTCTTTTTTTAGCCAGTCATACCAGTCGGTCATTCCCTCACCGGTTTTGGCTGATACTGGGAAAATTTCGATGCCTTTATTTAGTTTGCGGGCATCGGCTTTCGCTCGTTCGATATCAAAATCTACGTGGGCTGCTTCCAGCAGGTCGATTTTGTTAATAATTAGTGCCTTTGATTTTGCAAAGATGGCAGGATATTTGGCCGGCTTGTCATCACCCTCCGCTACTGAGAGCACAGCTATTTTACCGGTCTCCCCTAATTCAAAAGCCGACGGGCAAACGAGATTGCCGACGTTCTCTATAAAAATCAAATCCAAATCGCCAACGGGCAAATTCTTCAGAGCACTGTTTACCTGAGCCGCTGATAAATGGCACGCACCGTCGGTGTTTATCTGGACCGCCGGTGCTTTGGTTGCTCTGATTCTCTCAGCGTCTAAATCGGTCTGAATATCACCTTCAATGACACCGATTTTAATTTCATCCTTCAATTCGCTTATTGTCCTTGTCAGAATTGAGGTCTTGCCTGAGCCGGGGGATGAAATCATGTTCAGACATAATTTTTTCTGCTCGGTCAAGAGCTGACTGTTTTTGAGAGCGTATTCTTCGTTTGCACTGAGGATTTTTTTGCCGACATTAACTTTGTACATATCATTGCTCCGTTTGAAGTTCTATTTCTTCCAGCAGCAGGGGCGCATCCGGCAGTAATTCAAAAACCTCACTGCCGCACTTCGAACATCTCGGGTGCGAAAGTTCAACATCGAAGCTTTCATTGCAGCTCTTACACTGTCCCTGCATCGGCTTGTGCTCTATTTCCAATTTCATACCTTCGCAAGGCGTCCCTTTGGCAATGGCCTCGAAGGCAAAACAAAGTATTTCATCATTGATGGCGTTAAGCATTCCACAACTAATCCTGGCATTGACAGGTTTTGCATTTTGTTTTGCAGCTTCAGTCGAGATTGTCGCCAACAGACTTTCTGCTACCATCGTTTCGTGCATCAGCATATCCTCGGAAGCTGCCGTCCGTATGGCATTTGAACAATTCTCTTTCCGCCGATTTTGGTTATCATCTCCACTACAGGCACATCACGGGTTTGGACAACCTCACCGATTATCCTTGCCTCTTTGCCTAACGGATGATTTTTGCAGATATTCAAGCAGGTATCGGCTGATTCCGGCGAGAGAATTGCAACGAATTTACCTTCATTTGCGATTGTTACCACGTCAAAACCGAGCATATCGGCTGCCGCTTGTACCGTTGGATTGACCGGGAGAGCAGCCTCGCGAATTTCGATACTCAGTTGGCATGCCCTTGAGATTTCGTTGAGTGTTGCAGCTAATCCTCCACGGGTTGGGTCACGCATAAACTTCACGCCACCTGTATTTTCCAGCAGTCGGCAGGTCAACTCGGCAAGTCCGGCACAATCGCTTTGCAACTGGGATTGGAATTTCATGCCTTCTCGCTGTGAGATAATAGTCAAGCCGTGGTCGCCGATAGTGCCATTGATAATGATTTTATCACCGACCGCAATCTTCTCGAATCCCAAATCCACGCCGGCTAATTTTACGCCAATCCCAGCCGTATTTATAAAAATTTTATCAGCCGCACCCGCTTCAACGGTCTTGGTGTCACCGGTAACAATGTCTACTTTGTTTTGGCGGGCTGCTTCGCTGATACTGGCTAAAATCTTTTCAAAGGATTCAAATTCAAAACCTTCTTCGATTATCAGCGACAATGCCAGGGCAACAGGCTTTGAGCCGGCGACAGCCAGGTCATTTACCGTCCCGCAAACGGCAAGTTTTCCGATATCACCGCCGTTAAAAAACAACGGTTTGACGACGTAGCTGTCCGTTGTAAAATACACAGAGTTTGAAGCGAGATTTAGCTCTGCCGAGTCGCCCAACTCAGCGAGAGTGTCATTCTTGAAGCTCGGCAGAATATGGTGGCGGATTAATTCATCCGTCAACTGCCCTCCGCCGCCGTGCGCAAGTAAGATTCTATCGTTTTTAGCTGTTCTCATTGCCTGTGTTTTCTCTCTGGCCCATACTTAAACCACGCTGCGCAGGCCCCTTCAGAGCTTACCATGCACGGGCCAACCGGTGTCCTGGTAGTACAGCTTTTTTTAAATAAATCACATTCCGGCGGCTCTATTAGTCCACACAGCACTTCGCCACATCGACAGCCGCTTGTGTCCTCAACTGGCGTTTCAGTTATGTTAAATCGTTTAAGGGCGTCGAATCGACTGTATTTATCTCTTAGTTTAAGTGTGCTTTTTTCTATCTTTCCCAGTCCTCGCCAGCAGCCGTCGGCTTCTTCGAAGCACTCGGCCATGATTTTCTGTGCGGTGATATTGCCCAGCTCAGTTACCACCGCAGGATATACCGATTTTAATTCAGCTTTACCGGCGGACAGTTGCCGACAGATTTCGCCAAGTCCTTCGATTATTTGCAACGGTTCAAAGCCGGCCACCACGCACGGCCGACCATAACGTTCAACTATTTCCGCAAAAGCATTGTAGCCAATTATCACGCTAACATGCCCGGGACAGAGAAAGGCGTCTATATTATGATTTTTCTCTGATACAAGCGCTCGCATCGCGGGTACAACCAGTTTGTGCCCACTCAAAATACAGAAATTGTCAATTGACTGAGCAGATGCTTCTTCCACCACTACCGCCGTAGCCGGTGCAGTGGTTTCGAAGCCGACCGCGACGAACACGACTATTTTGTCGGGATTGTCTTTGGCTAATTGCAGTGCATCTTCGCTGCTTAAAACAACCTTGACATTGGCTCTTGTGCGTTTTGTTTCGAGTGACCCGCCTTTGCCGGGGACGCGAATCATATCGCCGTAGGTGGCAATTAAACAGTCGTCGCGGTCCGCCAATTGTAAAACAATATCGATGTAGCCCTGGTCGGTAACACAGACCGGACAGCCCGGCCCGGATAAAAGTTTGAGTTGTTTTGGCAAAGTCGACCTTATGCCGTTGCGGAAAATAGCGACTGTATGAGTGCCACAGACTTCCATTATATTAATCTGCCGTCCTAAAGCCTTACAGGCGGCATCCATAGAGGTCTGTGATTTGGAGATTCTCTCGAGCATAAGACTTAATCTATCCTGAAAGTTTGTTCTGTGTCTGATCGAAATCTGCAATTTCGGCAAGAAGCTGCCAGGTTTCTTTTGCTTCTTCTTCGTCAACAAGCGAGATGGCGAAGCCGGCGTGTATTAGCACCAAATCCCCCAGTTTGGCTTCCGGCAGCAGGGTGGTTTTAGCTTTCCAGCGATTGCCCATCGCGTCAACGACCGCATTATCTTTATCCAATTCTACTATCCTTGCCGGTATTGCCAAACACATATTTCGTCGCCCGTGACTCTATTTACGTTAACCCCTGATATGGTCAATCTGGTTCACATTTTATTGACTGAGGTGCTCTGGGTCAACCTTATATCTCGCAAGGGGAAAGATACACCAACATCAGGGATTCTGTAAAAGCGCTTGACAGGGAAAAATAAGAGTTTATTCTTAATACTCGGTAATTAAGCGTTTGAATCAGGAATATTAGTCAAAATTTATCAGAGTTGCCTATGGACGTAGAACGACTTATCCACGAAAAATGCGATGACATACGTGCTGTTGCTGCTAAGCACGGCGCATACAACATTCGTATCTTTGGTTCTGCTGTACGGGGCGAAGCCGGTCCGGATAGTGATATTGATTTTCTCATTGACGTAAGCTCAACTACAAGTTCGTGGTTTCCTGCCGGTCTCATATTGGACCTTGAAGAAGTTCTTGGCCGGCGCGTCGAGGTCGTGACAGAAAAAGCGCTCAATCCATACATCCGCGACCATGTACTTCGCGAGGCTACACCGTTATGAAAGATGGGACTTTTTATCTGCAGTAGAAGGTATATAAAAAACTAACAGCATGGGCAGGAAATGCCCATCTTTAAGGACTGATTCTCAAGGTTTTATGTGAAGCCCGGTCCTGACAGTTCAGACGGACAATAGATCTACCCAAGGGTTTCATGTTTGGAAGACCATATAATACATAGTTCTTACATTAGGAGAACAAAAATGATGACAAGCCTATTCATATCACTGATTCTTTGCAACGCTATCCTCTATGAGGAAACAATGCCCTTGCGTCTATGTATCCCAGCCGCCCAAGCTGCTATCGCTGAATATGAAAACGAAGAGAAGAGAATTCAATTTCTCAGAGGTTATCGTTACGGCGCACTGCAAGCGACAATTAGACTCACGTATACTTACTTGAGTCTTGACAAAGAGGATAGACCATATGCGAGAGGATATCGTTCCGGGAAAGCCCATATTGAAGAACGAGCCAAAACAAAACAGTTTATGAGTCTGTCAGAATTTGGCTACCAGTCTGTCACTTTAGAAGGAATCCTACGCCTTGCTTTTGAACAGTCTCATTTCACCCCCAAGGGACAAGATCGACCTTATTGGATAGTTTTCCCCGATTCTATGAGGTCACAGATTCCAAAGGGTACATGGCCCGATGGAAAATCTGTAATAGTCAAAGGTTGGCTGAGTCCGAGAGGTATGTATGGACATATGGTAAGGTCAACATATGAACTTATTGTTCTTGAAATCTCGGAAAACACGAGACAGACTGAACAAGACGCTTCACCCGAACGGCCTTAAAGGCCGTGGCAATCTCAATCGCCCGTAGAGATGAGATTGCTTTCCACCTGAGGCAAAATCGCAATGAAACTCTGATTATCTAAAAACTTCTTCGAGATAGTTACGCTTCACGCGATACGCTTCACGAGTTTGGCGGCGATTGCCGCCTGGCCCAAAGATATTCCACCGTCATTAGACGGGACATCTATGTTGAATAATACGCAAAAGTCGTTTTTTTTCAAGAGTTTAATCAAACGGTTCGTCAAATAGCGATTACAAAACACCCCCCCGCTTAACGCGGCTGTGTTTATGTTTTTTCTTTCTCTCGCTGCTTTAGCTAACTGAAGCAGGGCGGCAGCGATCGTATTGTGGAACTTTGCTGATATAAGACCACAGGCTGTTCCTTCCTGAATATCAGTAATTAACTGCACCATCATCTTACGTAAGTCAAGCTGCAATAGTTCACTGGCTCTACTGGTAAGTTCAAAATCATAGTGTTCTTCAATGCTGCCCTCAATAATTGCCTCAAGGGCCATTGGCAGTTGCGCTTCAAAATGATTGTAGCTGCCCAAGCCAAGCATAGCGGCAACTGCGTCAAAGACTCTACCCAGACTTGAAGTGTCTATGGTGTTGATTCGTTTTTCAAGCTGCTCTAATATGATTTGTTGTTTATTTGCGTCGGCCTCGATTCGGTCAAGCAGCCAACTAAATTTCTGTAGTGTAAAATCGCGCCCGTAAGTTTCCTTTAAGAGTCCGATGACAGGTCTTATAGCCTCTTTACTTGCCGCATCTGCACCGGCCAGAGGGTAGTAAGTCAAATGGCCAAATCGTTCAAAACCATCTGTTGATGCAATCAAACACTCACAGCCCCAAATCGCTCCATCTGTTCCGTAGCCGGTGCCGTCACAGGAAAGGCCGATGACCGGTCCGTCAAGACTGTGTTCGGCCAGAACAGAAGCAATGTGCGCCCAGTGATGTTGAACTCGAATAACCCTTGCGTCAGGTATCGAAAGAGCATATTGCGTGGATAGATAACCCGGGTGAAGGTCGCAAACTACGACTTTCGGCTCGACTTCAAACAAGCCTCGCAGGTGCTCGATTGAATTGATATAGTGATGATAGACCTCTGCATCTTCCAGGTCGCCTATGTGTTCACTGCAGATAAGCTGATTTTGTTTTCCAAGGCAGAACGTATTTTTCAAATCCCCACCTGCGGTAAGTATGTCCTGACGACAATTATCTTTGAGTAAAATCGGCGTCGGTACATATCCCCTTGACCGTCGCAACAGTACCGGCTCTTGTTCAATGAAATGCACAATCGAATCATCAACTTGCCGGTAAATCTCCCTGTCGTGCATCAAAAAGGCATCGGCAACACAGGCCAGTCTCTGGAGCGCCAGTTCGTTTTTGCAAATCAACGGCTCGTCGGAAATATTACCGCTGGTCATTACCAGAACTTTTATATTTTGCGCAAACAGCAGATAATGGAGCGGAGCGTAACACAGCATAAAACCAAAGGTGTCAACGCCGTCGGCAACTGATGGAGCTATTGCCGAGTCTGTTCTCTTTGGCAGTAAAACGATTGGGCTTTGAGGACTTTTTAAGAGCTTCTGGGCCAATGCACTCACGATTGCGTGTTTTTTTATTGTCTCAATTGAGTCAGCCATCATAGCAAAGGGCTTATGGTCTCTCTTCTTGCGTTCTCGCAATCTCTTCACCGCCTCGTTATTAAGCGCATCAACAGCTACGTGGAAGCCGCCGATTCCCTTTATTGCGACGACCTTTCCAGCCCGAAGTAAGCTCGCTGTTTCAGCGATTACTTTGTCGGTTTGTGTTTTTATTGTTTTTCCTTTACTGTCTGTGAGCCATATCTTCGGCCCACACGCGCCGCAGGCAACAGGCTGTGCGTGAAAACGCCGGTCAGTTACATCCGTGTATTGAGCAGCACATTTATCGCACATCTTAAAGACCGACATCGTGGTATTAGGCCTGTCGTAAGGAATGGTTTTTACTATTGAATATCTTGGCCCGCAATTAGTGCAGTTTATAAATGGATAGCCGTACCGAAAATCTTCTTTCTCGGCCATCTCGTCAAGACAGTCCCGGCAGGTGGCGATATCAGCAGTTACCTGTGATATGGCCGTTCCCTGCGAATCGCTTGTCTCGATGACGAATTTATCTTCACCCTCGATAACATCTATATCAACTGTTTTACAGGATTTTATTTCTGCCAATGGAGGCTTATCAGCTTCAGATTGCAGACGAACGAAAAATTCATCTATTTTTTCTTCTTTGCCCTGTAATTCGATTGTTACACCCTTTGTGTCGTTATAGACAAAGCCGGAAAGTCCCAACCGGCAAGCCAGCCGATACACAGCCGGCCGAAAGCCTACACCCTGCACACGCCCAGTTATGAATATCCTCTGCCTTTTAATCAAAATTCTTATCTTTATCCATTTATGCTGTCGATATGTACTATTGACGGGACCGAAACCCGAAAAGCCATTATACTTGAACTGCTTGAAAAATACAATCGGCTGCTGTGCAGTCAGAGGACGAGTTGGACAGGGGGGCTGGAAAATTTATTTGCCAAAGCCGGATTTCTGTGCTAATATTGTTTTAATTCGGGGCCATAGCTCAGTTGGGAGAGCGCTTGCATGGCATGCAAGAGGTCGTGGGTTCGAATCCCATTGGCTCCATTGCAAGTTCTTTAGAAACAAATCTTTACGAAACTCCCGTTTTTTAGCAGTTTTTTTCATATATGATACTTTTGCCCCTGAAAATATGATACTATCTTAAAAATATCATATTTTATTCACTTTTCGGTATAACTGTCAAAACAGCAACTATATCAAAAAGTGAAAGTTACACGCCACAGCGCACCGGCATCTATGGCCGCTTGAGGAGAGATTGTAACCTGTAACGAACCTGTCTTTATAAGCCAGTTCGCAGCCAACAGGGCAAAGTCAGCCATATCTACCCCATTGATGCCATCAAGGTCGGCTCAATCGTTGGGATGGCCTAAGCAGCCTGGGGGGCCAACCGCTGCCCGACAAATAACCCGAAGGGGAGAGTTCCACGGGCTTGCCCGTGGGTATCTACGTCTGGCCGTTTCTGTTCGCGGATAAACCCGCCTTGGAATAGCACCTTAGAGCGTCCAGCCTTCCCTGTATTTGCGTCGGATTAGCACGTCAGCTTCCGGGCAGCCGATGGCTTTTAGGTTCTTGGCGTCCCAGGTGAGTTTCTTGCCGGTACGTAGTGCGACATTGCAGAGCAACGCTGCTTCGGTCAGCGCTCCCGAGTAGTCGAAATTGCATGTGGTGGGCCCGCCGGTCTTGCAGGCCTCTACCCATTCGCGGTGGTGGCCGATGGAATCCGGAATGAACGGATTGGGCCGCTTGAAGTCGGCGAATTTCTCTTCGGGCAACAGTTGGTGTCGGCCGTAGTCGGCAATCAGCATCCCCTTGGAACCGATGAACAGTACCGCACTTCCCCACTGCGGGACATTGTTTTCTTTCACAAACGCCGGGTAGCCGCCGCCGCTGTACCAGGTCAATGTGACCGGAGGCAGCTCGCCGCGGGCGGGATATTCCTGTTTAGCAATCGTCCAGTGAGCAGCGCTCTCGGGATGGACCGGCCCCTCGGCTTCCACGCTGATAGGATGCCGCAATTTCAACGCCCAGAATGCCAGGTCGCAGTAATGGCAGAAGAAATCTCCCAACACACCGTTTGCGAAATTCCACCAATACCGCCACCCGAACGGGGCGTAAGCTGAGTGGTAAGGCCGATAGGCTGCGGGCCCCAGCCAAAGGTCCCAGTCCAGCGTCTCCGGCACCGCGGGACGGTCCGAGGGAGCATCGGGCTGTGACATATTTGTCGGCCTGGGCGGCCCCGTGAAGTTAGCACTCAGCCACACATGGACCTCGCGCACCTCACCGATTGAACCTGCCTGTACAAGCTCCACAACACGACGATAGTTACCGCCAGCGTGAATCTGTGTCCCCATTTGTGTCACGAGCTTTTTCCTGCGCGCGATTTCCGCCATCACCCTCGCTTCGTAAACGCTGTGGGTGAGCGGTTTCTCACAGTAACAATGCTTGCCGAGTTTCATGGCCATCATCCCTGGCGCCGCGTGCGTATGGTCGGGCGTGCCGACGACCACCGCGTCTATCTTGTTGTGCATCTTATCGAGCATCCTGCGGAAGTCTTTATATCGTTTGGCCTCGGGGAATCGCGCCAAGGTCTGTGCCGCATGTTTCTCATCGACATCGCACAAGGCAACGATATTCTCGCTCGCCACACCGTTAACGTCCGCAGCGCCGCGACCGCCGACACCGATCCCGGCAATGTTCAACTTATTGTTGGCCTGGGTACCGCGTACTAACCGGCTATGTGATAGGATGATGAGGCCTGAGCCGGTCAATGCCACGTTGCGCAGGAAATCGCGACGACTTAATTGCTTTTGCATCGATTATTACTCCTTTTCTGTCAGACAAGAGATTGTATAAGTGGCCCTACTATAGCACTTCTCTCTCACCAGGTCAAGCCCGCCTCGCCCCCTGCAAGAGCCATACATGCCTTTAGAATACCCCGGAGCAGGCGCAACACGATGGAGAAATTCATCGCCTATTTTTACGCTGGTCGAGACGCTCACCTAAGGGCCGGCGCACCGGAATACCAAGCCCGCCGCCGGCCTCAAGC
>DATLBB010000265.1:0-24627 GCA_035527155.1 Sedimentisphaerales bacterium
AGGCCTGCGAAGCAGGCCGCGGCAATCTCAATACTGTTTAGCCCCCAAATTTATTTGGGGGTCAATTTTTCCCACCCTGCCTGTCCTATTACTTATCCCATCCCTTCGAGCTTCCCCTCCGTCTCTTTCAGCTTCGGGTCCGAAATCTCCTTCCTGCACCCAACCGCCTTTTTAAGCCACTCCCGCCCCTTCGCCTTATCACCTCTGACCGAGTATATCTCCCCCAACAAATCCGCTGTATCCCGAATCCGAATCCCCGCATGTCGTAGCTTGCCCCTACCTGATTGGGGGGCAGGGACCCAAAATAAGATGTCATTCTGAGCGCAGCGAAGAATCTCCGATAATTAATCAATAATCATTTATCCTTAATCATTTATATGGCAGGGACCCAGATGCTTACTTTTCCCTTTTCCCTTCTCTCCGTCATCCCGACCGAGCGAAGCGAGCGGAGGGATCTTTCAAAAAAGTATCCCGACATAGTCGGGATTCCACAATTTTGATTTTTACATTTTAATCTTTGATTTTTAATTTCCCCTCCGCCCACCGGTACCTCATACCAACGGCCTTTTCGTAAGCCGAATTTGCTAATCCTTCCGCCTTCTCAAAATCCTTTAGCCCAAGATATGCCTTCGCCAAAACAATCTCCGCCCCCGGCTCATAAAACCTAAATCCCGTATCAATAAAAAAGGCCGTGAATTCAATCCTCACGGCCCTCTGATGTATTTGTAAAGTGTATATGGTTACAACTCCGGCTCGGTGCCTGCAAGCCAGTCAGCACAAATCATTACCAGGTATTCGAAGTTGTCTGCGGTACTTATCGGAGGAGGGGGGATGAGGTATTCATAAGCGCCCATATCCACGATGACTGTACCGTTGCTGTCGCCGTCCAACACGCGGGGATTGCCGTCAAGGTCAGTCGTTATTCCTGGTGGTACACCAGCATTGCTGCCTTTATCGATACAGGGTGAGCCGGATGACAGCCGCAAATTACCTCCCGCAGCATCGACAAAACAGGGGTCGGCATTGATATTGCCCGTCCCGCTATAGCCGCCCTGAACGTCGCTGTATGTGACGGTCGCTGAGCTGCTGGGGGCATCGTAGTCGTGAATCTGATACGGTGTGTTGCCCCAGAGGATGCAGTTGGTCACGATCGGGGTACTGCTTTCGTTCCACATCCCGCCGCCCTGATAAGCAGCCGAGTTGCCGCTGAAGGTGCAGTTGGTCACTGTTGGAATCCCACCCAAATTGTACATTCCCCCGCCGACGAAGGTACTCGTGTTAGCGATGAAGAGGCAGTTGGTCAGCACGGCTATGCTGCCGTCGTTCTGTACCCCCCCTCCGTATTCAGATGAGTTGCTGATGAAAGTGCAGTTGGTCACCGTTATTGGGCTCCAACCGAAGTTGTACAGTCCACCGCCTTCCTCGCCCGAGTTGCTTTTGAACGTGCAGTTGATCACCGTGGGCCAAGCGCCGCTGCTGGCCATCCCGCCGCCGTAATTGGCCGTGTTGCCGCTGAACGTGCACCCGACTACCGTGGGGCTGCTGAATCGGCAGCAGTACAGTCCACCGCCGTTCTTGTCATCGGGCCATTCGGGACCATTGGCATTACCGCCGGTGATAGTAAAACCCTCCAGGATGGTATCCGGCCCTTCGCCGCTCGCACACGTCACTGTGTGATAGGCTCCGTTTCCGTTGATGATCGTTGCGGCTACTACGTTCGGATCGTTGGGGTCGGTGCTTCGCAGCGTGATTGCCTTGCCCTTGAAGTCGATCGCCTCGTAGTAGGCCGCGAGGCCGACCTCGATTTCATCCCCGTCGTTGGCGTCGTTTATGGCCGCCTGAATAGAAACGTAAAGAATATCCCTGGTTACGTTGCGAATCCGAAGATCTGTAAATGTAAATTCAAACGCCCCCATATCCACAGTGCTCGTGCCGTCCTGGTCTCCATCCATAATACGGGGATTCCCCGCTAAATCTGTGGCCGGCAGTCCGGCTGCGCCGTTGTTGCCGGCATCTATACAGGGTGAGCCGGATAAAAGCCGCAAATTACCTCCGATTGCATCGACAAAACACGGGTCGGCATTGATGTTACCCGCACCGGAGTAGCCGCCTTGGACATCGCTGTAAGTGACGGTGGCAGTGCTGGATTTATTGAAGATCTCATCCGGCATATTGCCCCATAGGATGCAGTTGGTCACCGTCGTGCTGCTGTTTATCCAGTTTCTCATCCCTCCGCCGTCGATGCCGGCCGTGTTGTTGCTGAAGGTGCAGTTAATCACGGTCGTTCTGGCGGTTATATTGCACATCCCCCCGCCCCAGTCTCTGGCCGAGTTGTTGCTGAATATACAGTTTGTTACCGTCGGGCTGCTGTTCACCCCCGGGGGGTAGTCGACTGTATAATTGTCCATCCCGCCGCCCCATTGTGCTGAGTTTCCGGTGAACGTGCAATTTGTCACCATAGGGCTGCTGCTAAAGTTTTCCATCCCGCCGCCGAAGCCGGAGTCGAACACTACCCAATTGGCACTGAACGTGCAGTTGGTCACCGTCGGATTGCTTACGTAGTTGAGCATTCCGCCGCCACAGTCTCTGGCCGAGTTGTTGCTGAATATACAGTTGGTTACCGTCGGGTTGCTGTTGTCGTTGTACATCCCGCCGCCATACATATTTGCTAAGTTACTGTTAAAGGTACAGTTGGCCACGACGGGATTGCTGTTCTCGATATTAAACATCCCGCCACCATCGTGTGCAGTATTACCGCTGAAGTTGCAGTTGGTCACGACAGGATTGCTGTTTTCGATATTAAACATCCCACCACCGCCATAGTCAGCCGATAATGCTTTGTTGTCTGCAAACGTGCAGCCGGTCAGCGTCGGGCTGCTGTTGGAGTCATACATCCCGCCGCCATACATCGCTGCTGTGTTACTGCTGAATGTGCAGTTGGTCACCGTGGGGCTGCTATTGTTGTTAATCATCCCGCCACCGCCATAGTCAGCCGATAATGCTTTGTTGTCTGCAAACGTGCAGCCGGTCAGCCTCGGTCTGCTGTTGTAGTTGAACATCCCGCCGCCATATCCCGCCGAGTTGTTTCTGAACATGCAGTTGGTTACGATGGGATTGCTGTTATAGTTGTTGAACATCCCGCCGCCCCATTGTGCTGTGTTTCCGGTGAACGTGCAATTTGTCACCATAGGGCTACTGCCAGAGTTATACATCCCGCCTCCACCCATGCTGTCGGCATCAGGGCCACAGGCGTAGCCGCCAGTGATGGTAAAGCCGGTCAGGACGGTGTTGGCGTCTTCTCCGCTCACGCACCGGATGACGTGATAGTAGGTGAATCCGTTGATGACGGTCGCAGCGACGACGTTGGGGTCATTAGGGTCTGTGCTGCGCAGGGTAATGGCCTTGCCCTTGAAGTCTATGGCCTCAAGGTAGGTCCCGGGGACAACCACGATCTCGTCGCCGTTATTGGCGTCATTGATGGCTACCTGAATAAATCCATACCAGGTATCTTGAGTCACATTGTGTATCGGCATAGTCAGCCACTGCCGGGCAAATTCTGAGTAATCTTTAAAATCCACAAACTCATCGGGCGGCTCGCTCATATCACAGGCGGAGTCCCACATGGCGTCACCGGGTCGAGACAGCCAGGCCGAACACAGGATGGCAAGGTCGCTAAGACCGATCACACGGTCACAGTTCAAATCGCCTTTCATGCGTGCCGTGCATCCGCCCTGGAAGATTCTGAATTTGGTGACGAGCGGATAATGGTCCGAAAGGTCCAAATATGCGCTTTTGATTGCAGAATAGTATTGCCAGTCGCGGATCACATAGGCATCGGTTGGAACCAGTCGCAGTCCGCCGCCAGACTGTTTCACATAGACGTAGTCGAGACGATCAATTTGCATTTCTGTCACCCTTGGGTCACTTATATCGCAGTCATTATAAGGGGTCTTATCGTCATCCAGACAAAAGATCCGTGCGAGTCTGTTCCTAGGCAAGTCAATAGTCTCACCGCCCTCGCCTGTGCCGTGGACATCTATGTATGCATCTATGGCGCCTGCCTTGCGGAATAGCTGGTCCATGATGCCGTATTTGTCCCTATGGATATTGAGATCGCCCATAATTATTGCAGGAGGACCATCTTCATCCACCACGGTCGCATCCCTGATTATCCTGATGTCCTCCAACTGCAATAGATTCTCCCATCCGGTGTTTGGGTCATCGTTGATCCGCTTGAGATAGGCCTCACCAGGCAGCGGGAACTCACATGGATTATAATTCTGCCCGCAGCAGTCCCTCTGGGCAAAAAGATAAGGATGACCATTCATATCGAAGGATTTGACAGCAATAAAGTCTTTGCCCCAGTTGCCGTCATTCACATCTGACAATCCCCAGGGAGCGTCATTTATCCGGTAGATATGCGCCAGATTATTTGTGCCGCTGTATGTAAAGATGTAGGGATGATTGTCGAGTTCAAAGGACGTGATACCAGCATACCCCGAGGGCCAGGCACCCTCATATACGTCTGACAATCCCCAGGGTTCGTCATTTATCCGGTAGATATACGCCAGATTATTTGTGTCGCTGTGTGCAAATATGTAGGGATGATTGTCGAGTTCAAAGGATGTGATATCAGCGTACCCCGATGGCCAGTTGCCGTCATACACATCTGACCATCCCCAGGGTTCGTCATTTATCCGGTAGATATGCGCCAGATTATTTGTGTTGCTGTGTGCAAATATGTAGGGATGATTGTCGAGTTCAAAGGATGTGATATCAGCATACCCCAGGGGCAAGGCGTCTTCATACACGTCTGACCATCCCGTACAGGGGTCGTCATTTATACGAAAGATTCGTCCTTGATTGCTGCTCTTGAGCCCAAAGAGATACGGATGGCCGTCCAGTTCGAAGGATGTGACAGCGACATAATCTAAACCCCATAACCCTTCATAGATTTGTTTCCATCCCGCCCCGTGCTTTTGTGTTTGTGTTGCTTCATTGAAATAGCTGTAGTCCTCGAATCTCCTGATATGGGCCAGGCCGTTAATATTGTTGAGGGAAAAGATATAGGGCTCGCCGTTGAGCTGGAACATAGCGGTGCCTACATAGTCGGTATCCCAATTGCTCTTGTAGTCGTCGGGGCCGGTAAGTGCGTGGCTTATCCCTATCCGTATCGGTGCCCCGTTTATGTTCACTGTAGCCGTAAAAACACCCTTGTCAGCCCAACATTCAGTTCCCGGCATGTTACAGTCATAAGCAGGAAATATCGGGTGCTGGATATTTTGCAGCGGCCATTTGCTCAAGAGCACCAAGCCGTTACCCAGCTTATATAACCTCCTGGCATAATCGTCGCTTGGTAAATAGACAAGCCCCCATAAATCGATGCACGTAATTAGATTTGTATCTGTATTATTCAGGCCATAAGAGCTGTCGCAGAAGATTTCAAAAAAATAAGAGTATGGATATGCGTCGCTGAGTGTATTCTTTATCCAATTCCGGTAGCCATAAGACCAGACCTCCTGCAAGGCTACGATGTCCGCCCCGGATGACCTGACGTAGGCGGCAATTGTGTCCCTTCTCGCCCCATCTTCAAACGCATAATCTGCCCATTCGATTCCGAGTTCAGGGCTCCAAAACTCAGCGCATCTGGCTATACACTCAAGAGGGGAATCTTCGAATAGGTGCGTATTATATGTCAGGACGGTGATATCCGTGAAATTTGGATTGTAGACCTGAAGATTGTCAAAAGCAAATGTTGTCCCGCTTATCTGCCTATAAGCCTGAGCCCCGATGTGTAAATAGATATTCCCAGAAAGCTGGGGCAGGGTAAAAGAACCCAAGTTGGTCACTTCTCCTTCGATTTTGATGAGGTACAAAAAACCAGTATCTGATGTCCGCTTGATAATTAATTTAGCCGGCAGGTCAGGATTTGGGTCCAGCGTGTTAGCTTGAATGCCTCCCGGATACAGATGCATTCGAGCGTACCCTCCGGGTGCATCTCTGCGGAAACGAAATCCGAACGTGCTGCTTCCGTTCGGCTGCGCTGGCGAAGTTGAACACATCATAAATACGCTTTCGGTTCCTGAAATCGCCGGCACATCAAGGCTGAGAGTGTCCCCGACATTAAATACGACTGTGTTGCTTGTCATCACGGAATACGTATTGTCAGCTCCTGTGGTAATGTTCAATTTGCCGCCGGAGATTGTGAAACTCCCGCCGCTGCCGTAGGAGTCTGTGCCGGTGTAATTAACCAGCCCTGGAGTGTTGAAGTCATCGAGAAAAGATGCTTCACTCACCTCGTTCAAGCAGACCATAGTTACTAATGCCAGAATTGTTAACATTTTTACAGTTTTCATTTTTAATTCCTCCGAAAAAGGTTCTTGTTTTTATAATTCTCGTTGTGCAAGCTCTCGAGCCTGTATGGCTATTCAGGGGGAGTACCTAAAAAAACCGCATTTTAGCTATCCTCCTCCTGGACAGCCTAAAAAATATCAGTGTTTGTACTATGCCAGCTATTCTTCTCAATTTCAAGAACAAAATGTCCCCTTAAAGTGACAAAATCAGGACCGAAATCCGTAATAATTTTCAAAATCTGTGGTTAAAAAATCAACCAAAACCGGGCATACCTAACGACAAAATCCGGAAAAAATAAAAAATTTTATCTCCATACCCTGCAACGAGTTACGAGAATCCGGCATCGAGAATCGAGGACTATTTTCGCATCAAACGCGCACATCCGTGCATTTATAGAGGGACAGTTTTTTTTGCAGAAGGCCAAAAAGAAGGAAATGATGATTAATTTATGATGAATAGCCAACTAACAACTGACAACTGGCAACTGACAACTGTAAACTGTCTTGCTTCCTCTACATCTGTCGAGAACCCTCTACAAATCAGCTCATTTTATGCAAAACAAAGCCAATTTGCTGGATGCTCAAATGAACGGAAATAAAGTATCAACAAAGGATTATGAAAATATTGCCAATTGCAAACTGTGTGAAAACAAAGCCAATACAAAGCCAAACAAAGCCAATTTGCTAAAAGCCCAAATGAACGTATCTTCTTTTTTAACAAAGGATTATGAAAATATATTAAATTGGGCAATTTATGAAAACAAAGCCAATTTTAACCCAAAACAAACCCAATCAAAGCCAATTTCCGAAAAGCCAAAATGAAACTAAACTTCTATTTAACAAAGGATTATGAAAACCAACGACTTCGCAGACGCGGGGAAAACAAACCTGGCACGAATCCTGTCGCAGCCGGCCCCAAGTACACAACTGTGATTATGGCTTCACTTGCCGCTTGTATCGCCGGAGTTAGAACGCCTCGTTTTGACCAATCTGTGTCGGACGTTGGCGCTCACCAGCTTTCTTAAAGTGGGACAGGGCGCTTTCACGGTCGGCGAAGTCCTTTATCGTGAAGAACATACTCGTCCTGCCGATGGTGATATAGTCGCCGTCCTTCAAGACGGTCTCGTCATCGATTTTTCCGCCATTGACGAACACTCCGTGCTTGCTATCCATATCAATCGCGGAATACCGGCCGCTGTCCTGGTCAAAGTGAATTTTCATATGCTTGCGTGAGACCCTGTCATCGAGTATCTGTACCGGAAGGGCCTCATCGCGGCCAATTACGTTTGTCCGGCGTCCGAGCGGGTAATAGTCGTCTTTCTGGGTCCCCGTCATTACAATGATAGATGCCATTTTTAACTCCGCAAATACTTCTGATTATGTATCCACACCAAACATCATCCATTCAGGGTCTCTGAGCTCAGTCAACCGGGCCAATGCAATTACAGCAAAGAAGTGTAATATCATCCTGCTGAGGCAGCATCTGGCGAAAATCGGCCACGGCTTTTGTAAGCGAATCTATTGTTTTGGCGGCCGAATGGTCGCCGGCAGTTTTTAATATATACGTCAGGCCCTTGAGGCCAAACTGATCGCCTTTGGGCGACTTCGCTTTAGTAACACCATCGGTGAAGACCAATAATCGCTCATCTTTTTGGATGTTGTGACGCTTTGTCTGGAAAATCATGTCCCGAATCCCGAGCATAGAATCATTCGCCTCACCAAGCGGCCCCATGGCTGCCTGCGGCTGGACGATAAGAGGCTGGGGGTGACCGGCGTTGACGTACTCAAGATTTCCCTTGGCCGGGTCAAACACACCCAGGAACAAGGTTACAGAGGTTTCTTTGGGTAAATCCTGAATCAGATGCGAATTGACGTGCTTCATAACTTCGGAGAGCTCATCACAGAAAGACATCGTAGTTCGCAAGAGTATCCGAAGACTGGACAACACGAAGGCCGCCGGCAGACCCATATCACAAACTCGCCCAACGGCAAACGCCAAACGACCGTCCCTGAGAGACCACAGGTCACAATAATCACCTCCGACCCACATGACCGGCTTGTAGTGAACCGCCAGGTCGACACCAGATAAATTCTGTGGTATGGCCGGGGCCAGCTTCGATTGAATTTTCTGAGCCAGCGACAACTCATGGTCAAAGAGACTCCTTTCCGCCTTTGCCTGCATGAGGATGAGACTCTTTCGTGTGGAGATAACCTGTCTTGAGACGGCCCGTACAAAATCAAACATCTGCTCCGGTGAGGTCTGCGGCGTCTGGCCGATTGGGATATCAAGGTAAAGCAAATCACCGACCTTCGAGACATCACCGAGCGGCGCACAAATCAGGGCCCTGGGACTGTGAGCATCAACAGCCGTCCAGGTTACATCGGTATCGGCCGAATAAACCGTCTTTACCATTGCGGCGTCGGCTGTAGAGCGGACTGCGTCCAGTACGTGACCGGAGACGCGAAAGGCAAGCCGGGGCGGAACAAAAGCGCCCGTGTCCTGGGCCGCCGTATCATCCTGAGCATCGCCAAAATAGCAGGCAAGGATGTCGGGACGTTCGGGTATTGGCTCAGCCTTTTCCGGCAACCTCAGGACCGCCGCAACCGCTTTTGGCCCCTGGGCCAGAGCTCGACACACTTCCGGGTACAACGCGGACGGACTTGCCAACTCTGACAAGCGTTCAACAATTTCATCGAACTTTTCCGGGAATGGCCCGGATAAAGGTCCGGCCTGCTTGTCTTTGCCGGAGATAATCTCCGCCTCGAAGCCGCCTGTTGTGATGTTGGCGGTTATCTTGATGGAATCATCCCGCTTAATTTGCTGGTCCAGCGACGGCGTTATCGATAGAGCGAAGGAACCAATAACCACCTGTTCACCGGGCAGAACAGCAGACGCTTCCATTCGTTTACCATTTATAAATATCCCATTGCTGCTGCCAAGGTCCTCCACAATCCATCGCCCAAACGGGTCCTGGAAGATTCTGGCATGTTCCCGCGAGACGTCTCTGCTTTCGATGACAACATCACATCGGGGACTGCGTCCGATGATGGTGCTTTCTTTGTTCGGTTCGAGACGCTGGGTTTTTCCATGTCCGGTTATTTTTAACATTGCCGCTGCCATATTCAGCTCCTCACCTTTTCATGCTCTATACACCTTATTTGGCTGGTGCGAGCGCTGCCCTTTTATGCTCTTTTCTCGAAGGGTTGTTTCGCCACATCGGCGCCGGCTCAATAGGGGCAACTCACATCTTGAGCGGGTATAATCCTACAACAAATATGTCAACGGTCAACTAAAATAAAAAACGCGTACCGGCTGCCGGAGGCGGGCTTCTATTGACAGAGGCGACATCTTTCCGCTGCAGCCGGTTACAGGGACGAATGTTTATAACGACTTTATGGTTTTTAACTTTTGTGAAATAAAAAAAAGCTACAGCTTACACAAATTTTTGAGTATGAGGTTCGAGGACTTATGGGACAATCAGGGTTTAAAGGGCAGCAGTTGGGGTGGATGTACCCTGCCATGGCAAGAGCAGCACCTGCGAAGATGAAAAAATCTTTGAACAACAGGGATTTTTGGTCGGATTTTTCTCCGTAGAATGTTTGTAAAGGTAGGCTAATACAGGAGTTGTGTGTTTTTGTGCAGTTGAAAAAAAAATGTGGTATCTATGGATTTTTTTCTTGATTAAAAATTCCCTAACATCTTATAATATTTTACTTGACGGGAATATAGGTAATCTGATAGATTGATGAAAAATAGGCTTATTATGTTCTGTCGATTTTGGTTTTCTACCTTGCGAATATTGCAGATTTTTCGATAGAGTGAGGAGCTATTGTGCGAGGGTGAAGCTATCGCGAAGGATTTGTGGTTCGGCCTGAGCGACTTTACACTGTTATCAAAAGCTCTGTTTGGGCCTCTGAAAGGAGGAGCATAGAACCATATCTAAATTATATGGAGGAGTATGAGAACATGCCCTAAGAACAAGTATTATTTTTTTTAGAGGCAAGCACAGGGTTGGTGAAGATCTTTGTTGCTTGTTTTATTGGAAGTTGTTTGAGACACGCACAGAATTTAGAGAACACTGTACGTACTCGTTGTACGAAGGCAGTGAAGGTAGTGCCTGTCGAAAACAACAAGGTGTTTTGGCTTGGAGCCAAGAAAAAGACGAGTTTTTTTAGATTTTTGAAGGAGGAACGTTATGTGTAGAAAATTTAGTTTTTTAGTTTCTTTTGTTTTAGTGCTTTGTTTAGTCGGCAACACCTGGGGAGTAATAGCAAACCAGGACATCGGCTCGACCGGTATCGCCGGTAGCGCCAGTGAGGCCGCCGGCGTGTGGACTGTTGAAGGCAGCGGCGCTGACATCTGGGGCGGTAGCGACGCATTCCACTACGTGTACCGTCCCATGTCAGGGGACGGCATATTAAAGGTGAATGTGACCAGTATGACCGACCCGGTACCGGACGGCTGGACGAAAGTGGGCGTGATGATTCGCGAGACCCTTGCTGCCAATTCGAAGCACGCCATGGTGGCGATTACTGGGGTGAACGGCTGCCAATTCGTTTGGCGTGAGGACACCGGTGGGAGCAGCTCCGACGATACAACCGGCGGCCAGGTACTACCTAAGGAGATGTGGATAGAGCGCGAAGGCGACACGTTGAGAGGTAGGTTTTGGAAGTGGGAAATACTGGGCATTATGGGCAATTGGGTGAGCGTAGAAAGGACCATCTCGATGAATGAGGACGTTTATATCGGGTTGGTTGTCTGTTCGCACAATGACGGCCTTCTTTGCACAGCTGAGTTCGAAGGCCCGGGCACCTATATTGATGAATATACTCCCCCCACTCCCAATCCGGGGTCTCCGGTGGAGTGGCCTGCGGCTCCTTACGAAAAGGCCTGGATGCTGAGCCCGGAAGATGGGGCGATGAATCAGCCCTTACAGCCGACTCTTACCTGGATGCCGGGTGATTCTGCTACTTCGCACGACGTGTACCTTGGCACCAACCCGACACCGACAGATGAGCCCTCTGTGGACACAAAGGCGCTGGGAGATGAGAGCTATACTCCCGACCCGCTTGCAGAAGGCACCATGTACTACTGGCAGATTGTTGAGCAGCCTCTCGGTGAAGAAAGTGCCATCATGAGCTTTAAGACCGAACGCATCGGAACAGGTTCGATCGATCTGGCTGTCTGGGATAACATGGGTGGAGGTGATCTTAATACCCTGAAAAACGATCTACGCTACCCCGATAGCCCGACTTGGACAGGTGAGCTAACGATGCTTGACACCACGGAGTCCCTTGGCAACAAAACTGGCATCTGGGACAACTATGGCGGCCGAATGATTGGCCAGCTGGTTCCGGAGACCTCCGGTGACTATACGTTCTGGATTGCCAGTGACGATGCCTCCGAGTTGTGGTTGAGCACCAGCGGGAAGGCCTGCGAGGCGGTCATGATCTGCAAAGTGTCCGGCTGGACCGGTTACCACAATTACGAACAGAATCCTGACACAGAGCCGGACCAGGAGTCCGCCCCCGTTTACTTAGAGGGCGGCCAGAAGTATCCGATTTGGGCCCTCTGGAAAGAAGGCGGCGGCGGCGACCACTGTTCCGTTGCATGGGAAGGTCCCGACGCGCCAAGCCGGACCGAGATTGACGGTTATTTCCTGATGCCTGGTTTTGTAGACGATTATCCCAGCAACCCAAACCCGGCAGATGGAGCAACATTAACGGTTCAAGAGGCGACTACGGTTAGCTGGAAGGCTGGCGGAACGGCCACATCACATAATGTGTACTTAGGTGAGGATCCGGGCGCCATGGCATTAATTGCCACTGTTGCGATGCCGGATACAAGTGCCGCACTGCCGCTTGCAGTAGATACGACCTACTACTGGATGGTTGAGGCAGATGACGGCACCAATACCTATACAGGCTGTACGCAGAGTTTCTCAACTGTTGAATGGGTCAGCATGGACATTGCAACCTCGGGCGGCAGCGCCACCCAAACCGGCGATTGCTGGACGATTGTAGCGGACGGCGGAGACATCTGGGACGGCGGTGACCGTTTCCACTTTGTCTACAAGACGCCGAAGTTCACAAGAGACGAGGGTACCATCATCGCGCATGTTATGAGCGTAGCGAACGTCGGAAATGAGTGGGCAAAGGCCGGCGTGATGATTCGTGAGACGACCGATAGTGGTTCCAAGAACACCGCTATGCTGACGACTCCTGCGACCTGGAACCAAAGAGCCACATTCCAGTGGCGTGAACAGACCAACGAGGGTTCCGGCGGCTCGGACCATGGCGACGTCCTTAATCCTGAATGGGTCAAGTTAGTGCGGAACGGTAACACGTTCAGCGGTTACCATTCGGATGACGGCGTGAATTGGGACCACCACGGTGATCACACAGTCGAAATGAACTCGTTCGTTCGTGTTGGACTGGCTGTCACGTCGCACATCGATGGCGTTACGACCACGGCCGAAATCTGCGATGTAAGCATCACGACTCCGGACCCGCGCCAGGCATGGAACTATATGCCGCAGTGCGGAGCAACCGGGGTGTCCATTCATCCGGTTGTTAAATGGAATGCCGGAGATGGTGTCGCTTTGCATCGCGTGTACTTTGGCGCCGATGAAGCTGCTGTGATGGCTCGTACGGAGCTCACGGCAGAATTACCGGGCGATGTTACCGAGTGCGACCCAATCGGAACACTAAGAGAGTCTCTTATGTTAGCCGAGACTTATTACTGGGTGGTCGATTCGGTAATGCCTGATGGAACGGTTATACCGGGCGAAATCTGCAGCTTCACGGCTGAAGAATATCGACTCGTGGATGATTTTGAGTCCTACGACGTTGTGCCAGAACCTCTTCCCCTGCAGGTAATGACTCCGGGTGAAATTGTTGTAGAGGCTGTCCCCCCTCCGGACCAGACCGAGATCGTTGCCGGTTACACTATCCCCGGTTATACGGTTGAGGCAGTAGCACCAGACGCCGGTTGTCTGCTTGCAGACTGGGCGTTTGAGGGCGACTACACTGATTCAGCCAGCGGTTTCAACGGCACACCGGTAGGTAACGCAAACATAGTTACCGATGCCGAAAGAGGCCAGGTGCTGAGCCTGGGTGGAGATATGGATTATGTTGACTGCGGCAATCCGGCCGCCCTTAACTTCAGCACCGGCGATTGGACCCTAAGTGCCTGGGTCAAGAATACCATGACCGGCACAGGCGATACTAACAAAGGTAGTATTATCGCCAACGGTGGAGATGGCGGCGGTGGACACCGCTATTGCTTGGTTATCACCGAAAGTGATGAAGGTAGAGTCACCTTAGTCACCGATGATAATTCGAAGAAGAGGACGGCCAAAGGTGGCACCAATGTCAACGATGATGTCTGGCACCATGTCCTTGGTGTGCGTGACGGTGGCAAAGTTCGCCTCTATATCGATGGCGTTGAGGATGCAAGCGCCGACATCAACGAGGACCTTTCCGGGGCGTCTCAGGCCAATGTCTTAATCGGAGCCATTACGCTCGCATCAGACGGCAGTATCTACAAGACTTACGCCGGTCTGATTGACGACGCCAGGATTTACAATTGTGCTCTGACGGAAGGCAACGCAAGGTACCTGGCCGGTATAGGCGATTTGGTTATTGACCCGATCGTTGTGCCCCCGGTCTATGGTCCTTTGCTGATACACTGGGCATTTGATGAAGGTGCCGGCGATGTGGCTGCTGACAGCTCAGGCAATGGCAAAGATGGCGCCATTAGCAATGCTGCATGGACCGCGGTTACTGCCGACGGCTCGGCCTCGTGCCTGGACTTCGAAGCCGGTTCCAACGTGGTCAACACTGCTACTGGATCCTTGCTGAATGGTTTGAACGCAATGACCATCTCACTGTGGGTCCAGTCTGACGATGTTGACACGGACCAGGGCTTCCTCATCTTCGCAGACCCCGCAGGCAATGACGAAAGGGGTATGCGTTATGACAAGGCCGGTGCCAGCGGCGGCGGCGCAAACGTTATCAAATACGGTATCTCAACCGATGTAGGCAGTGAACAGAGTGAGAGCTCAGCCAACGTTCAGACAACCGAATGGCAGCATATTATTATTACCTGGGTGTCTGGCGCTGGAACGAAGTTGTACCTCAATGGTGTGTACAACTCGCCGGGCTACGACGGTGCGGACATAGCTGGTGCTTTGTCGGCCTACAATAAGATGATAGTCGGCAAGGGCGGCAAAGATGCTGCAGCCGACGCAAGCTGGGACGGCCGCATTGATGACGTTCGGATTTACAACTATGTTGTGTCGGAAGGCGAGGTCAGATACCTTGCCGGTCTGGGCAATATGACCCTGCCGGATAGGTATGAACCGCTGTTAGCCCACTACGACTTTGAAGCAGGCGACGGCACGGACAGTTCCGGCAACAACCTGCACGCCGACCTTAACGGCAACGCGATGGTGGTCGACGATGCTCTCATCGGGAGCAAGGTGCTGGATGTGGACGCTAACGCTACCGCAGAAACGCATATGAACTGCGGCAACAGCGACCTGTTCGACACGCTCGACGACCAGATGACGATAGCGACCTGGATAAGGATCCGCGATTTCGGCGGTGCCTGGACGAAGCTAATCAGCAACGGTAACACCAGCTCCTGGAGATTTGAGAGAGAAGGTTCTACTGGCGCTGTCAGCTTCCCGTTCGACGGCACGAATCCGAATGGCCGCCGAGTCGGTGATATGAACATCGACGACGGCCAGTGGCACCACATCTGCGCAGTGCTTAATTCTCCTGCGGGCTACTCGGCGCTTCTTGTTGACGGTATTGTAGATGACTACGGCTCAGCCGGCGGAAACTGCAACACCAACGACAACGAGATCCGAGTGGGTGACCACCAGGAATGGCATGACAGGACTAACGGCTGGTTCGACGACGTACGCATCTACAACAGTGCTCTGACCTTAGGACAGGTTCGTACACTTGCGAACTATGATCCCCCGAACCCGATAGAGGGCACGTGGACCGGCAGAGGCGCTGCGTCACCGAAACTTGACTACGCGATTGCCCACGGAGGCAGTCAGTCGATGAGAGTCGAGTACATCGGTGATGGTGCAGTCTCGCGACTCGAACCCTTCAGGGACGGTCAAGATCCGCACGAGCCCAGCGGTGACTGGACTTTGGGCGGCGCTAAGGCACTGGTGATTTACTTCAGGGGCGACCCTGATAATGCTCCCGGTCAGATGTTCGCACAACTGACGACTACTGTCCCGAGCGCTCACACGCAGAGGGTCATGTACGACGGCGATCCTGAAGACCTGTTGATTCCTGAGTGGATAGAATGGAACATCGAGCTGCACGATCTCTACACCGGTAAACCTTTCGATCCGCCACTGCCCGACGAAGGCCTGCCGGCTACCAAGATCAAATCGGTAGGTGTCGGCATTATCGGCGGCGGAAGCGGTGTCTTGCACTTCGACGACATCCGTACGTATCCGACCAGATGCGTTGCACAGTACGCACCGCAATACGATATCACCGGTGATTGCATTGTTAACGAAGACGACCTCAGGGTATTGATAGGCGACTGGCTCGATGGCGACAAGACCGAACTCGGTCTGGTTGCACGCTTCGAGTTTGATGGTGACCTCTCCGATTCATCCGGCAACGGTAACCACGGCACCGCTCATGGTGCAGTTGGCTTCGAAACCGACGCCCTTATGGGCGAGGTTCTGAGCCTCCCAGGCGGCGACGATCAGTATGTGAGCATCCCGCCGGTGGGTCTCAGCGGCAGTATGCCGACAACGATCACCTGCTGGGCCAAGACCAACACCACGGACATCCCCGACTGGACCCTCGTCTTTGGGTTCTCGACCGAGGGTGGCGATTGCGGCAGTCACTTCAACATCGGCAACATAGGCGGGCCCGGCGGTATCGGCGCCCACCTCTGGTGCTTCGAAGCGACGATCTTCACTGATGAAGAAGCTTTGGAGTGGCGCCATTATGCCATGACGTATGATGGTACAACCATGAGCTACTATGGTGATGGTGTGTTGATTGGGACCGTAGATTATGATCTCTGGCGGCGCGGTGACCGCGTCAATGTTGGCAAGCGTAACACGCAGGCCAGCTCCTTCAACGGTAAAGTTGATGATGCTCGCATCTACAATCGTGAGCTCTCTACTGCCGAGATCAATACCGTCATGAGTGGTGTAGAAATAGTTCCAGTCTACACACCGCTTGTGTCGGCTGCGAATCTGTACGATGAGGAGCCTGTTAACTCCAAGAAGATTAACTTCAAAGACTATGCTTTATTGCTGCAGCAATGGCTCGATGAAATCTATTGGCCGTAATCTGCGTTTCTACAATGCTCTAAAGCATTAGCCATTGAATTGCACCTGTCCGGGGCCTATACTGATTAGTTCGGTATAGGCCCCGGTTGTTTTTTATATTGCGCGGTGTGTATTTCATATCAAGGGGGCCGATTTTCGGGGGCAGGATTTGAATTAAGCAACTAAACCCGCACCCCTTTTTGACCGATAGCTTATATAGATTTGCTCTGAGTGAGGGCCCAATCGTCCTATAAGAAAAGTGCGGTCAATTTTCACTTACGGCTGAAGTCGAAAGACCTTCGGCCGGGCGGGAGTTAGTCATAGCTTTTGACGCCACCATAAAAGAATATCTCAAAGAGATAGACGAAGCGTCACTGCTGACTGCGGAGCAGGAACACTCGTTAGGCAAACTGATTGTCGAAGAAAACGACCCGTGGGCAAGGGAACAATTGGTGCGAAGCAACCTGAGACTGGTCGTTAATATCGCCAAGAAGTATGGCGGGCGAGGAATGAGTCTTGGCGATTTGATTGAGGAGGGGAATCTCGGTCTTATAAGAGCAGTTGACTACTTTGACCCCGACCGCGGCACCCGGTTCAGTACGTATGCGGCGTGGTGGATAAAGCAAAGTATCCAGCGTGCCATGCTGGAAAATGTTCAGCCGGTGCATATTCCTACATATATGGTCACATTGATAAATCACTGGCGGCATACGGCGACAGAACTGGAAAACAAACTCGGCAGGAAGCCGGACGTCGAAGAGATGGCTGATATAATGAAACTGCCGCTGCGGAAGGCCAACATAATACACCGCATTGTCGAGGTTCTTAGCACAGCAACGGAAAGTCTCGAGGGTGATGAGTCAGGCGATGAACAAATGCTCGAGACGACTTTGGAGGACGAGAGTGCCGCCAAGCCGGAGGACGCATTGGCTGCGGATGAAGAAAAAGCAATGGTTTTAAGTCTGCTCAACGAAGTCGAGCCGAGAGAAGCTGATATCCTGATGATGCATTACGGTCTGCATGGAAAGAAGCCGATGACACTCAAAGAAATCGGTAAAAACTTAGGCCTGACCCGTGAGAGGATTCGCCAGATTCAACGCGGCGCACTTACCAAGCTCTATGAATATATGAACGAGGAGCAGGACTAAAGCCGTTCCCGCCTCACAACAAACCGCCAAACACGGTCCGAAAAACAAGCCAATAAAACTTGCACTTCACCTGTAATATCCTGATAATAGATAGCGGCAACCGGATTGGCCTGACCGTTCAGGCAATTGTAATTTTGATAAATACCAGGCAGAGTTGATAAATGGCGACAGAAGAAATTGAGCTTCAAAGATACATTCGCAGCATACCGGACTTCCCGAAAAAGGGGATTTTATTTCGCGATATCACGCCTTTGTTGGCTGAGCCGAAGGCGTTCGCAGCAGCAATAGACGCTTTGTGCGCAGGCTTTACAGAGGCCGGCATCGAATATGTGGCCGCGGTGGAGGCAAGAGGATTTATATTCGGAGCGGCGGTAGCAGAGAAGCTCGAAGCCGGCTTTGTACCTATACGCAAGAAAGGCAAACTACCTTTCAAAACTGAAAGCATAACCTACGATTTGGAATACGGCACCGACACCCTCCAGGTGCACAGCGATGCGATAGAGACCGGGGCGAAGGTTTTGATGGTTGACGATTTATTGGCGACGGGCGGAACAATGGTGGCGGCCTGCAAGCTCATCGAAAAAATTGGGGGACAAATCGCGGGGGTAACGTTTCTTATCGAGCTTAGCGAACTGGCCGGGCGTAGCAAACTTGGCGAATATAAAATTAACACTTGTTTATCTTATTGACCGCCATACTTACAGAATCCCGCAGCAAGATTTTGCCAACCAGGGCAGAACACCTCAATTTTTAATGATTTTGACTGAAAAAGCCGAAAAAAAGGCTCAAAAGGCTTGCAATTAAAGTAAAATTTTGATATTATAGTTGTATTGGAAGGCTTGGTTCTTCGACAAGCACTTAATATCATCCGTAGTGGATAATGTTATTTCATTTTGAGGAGGTTGAAAATATTGAGATGGCGGATTTGCGCTTCTTTTTTATAGCTTTTCTTCTGGTTATATTTGTCGGCTCTGCAAATATTGCCCGGGCATTTGAATGCGATGGAATAAACAGTGATGACCCTAACGTTTGCTCAGGCCACGGAACATGTATGGGTCCGGATACCTGTGCATGTGAGCTTGGCTGGACGGGAGCAGATTGTTCCCAATGCCAATGCTATGGATTAAACAGTAGCGACCCCGACGTTTGCTCAGGACACGGAACATGTATAGGCCCGGATACCTGTGTATGTGAGCTTGGTTGGACGGGAGCCGACTGCTCTGAATGCCAATGCTATGGATTAAACAGTAGTGACCCTAACGTTTGCTCAGGACACGGAATATGTATAGGTCCGGATATCTGTGCATGTGAGCTTGGCTGGATGGGAGCAGATTGTTCCCAATGCCAATGCGATGGAATAAACAGTAGTGACCCTAACGTTTGCTCAGGACATGGAACATGTATAGGTCCGGATACCTGTGTATGTGATCCCAACTGGACGGGAACGGACTGCTCTGAATGTTCTGTATGCCAATGCTATGGAATAAACAGTGATGACCCTAATGTGTGCTCAGGACAGGGAACATGTATCGGTCCGGATACCTGTGCATGTGATAAGGGTTGGGCAGCCGACATTTGTGATAAATGCTACTATAAACTTCGGGGAGATATCAACGAAGACTGCATCGTAGATTTCTTTGACCTGGCTCATTTAGCAGCTACCTGGCTGGTTGACTGCATTGTGGACCCAAACAATCCGGAATGCATCCCACCTGAATGATAGACTCCTATTTTCGGTTAACCCCGCCACCCATGGCGGGGTTGTTAGCCCCCTGCACTGCAGGGTGGTCTTCACTCGCCCCGCCAACCTCAACCGATGTCATTCTGAGCGCAGCGAAGAATCTCACCATCGAATATAATCCCCCCCCAATCTCACTTTGAGCATTTTATTTTAATCGTATCTGTGCCATAAAAGGATTGGCCGTTGGTAAGAAAGCCTTTAACGGTTATCTCAACAGACCCGCAGTCAGTTAACCCATCACAGAAAGCAGCACGGCCAAAATCCATCTCAATCCTCACTAAGCCATCCGCAGTGACATAGACATCCATATAGTCTGCTTCGACACCGAGCGACTCAATCTCCCCAAAAATATTAGAATCCACATCCCCAATCGCAATATCGTCAGGCAGAACAAAACGCACCTTGACCCATTTGCCTCTGTCATTGCAATTCAGTGCCTGTGGCGTCAATCTCATTGCCGCTTCTATTGACACAGACGGCTCACGCCTGATGGCCAGAGAGTGGTTTCTGCCTGCAGAAATGGCGGCAAAGTCATTGCAAACCGGAGGTGCGGCTTGACCACAATTGTTTTCGCCCCAGCCAACAATAGAACCATCTTGCGTTAAGGCAAGACTATGAAGCCCACCTGCGGCTATCGCCACAAAGTCCTTGCCGTCGGGCGGCGTGGCTTGACCTTCCCAGTTACGGCCCAGGCCGACAATTGAACCATCTTTTTTTAAGGCAAGACTATGCCAGCTGCCTGCGGCAATGGCAATATAGTTCTTTCCATCTGGGGGTGTTGCCTGACCAAACCAGTATTCGTTCTCATCATCATAGTTGCTGCCCCAGCCGACAATAGAGCCATCGGATTTTAGAGCCAGACTGTGACATCCGCCGGCGGATATAGCCACAAAGTCTTTACAATCGGGAGGAGTTGCCTGACCATATTCATTATAGCCCCAGCCGACAATAGAGCCATCACTCCTTAAGGCAAGACTATGTGCACTGCCTGTGGCGATGGCCACAAAGTTGTTGCCGTCCGGTGGATCGGCCCGGCCATGATTGTTGTCACCCCAGCCAATGATAGAGCCATCTGTTTTCAAGGCAAGACAGTGATAGCCGCTCGTAGCTACGGCCACAAAATCATTGCCTTCTGGAGGAGTGGTCTCGAAAAAACCGTTGCTGCCCCAGCCGAAGATAGAACCGTCCTTCCTTAGGCCAAGACTATGTGCGCCGCCTGTGGCGATAGCGACAAAATCATTGCCGGAAGGGGCTCTTGCCTGACCATACCAGTTATAGCCCCATCCGACAATTGAACCGTCCCTTCTTAAGGCAAGATTATGGTCGTAGCCTGCGTCTATCGCCACAAAGTCATTGCCGGAAGGAGGCTTACTCAGACCATAAGCAGGCCGGCCCCAGGCCACAATTGAGCCATCACTTCTTAAGGCGAGACTATGAAAGCGGCTTGCGGCGATGCCAACAAAGTCATTGCCGGAGGGAGGTGCAGCCTCACCATAATCGTTGTGGCCCCAGCCAACAATTGAACCGTCTTTCCTTAAGGCAAGACTATGCCAGCCGCCCGCAGCGATGGCCACAAAGTCGTTTCCATATGGAGGATTAGACTGGCCCTGATTGTTGTTGCCCCAGCAGACAATATAACCATTCCGCTTTAGGGCAACACTGTGTACGTGGCCTGCGGCGATGGCAACAAAATCGTTACCGTCCGGAGGAGTGGCCTGACCCCATTCGTTCAGGCCCCAGCCGACAATAGAACCATCTCGCTTTAGCGCAAGACTATGTGCGCCGCATGCCGCGATGGCCGCAAAGTCGTTTCCCGGTGGCTCTCCGGCCTGACCATACCAGTTGCCGCCCCACCCAACTATAGAACCATCGCTTCTTAAGGCAAGGCCATGATGCTCGCCTGCAGCAAAGGCCATAAAGTCATTGCCATCGGGGGGGGTTGCCTGAAGATGATCGTTTCTGCCCCAGCCGACGATAGTACCGTCGCTTTTGAAGGCAAGACTATATCCGCCACCTGCGGCGATGCCCACAAAGTCATTGCGGGCAAAGTCACCGCTATTTACAGCTTGTTCACCCCAGCCGATGACAGTGCCTGCAAAGGCTGATTGCGCGATACAAAGCAAGCACACAGCCGCAACTGCCAAAAGTAAAGTTACTTTCCCCAACAGGTTTGAATTCCTCATTCTACTCATTTTTCTAACCTCCTTCCCCCCATATTCCATTATTAAGTCGATTCTCGCCAACACACACGGCCTGCACTCGCACAAAACAGAAAAGAAATCCTCGCCAATTTGCTGAGAATATAATTTACCACAATTCAACAGACTTGTCAACTAAGGCTAAACACTCAAAATGCTCACTTTGAGCATTTTATTTTAATCGTATCTCTGCCATAAAAGGATTGGCCGTTGGTAAGAAAGCCTTTAACGGTTATCTCAACAGAACCGCAGTCAGCTAACACATCACAGAAAGCAGTACGGCCAAATCCCATCTCAACCCTCACTAAGCCATCCTCAGTTACATAGACATCCATATAGTCTGCTTCGACACCGAGCGACTCAATCTCCCCAAAAATATTAGAATCCACGTTCTCAATCGCAATATCGTCAGGAAGAACAAAGCGAGCCTTGACCCATTTGCCTCTGCCTTTGCAATTCAGTGCCTGCGGCGTCAATCTCATGGCCACTTCTATTGACACAGACGGCTCACGCCTGATCGCCAGACTGTTAGATAAACCAGCGGCTATCGCCACAAAGTCCTTGCCGTCCGGCGGCATAGCCTGACCATAATCGGGCCACTCACCCAAGGCCTTGGTTCCAGCTCCCCAGCCCACAATAGAGCTGTCGGTCTTTAGTGCAAGACTGTGCCATCCGCTGGCGGCTATCGCAACAAAGCCATTGCAGTTTGGAGTATCCGTCACTTGACCATGATCATACCAACTATCGTCGCTTATGCCCCAGCCGATGATAGTCCCGTCGGACTTCAGCCCCAGACTGTGATTCTCACCGGCTGCTATCGCCACAAAGTCGTCTCCTTCAGGCGGCGAGGACTGACCATAATTGTTATGGCCCCAGCCGACAATACAGCCACTGGACTTTAGGGCAAGGCTATGGCTATACCCAGCGGCTATCGCCACAAAGTCGTTGCCGGCAGGCGGTGTGGCCTGACCATGCCAGTCGTCACCCCAGCCAACTACAGAGCCATCGGACTTTAGAGCAAGACTGTGCCACCCGCCGGTGGCTGTCGCCACAAAGTCATTACCTTCAGGCGGCGTGGACTGACCATACCGGTTGTTACCCCAGCCTACGACCGAATTGTCGGTCTTTATAGCAAGATTGTGTCCTCCGCCGGCGCTTATCGCAACAAAGTCATTGCCGTCAGGCGGTGTGGCCTTACCAGAACTGTCAGAGCCCCAGCCGACGATAGAGCCTTCGGACTTGAGAGCAAGACTGTGCCATCCGCCGGCGGTTATCGCAGCAAAGTCGCTGCCTTCAGGCGGCGTTGCTTGACCTTCAAAGTTGCCGCCCCAGCCGACTACAGAACCGTCAGACCTGAGTGCCAGACTGTGTTCCTTGCCTGCTGCTACCGCAACAAAGTCGTTGCCGTCAGGCGGCGTGGCTTCCCCATAATCGTTTTTTCCCCAGCCGACGATAGAGCCGTCTGACTTCAGGGCCAGACTATGCCATCCGTCTGCGGCTATCGCCACAAAATCGTTACCATCAGGCGCCGTGGCCTGACCATACCTGTCGTAACCCCAGCCAACTATAGAGCCATCGGACCTTAGAGCCAGACTGTGCCGCACGCCGGTGGCTATCGCCACAAAGTCATTGCCGTCAGGCAGGTCGCCCTGACCGTATTCGTCGTCACCCCAGCCTACGATAGAGCCATCTGAATTCAGAGCCAGATTGTAATAATAGCCGGCAGATATCGCAACAAAGTCGTTGCCGTCAGGCGGCGTTGCCTGACCATAATTGTTACGGCCCCAGCCGACAATACAGCCATCGGACTTTAGAGCCAGACTGTGATGCCGGCCTGCCGCTATCGCGACGAAGTCGTTTCCGTTAGGCGGATTTGCCTGACCATATTCGTCTTGCCCCCAGCCTACGATAGAGCCGTCTGAATTCAGAGCCAGATTGTGAGCGTTTCTGGCAGCAATAGCCAAAAAGTCGTTGCCGCCCGGAAGTGTAACCTGACCATAATCGTTTTGTCCCCAGCCGATGATAGAACCGTCGGATTTTAGAGCCAAACTGTGACTCCCACCAGCGGCTATCGCCACCAGCGGACCAGGGTCGCTGCTGTCAACAACCTGACTCCCCCAGCCGACGATAGAGCCTGCAAAGGCTGTTTGCGCCATACAAAACCGGCACACAACCGCGACTACTAAAAGTAAAGTTACTTTCCCCCACAGCCTTGAAATCCTCGTCCCGCTCATTCTACTAACCTCCTTCCCCCCATATTCCATTATTGAGCCTATTCTCGCCGATACAAACGGCCAACACGCGCACAAAACAGCAAAGAAATCCCCACGAGGTTGCTTAAAAGTTACCTTACCATATTTCAGCGGATTTGTCAAACGTGGATAACGGACGATTGAGCACTTCTTTGTCCTTATTAAGTCTTCATAAGATGTGAAAATAGGCAATAATCCCCCAAAATTTCAACCAAAACCGGCCATAGTAAAAAGCAAAAACCGAAAAAAATAAATTTTTTTTTACTGCTTTCATATCATCGAGTTACGAGAATCGGGCGTTGAAAAACGAGGCCATTTTTCGCATCAAACGCGCACATTCGTGCATTTATAGAGGCGCTTCTTTTTTTTGCAGAAGGCCAAAAAGAAGGAAATGATGATTGCTCTATGGCCAATAGTCAACTACCAACAGAGCCTGTCCTGAGCGTAGTCGAAGGAAACACCGAACTATGAGATACGCAATACGATATACGATATACGACATACGATATACAGGCCACGCAAACCGCCTCTCCAGCCCAACTTGTCGCGGCGTAGCCTTCTGCGAAGCCGGCATCTCTACAACTGTAGAGGATTCTTTACAAATCAGCTCTTT
>DATLBB010000266.1:0-5496 GCA_035527155.1 Sedimentisphaerales bacterium
AGAATCCATCTCGAACGGTTGCTCAGCTTTCGCTTCGGCATAAAGACGGTTCCGATTTCATCGCCTGCCATAATCCGGCCGATGACGTTTTTCAACCTGCCGTTGGCCAGGACCATTCGACACCCCGCGTTAGACGCAATCTTCGCCGCCTCGATCTTGGACTTCATCCCCCCCGTACCTAACCTGCTGCCCCGACCTCCCGCACTTCGCATAATGTCCTCAGTTATCTCATAAACGGTAGGTATCGGCCTGGCATATGAAGATTTTCGCGGGTCCTTATCGTAGAGCGCATCGATATCGCTTAGCATAATCAGCACATCTGCGTCAATCTTGCTGGCGACCAGTGCGCTTAATGTATCGTTGTCCCCGAAGGTCGTCCCTATTTCATCGGTGCTCACGCTGTCGTTTTCGTTCAGAACGGGGACAACCGATAGTTTCAAAAGTGTCTCGATGGAGTTGCGAAGATTCAAGTACGTTTTTCTGTTGTTGAGCACCTCGGCTGTTACCAGGACCTGGGCGACGGTAACGCCGTATCGCAGAAACGATTTTCGCCACTCCGCCATCAACAGCGGCTGCCCGATTGCCGCATACGCCTGACGCATCTTTATATTCTTTACCCCGTGAGAGGCCTTTTCCTTTGATTCTCTAACGGGGTGAACCTTACTGACCGGCTGCAACTGCCCGCTCCCCATTCCGATAGCGCCGGAGCTGACGATGACGACCTGCCTGTCCGTTTTCAGCAGAGCGCTTATCTGCCTTGCGATTCGGCTGACGTAGGCCGTATCCACACCGCTGCCTTTGGTCAGGATATTCGTGCCGATTTTTACAACTATGCGTTTGGCGTTCTCAAAGTTCCTCATAATTCGACGCTCGTACTTAATATCTCATATTTCATATTTCGTCTGTTTATTGTACATGCTCCGCTTTTATTAGCAAAGTAGCAAAAATTCCCAAAATAAATTCTTGACATCGAGACACAGAGGTCGTAAGATTTCCTTTGTTTTTTACTTTTTTGGAGGAAACACAAATGGCAAATCGAATATTTGTACTTGTGGCAGTGGTGACCATTCTGTGCCTGTGCGTGGAGTCGGCCATAGGGATACATGTTATCGAGATGGAAATCTGTACCGATAGCAGTACTCAGGCAAACCCGGATATTGAGTATAATTTCATTGTTTGGCAGGACAATCGGAACGGCAACTGGGACATATACGGCTATGACCTCGATAAGGGCATGGAGTATGCCATTTGCACAGCCGACGGCAATCAGACTAATCCTTCTTTGGGCATAGCGAGTATTTTAAATGAACCTATTATTGCCTGGCAGGACGACCGTAACGGCAATAACGATATTTATGGTTATAAGCTTCTTTATAATTACTACGACCTGGCGATAGGCACGGAGATTGAAATTTGCACCGACCCATGCGAGCAGCAAAATCCTGTTTCCGTAGGCGAATATGTCTTTTGGCAGGACAACCGCAATGGTGACTGGGACATATATGCCAGGACTTATGAGTATCAACAGGAACCAAACGAGGTTGTTATTTGTGATGAAGCTGGCGACCAAATCAACCCAGCCGCTCAATGGGATACCATCGCATGGCAGGACAACCGCAGCGGTGACTGGGACATTTACGGCCTTGACATGGATGCCAACAATGAAGAACCCATTTGCACAAAGGATGGAAACCAGACTAATCCTTCTTGTAGTCGTCATGGGTTTGCCTGGCAGGACGACAGAAATGGCAACAACGATATTTATGCCGCCTTCTATAGGGTCTTTATTTCCGATTTAAATGACCTTGTCGAGGTTCCTGTTTGCACTGACTCCAACAGTCAGATACACCCGGGATTCTGCGAAGAGATAATCGTTTGGCAGGATGACCGAAACGGCGGTTGGGATATTTACGGCTATAGAATGGATGATATTTATTTTGGAACCGAGTTTGATATTTCAACAGGAACTGGCGACCGGATCAAACCCGCAGTACATGATTATACGGTTGTCTGGCAGGATATGCGTAATGGCAACGATGATATTTACGTAGGGTATCCTTGTCTTCGGGGAAATGACGAGTGCGGTGGATGCGCTATAGAAGTTTTTGATGACGAGCCTTATTTTGGCACTACGCTGGGTATGTCACCCACCTATATAGATACGCCTACGGGGCAAGAGCTGTTAACGAGCACCTGTGGCTTTAACGACTATGCTGATGTCTGGCATATCTACCAACCTGCTATGGGCGGGCCGGTTACAATAACGACGGAGGGCAGCTCTCTTGATACCATCTTATCGGTTTTTAATTCCTGTTTTGGATTGTATTCCCCACATGATCCTGAGCCTCAGCCGCCTATAGAATTAGCCTGCAATGACGATTACTGTCTGGAAAATGCGGGCTCGAAAGTTAGTCTCGATGCCGTTAAGGGCAAAACATATTACATACGCGTTTCCGGCTTCAACGACCAGAGGGGAGATTACCGAATAGTCGTTAAAAGGGGAGCTGCAACAGACCCAATCAAGAGCGATTTGAACGGTAATGGCAAGGTGGATTGGTATGACTTTGCGATATTCGCTTCCGAATGGCTTATGTCAAACACTCAGTAGTAACAGTTTTCGGCCGTCTTAATACTCACGCTGTTCAACTGTTATTCTGAGCGAAGCGAAGAATCTTGTTGTGAATTTCCTGTTTTGTATTTCGAATTTGTTTAGGATTTAGTGTTTAGTGCTTAGAATTTGCCCGCTGACTAATCCACTAATTCCCTAATTCGCTATAATCCTGTTCACCTGATGACCTAAGCAGATTGGGCACTGCCCACCACCTGTCCCCGCATGTCGTAGGTGGGGATCCTACAACGACCATCCGGTGCGGTAGGGCGGGTCGACTAAGGTGTTAGCTTGCTCGTAGTTGGTGACGCGCGCTTCTTTTTCATTCCATTCGAGCGGCCGTCTCGTGCGAAGAGCGAGCGCTCCCAGCAGCGCCATCTCGGTCATCTCGCACCCGAACTCGACGGGACAAACGGTACGTCCACCCGTCTTGCAGGCCTGCGTCCATTCGCGGTAATGGTCGCTGCACCGACGCATGGTCTTGGCCGGCTGCTCGAAGTCGCGGAACTTTTTCTCCGGCAGCAATAAGCCGCCCGCCAGCCCGCGACGACTGCGACCGAACGGATTGCCGCCGCCATAACCTGCCATCAGCTTGCCCTTCTCTCCCACGAACAAAAGCCCGCTGCCCGGCATCCGCATGCTGTTATCAAGCTCAACCGGCCGATGAGGTTTCATCCCGCCGTCATACCAGTGCACCGTCAGCGCAGGAAGCTCCCCTCGTGCGCCGAATTGCCATGTCACCACGTTCGCGTGGCTCTGGCACTCCGGCGTCGAGACAAACTGAAAGAAGCCCTTGTGCCGCGTGGACCCGTAACCATACACCATCTGCGGTGAGCCTAATTGCAGCTCTTTGAAGTACACGTGCAGGGTGTGGCAGGCCATATCGCCGACGGTACCGGTCCCGAAATCCCACCACGGACGCCAGTTCGCCGGATGATACGCCGAATGATAAGGCCGATACGGTGCCGGGACTATCCACAAATCCCAGTCCATACCCGGCGGCGGCGTCTGCTTCTCCGTCGGCCGAACCATCGAACACGGATAAGCCGGGTGGTCGCACCATATATGCAGCTCCCGCACCCCGCCTATGGCGCCCGACTTCAAAAGCTCCGTTGTGTTGCGGGCATGGTCGGTCGCAGAAGACTGCACGCTGGACTTGGTGACAAGGTCTTTGGCCTTGCCCAGCGCCGCCCGGACCTTTCTGGCCTCAGCGATACTGTGCGTAATCGGCTTTGCGCAGTAGATGTGCTTGCGGAGTTTCACAGCGGCCATCAGCAGGATGGCGTGGGTGTGGTCCGGCGTGCCGATGATTAGCGCGTCGAAGTTCTTCGATTCCTTATCGAACATCTTTCTAAAATCGTGATATCGTGTCGCCTTCGGATAGGTACGAAACACATTTGCCGAGCGATTGAAGTCGAGATCGCACAGCGCGACGATTCGTTCGTTCCTGCAACCGCCCAGGTAGCTCTGCCCCATGCCCCCTACACCCACCGCGGCAATCCTGAGCGTATCGCTGGGCGCCTGATGGCCCGTCCCTCCAAGGACAGAACGCGGTACAATAAAAGGCATAGCAAGACCCGCAGCTAAAAAACCGCGCCGCGATACTCCGTGAGCCGCACCACTTTCTTTGCTCGGGACTTTGCTGCCGCTTGTGGCAACTTTTCTTTTGGTTTTACTAAAATTTCGCATGGCTGCTCCTTTTCGAGCTAACACCCGTCATTCGGGCAGTTCAAAAATGCGGAAATCGTCAAACCGTATCCAGTGTTCGGCATTGGGTGGGCCGTTGTAGCATTGTATGCTGACCTTGTCATCACGCGGCGCCGGCAGATTACCTTTCGCTGCCGTTTGAAACTCACCCTTGCCGTCCGGCCGGTACTGAGCGGTGAAACTGTTTTTGTCCACAATGAGCCGAAGCTGGACAGTTTTGCTCGTCATGGGCTTTCTACCCGGGATAATCATCAGCTCTCCACTGACCAGTTCTTTAACGAGCTTGAACACCGGCTTGCCGTTATTGTACCACGTTATCCCTGCCTGCTCATACTGCTGCGTGGGCACGGTATTATTCGTCACGGTGACATCGATACCGAATTTGCCCTTGCTGCGGTCCGGCGCCTCACGCACTAAGGCATTCTTTACATTATGCGCAACGCCCGGCTGCACACGAATCTCCAATGCCCCGTTCCTGATACGCCACGCCCTGGAATTTTCCCGCAGCCAGCTCCAGCCTTTACCCGGTTTTCCCTCAAAGCCGTCCTCAAAGATGACGGGGACCTGATTGGCCTTGTCCTTGATGATGGGTATCAGGACGATATCTCGATAACTGACCCCTGAGTGGTCACCCTGCAGATAGATGGGGCCCGGCCTGAATTCATCCGACCACAGCGCGCCGCCCGTGCAGCCAGGAAGCGGCTCATTGTCAATAATCGTCTTGCCGTTCAGCTTCACCGTAACGTGCCGGTCCAGGAGCGTGATATCAAAGGTCTGCCACTGCTCGGCCGGCTTCTCAGCATTCACCGTCGGCGTGATTCTGCTGTAAATACCACCCATATTATGAGAGTCGAGGTTCTTGCCGAACGAATCGCTGACCTGCACCTCGTATATGCCACGCAGATAAATACCGCTGTTACCCCCCTTGGGGACATTCACTTGCAATTTCAGGTTAAAATCCTCGAACTCATCTACCGTGCGGAAGTTCCCGTAGGAAATATGACGTTTGCCTTCTTCCTGCACCGGCTTATTGACAAGAGCTCCACCTTCCACTGACCACCCGTTAGTCTGCCCCGGATTCGTCAGCTTCCACCCGTCCAGATTGACTCTATTGAACAGTACGATTGGTTTACCGTATTTGACCCTAGAAAGGTCGGGCTTCGGCGGCAGCGGGGCAATCC
>DATLBB010000267.1:0-16485 GCA_035527155.1 Sedimentisphaerales bacterium
TTCCAGCCGTCCTTGTTTATGTTGGCCATCAGGGAAGCAGAGTCCCCAATCGACGTGCTGGTCTTCTTGCCGTCCAAGTCGATGATGGTTTTCTGTCCGCGCGTTGCGAGCATGTCACGGCCGCGCTCGTCGTAGAGCGCGCCTGCCCATTGACCAGCCTTATCGATGTCCGCCTGGTAGCCTGCGACATGCCCGTCCTTGTCAACCCGGCTGCGAATTTGTACGCCGGAGTTGGCCGACGGGGTCCCGCTAATGCGGTACTTGAGCTTCAACTCAAAGTCGTCCAGCTCACCCAACTGCCAGACGATGAACTGATTCGACCTGACCGGATGCTGCTGCGTAGAGCGACCTGTAAGCGCCCCATCATCCACTGACCAGTAGCTCATGTCCGGCGCCTTCCAGCCATCGAGTGTCTTGCCGTCAAAGATGGGCTTAAATCCAGCCTCCTCGGCCATAGCAGAGTTTGTAACAAAACTCACCAAGCCGAACAACACAACCCAAACGAGCCATAAATAGTTTGTACGCATAATAATTCCTCCTGTAAATGATAGGGGCCTCATTTTGCCACGTTTTTGCAAAATGCGAAGCCATATAAAAATGTTTTTATGTCCTTGTGTTTAGCCCACGGCCTCCCACTGTTCTCTGATTAACTTGAGTGCCTCTGTGTAGACCTCTTCGGCGCTTGGGAAGAAATCGCGCCAGACACGTGTGGCGGCGGCCAGGTCCGGCAGCGCACGCCCAAAGGCCTCGACGACCATCCACTCGTCATAGCCGCCCGACCGCAGCGCTTTGAACGTACCGGGCCAATCGATATGACCCTTGCCCGGCGTACCGCGGTCATTCTCACTGATGTGAACGTGCTTGATAATATCAATGTGCGGGGCGATGCAGCCGACAGGGTCCTTTTCTTCGATGTTGGCGTGGAAGGTGTCGTACAGAACGCCGACGTTGGGGTGGTTTACCCGCTTGATGTAGTCAGCTGTATCAGCCATTGTGTTGAGGAAATAGCACTCGAAGCGGTTGAGGTACTCCACAGCGAGGGTCAGGTTGGCTTTAGCGGCAAACTCGGCGGCCTGGCGGTGCGTCTCGGCGGCACGCTGCTTTTCCTCTTCGGTAGGGCCCTGGCCGGTGAAAACGCCCAGCGGCTGATAGAACGGCCCACACAGCACGGTACTTCCCACTGCCGTCGAGCAATCTATCGCCCACTTGAGGTAGTCCACCGCCGCCTGGCGGTGATTCGCGTCAGCACTGACGGGATTATGTTCCTCATCCGGAATGACCGTCACGGATGTGCATTCCAGGCCGTTGTCTTTGATTGCCTTACCGACCTTTTCAAAGTGCGCAGTATCCCCCTCGAATAAGGGCACCTCGACACCGTCGTAGCCGACCTTTTTAAGTGTTTCTATAAGGGGCAAATGCTCCTCAGTAACGTGCGTGGTCCACAACAGCATATTAAATCCGACTTTCATTAGCGATTCTCCTTTGCAATCTGCGTTCTCTTACTTACTGCCTGGTTTTTTCTTTTGGTTCTTTGGAACCGGCGGCAAACCGGCCGCCCATGCACAACCTCGCCGGAATAGTTCAGCGGCACCCGGGTTGGAGATGGCCTTGACGTCGTGGCCTAATGCGCTGTGAAACACCCGGCCTTTGCCATAATTGAAGGTGAAGGCCATGGGGTACATTTTGCCGTCTACTTTCGAGCGAGCGGTGGCCAGCATATTGACGGGGCGGTCGCCCGTCAGGCAGGTGTACAACTCGTCTTCGGTCTCGAAGGAATGTAGGCCCTGCGTGATAGGGTGGAGCATATCGGTAATATTGACGCGGAAAGGCCCTCCGGGGTCGTGCGCCCTTGCCTTTGGGTCCCAGACCCGACCGGCGAGATTGCGAAACTCCGGCCAGTCCTGGAAAGCCCCACAACCGAAATGAATTACAAACAAACCTTTGCCGCCCTTTACAAACTTTTGTAGATTGGCTCGGGCCTTTGGCCCGGGGGCAGGCTTCTGCCACGGCATAAAATGCACAACAACCACATCGTAGCGGTGAAGAGCCGAAGAATCAAGAAAGTGCGGGTCTTCTACAACGCGCGGCTTCAACCGCGTGTCCCTGCGGAGCGTTTCAGCTAATGCAGGGGCGGTCTGGCGCCAGTTGTGAGCGGGGTGGTCGATGCCCGTTACGATAAGCACATTGGCAGTCTGCTTCTCTTCAGCAGCCAATGTCGAACCTGGATATACAGCCGTGGCCAATACAAGCCAAACCAAGGTAAACAGAACAATGATTCGAGTAAAACGGTTCATAGCTTTAAGTCCCAATCAGCACAAATTGACAGCGTACAGGGGTACTACAGCCTCCACGGACTGCGCATCACCCGTTTCGGCATCCGATCCGCCTGTTCGTCGTTGAGAAAACGCTCGTTTCTCCTTGTCCTAAGTGAGCTCGCGGCCTTTACGGCCCCGGGTATTCCACCTAAGTGGGCCGGGCTACACACCCGCCGGCAAACAGGCGTTCGCATTTGCTACAGCATAACACGCCTTGCGGCTGCTTGTCAAATCCTACTGCAAAAACTTTCTTGAAATCCCTTTTTCACGCAAATAGAGTCGATTTCCGCTGTCTCTGGGATTGTAGGAGCGAGCCAACGCGCCTGCCCAGGGCAGCCACACAGGTTTGCCCCTATCTCCCCGCTTTTCTGCCGGACCGTCGTCCTGGGGGGAGTTGGGGGCTTCGACGGTGAGTTTAGCCGAACCGTGGATGATGCCACTCGAGATAAAATTTGACAAGCAATGATCAAGTGTGCTATGTTACAAAATTTCAAATAGCGGCTTAGCCGTTGGGCATTGGCCCAAACAGCAAAATAGTGCAAGAAAATAGCTCTATGATTATATCTATTTCGCCGGTTTTCGGAAACGATAGAAAACAGGTGGGAACGGAACCCTAAATACAAGAAAAGTGCGTTTGAAAACGCCAAAATAATTACTAAAATTGAGGAAAAATCTATGAAGCTTGACCCAACAAAAATGAAAGATTGGCAGGTCGCTGAAGCTGCCGAGGAGACTATGAAACCTGTTCGCCAACTGGCCGATGAGATGGGATTGCAGGAAGATGAGCTAATTCCCATGGGTCACAAGTTGGCCAGAGTCGATTATCTGAAAGCTCTTGGGCGTCTGAAGGATGCTCCAATGGCAAAATATATTGATGTTACCGCCATTACGCCGACGCCGTTAGGCGAAGGAAAAACGACCACGGCCATCGGACTGATCGAAGGTCTGGGCAAACTCAATAAGCGTGCTGTCGGTGCAATCCGCCAGCCAAGCGGCGGCCCCACATTCAATATTAAAGGTTCGGCAGCCGGCGGAGGCCTGGCGCAGTGTATTCCGCTGACGCCGTTTTCCATCCGACTTACAGGCGATATTGACAGTATCACAAATTCCCACAATTTAGCTATGGTAGCCCTGACTTCGCGGATGCAGCACGAAAACAACTATGATGATGCCCGGCTGGCAAAAAGCAACCTTAAGCGAATAGATATTGACCCCGAAAGAGTTCAAATGAAATGGGCGATGGATTTTTGCGCCCAGGCGCTTCGCGACATCAGGATCGGGCGGGGTGGAAAAATGGACGGCTATGAGATGGACTCAGGCTTCCAGATTACCGTCTCAAGTGAGATTATGGCGATATTGGCAGTAGCTAAAGATTTGAAAGACCTGCGAGAGCGTATGGCCAAAATCGTGGTAGCCTACGATAAGAAGGGCAATGAAGTAACCACCGCCGACCTTGAGGTTGACGGGGCCATGACTGCCTGGATGGTCGATGCTATTAACCCGAGCTTGCTGCAAACCATCGAAGGCCAGCCCGTATTTGTGCACGCAGGGCCATTTGCAAATATTGCTGTGGGCCAAAGCTCCATTATCGCAGATATGCTTGGTACGAAACTGGGCGAATACCACGTTACTGAAAGCGGATTCGGAGCCGACATTGGTTTTGAGAAATTCTGGAACATAAAGTGTCGTATGTCCGGCCTGACTCCGAACGCCATCGTTATCGTCGCAACCATTCGTGCCCTGAAAATGCACGGCGGAGGACCCGCCGTAAAACCGGGGATACCGTTAGCCGAAGAATATACGAAGGAAAATCTTGAATTGCTTGAAAAGGGCTGTGAAAACCTTGTCGCCCATATCGAGACCGTTAAGAAAAGCGGAGTCCGGCCGGTAGTTTGTGTCAACAGCTTCTATACCGACACCAAAGCCGAAATTGAACTGGTGCGAAAAATAGCTGAGAAAAACGGCGCCTTAGCCGCTGTTTCTGAACACTGGCTCAAGGGCGGCGACGGCTCAATCGAATTAGCAGAAGCAGTAATTGAAGCCTGCAACGAAAAGCCCGATTTTAAGCTTCTTTATGAACTGGAGACACCACTTAGAAAACGCATTGAATTGATTGCCAGGGAAGTCTACGGGGCCAGCGGTGTAACCTACACCGACGAGGCCCTGGAAAAAGCCAAGGCTATGGAAGCCGACCCGGGCTCGAAGACTTTAGGGACCTGTATGGTCAAGACGCACCTCAGTTTGTCGCACGACCCGGACATAAAGGGCCGACCCACTGATTGGGAGCTTCCAATCAACGACATTCTCGTTTATAAAGGTGCAGGTTTTATTGTGCCGGTCGCTGGAGCCATAAAATTGATGCCCGGTACGGCGTCGAACCCGGCTTTCCGCCGCATCGATGTGGATGTGAAGACCGGAAAGGTGCAAGGCTTGTTTTAACCACTAAAATTAAACAAAGAGAGCGCCGAGCACGCAGAGAAAGAATTAAGATTGACCCCAGCGGATTCAGCGGTAAAATTGTGTTTTCAGGAGCAACTGATGACAGCACAAATTATAGATGGTAAGCAGGTGGCCGCGGACATGCGGGCGGAACTAAAAGAGGAAGTGGCCAAGCTAAAAGAACAAGGTATTGTACCTGGACTGGGGGTCATCTTAGTCGGCGAGGACCCCGCTTCGAAGTCCTATGTTACGGCAAAAGAGCGGACGTGTGAGGAGATAGGGATTTATTCCGATGATAACCGGCTGCCCGAAGAAACATCTCAGGAAGATTTGATGGCACTGGTCGAGAAGATGAATAAAGACCCGAAAATCAACGGCATTTTAGTGCAGCTTCCTTTGCCCAAGCACCTCAACGAAGCCCAAGTCCTTCTCGCAATTGACCCTGATAAGGACGTCGACGGATTTCATCCAATGAACGTGGGCAAGATGATGGTAGGCGAAAAGGCGTTCCTGCCGTGTACGCCGCATGGGGTCATTCAACTGCTGACGCGCAGCGGTGTAACTATCGAGGGAGCAAACGTAGTAATCGTGGGTCGAAGCAATATAGTGGGCAAGCCTCTGGCTAATATGCTCATTCAAAAAAATAAATCCGGCAATGCCACCGTTACGGTCTGCCATACGCGGACCAAAGACCTTGCTCACCAAACAAAGCAAGCGGACATTGTGATTGCGGCAGCCGGCCGGCCGAATATGGTTACGGCGGATATGGTAAAAGAAGGCGTGGTTGTGATTGATGTGGGCGTCAATCGTGTTGAAGACGCAACAAAAAAGAGAGGTTATCGGCTTGTGGGCGATGTGGACTTCGAAGCAGTTAAGGAAAAGGCATCCCTTATTACTCCCGTACCGGGTGGAGTAGGTCCAATGACAATCACCATGCTGCTTTATAATACAGTCGAGTCGGCCAAAAGGGCTGCCGGTCTTGTGAATTGACACGAAGGGATAGACAGAGGCTATCAGGAAAGGAAAAAAAGTGGCTGTAACAACATATCCAGTAATCTGGTTGCAGGGAGCGGGTTGTACGGGCTGTTCCGTATCTGTTTTGAATGCTGTAAGCCCCAGGATTCAGAACCTTCTTTTGGATGAGCTGGTGCCAGGCCATCAGCTTAATTTGATGTTCCATGCAACAATAATGGCCGGCCAGGGCGAGCCGGTCATCGAGGTTTTGAAAGACACCGAAAAGAACAGGAAGGGCGGCTATATATTAGTTGTAGAAGGAGCAATTCCGACCGCTGAAGGCGGTGCCTACGGCAGTATCGGCGAGAGAGCCGGCAAACATTTGACGATTCAGCAGAGTGTCGAAGAACTTGGGAAAAATGCGCTGCTGACAATCGCCCTCGGCACGTGTGCTGCTTTCGGGGGAATTCCCGCAGCCAAGCCAAATCCTACTGCCTGTAAGAGTGTAAAAACATTGTTTAGTGAAAAGGGAATCGAGACTCTAGTGGTCAATATACCAGGCTGTCCGATGCACCCGGATTGGTTTGTAGGTACGATATCCGTAGTATTGTTCTCCGGTGCGGAAGCCCTTGAGCTGGATGAGCTGGCCCGGCCGAAACTGTTCTATGGACAGTTAGTTCATGAGAACTGTCCCAGACGCGCCGACTTTGATAAGGGTAAATTTGCTGAAAAGTTGGGTGAGCCAGGCTGCCTGTATAAGGTAGGCTGTAAGGGCCATTACACTTCCGCCGATTGCCCTTTGAGACAATGGAACAATGGTGTTAACTGGTGTGTAAAGGCAGGCTCACCCTGTCTTGGGTGTGTTGAGCCGGAATTCCCGGACGGCACGTCTCCAATGTACGAGAAAATTACTCTCGAGGAACTGATATGGTCACAAAAATAAAGATTGACCCAATAACAAGGATAGAAGGTCACCTCGCTATTGAAGCGGTAGTAGATGATGGCGTAGTGAAAGAGGCCAAAAGCGCCGGGACACTTTTTCGCGGTTTCGAGATAATCCTGCAGGGCAGAGACCCACGCGATGCGAATCGTTTGACCCAACGTATATGCGGCGTCTGCCCGACTGCTCATGCGACAGCATCGGCGCTGTGTCTTGATGAGGCGTTTGGTTTAACCGATAAAATCCCTGATAACGGCAAACTGATTCGCGCTCTTATTTTCGGTTCAAACTTCCTTCAGTCGCACGTCCTGCACTTCTACCATCTCGCGGCGCTGGACTACGTCGATGCGGCTGGCGCGGTTGGCGATGTTTCACCTTTTGTGCCGCGATACGAGGGTGATTATCGCGTAACCGGCGAGGTAAACGCTGAACTGGTGAACCACTATGTACAAGCCCTGGATATCAGACGTAAATGTCAGGAGATGCTTTCAATCTTTGGCGGGAAGATGCCGCATAATGTCAGCATTGTCCCCGGCGGAGTGACTGAGCAGCTTACCGAGGACAAAATAACTAATTTCCTGTGGCGATTGAACGAGATACGTGATTTTATTGACAATACATACATTCCAGACGTGATAGCCGTAGCGAAAGTCTATGATGATTATTTTGGAATCGGTGCAGGGTGCAAACGACTTCTCAGTTATGGCGGTTTTGATTTGCCGGCAGGCAAGCTATTCAAGAGTGGAGTCGTCTCACCCGATTTACAGCTTGAGCCATTCGCCAAGGAAAATATCACTGAGGATTTAAAGCATTCCTGGTATACGGATTCCGGTTCGGGGAAAAATCCTGCACAAGGCCAAACACAGCCGGAGCTTAAAAAGAAAGAAGCATATTCATTCCTGAAGTCTCCACGGTATACAGGAAATGTTTGTGAGGTTGGGCCTCTGGCGCGGATGGTGAGCAATTATGTACAGGGCGATGAAGTAACGAAGAAGTTGGTTGATTCGGTCCTTGGTGAATTCAATGCCGGCGTCGATGCTTTGTATTCAGTTCTTGGGCGACACGCTGCAAGGGCCGTGGAAGCCAAAATTGTTGGCGATGCCATGGTCGACTGGCTTCTACAGCTAAAACCAGCCGAGCCGACCATCGTCGAAAGTGAGATTCCCGAGCAGGGTGAAGGCGCAGGTTTAAGCGAGGCTCCGCGAGGTGCCGTCGGACACTGGATAACCGTCAAGGACAAGAAAATCGACCGGTACCAGGTCATTTCACCTACGGCCTGGAATGGTTCACCCAAAGACGATAAAGACCAACCCGGAGCAATAGAACAAGCGATAATAGGGACTAAAGTCAAGGACAAAGACAATCCCTTCGAACTTGTCCGAATTGTACGAGCATTTGATCCGTGCCTGGCCTGTGCGGTCCATTTGCTCGACGCCAGAGGAAACAAATTAAGGGTCTTTAGAGCTGTTTGACATAGTTGACCCGGAACTTGAGGAAATGAAAGATGCTGTTTACCAAAGATAAACCCTTGGAAGAAATATTGGAGTCGCTCGGCGAGGAAAAGAAAATCTTCCTGTTAGCTTGCAATGGTTGTGCGGAAGTCTGCGAAACCGGCGGGGAACAGGGACTTTTGACAATGAAAGCTGAGCTGGAAAAAGCGGGCAAGACCCTGACAGGTCAGCTAAATGTGGACTTTCTCTGCAATAAGGTATTAGTGGCCACGAGGCTCAACAGAGAGATGGAAAAAATCGAGGCAGCGGATTCCATCCTGGTGTTGACCTGCGGAATTGGGGTCCAGGTGGTCTCAAAGGTAATCAATAAGGTTGTGCATCCGTCAGCAAATACGGTATCTGTTGGCGGCTTGCAGGGACTTTGGGCATCAGATGAGCGCTGCCAGGCATGTGGGGACTGCGCTTTAGATTTCACCGGAGGTATCTGCCCAATCACTTTTTGTGCCAAAAGTTTGCTTAACGGGGCCTGTGGCGGTACGCAGGAGGGAAAGTGCGAAGTTGACTCGGAGAAAGATTGCGGCTGGCAGTTGATTTATGAACGGTTGGAGAAGATTGGGCGGTTGGAAAATCTAAAGAAATTCCACAAGGCCAGAGATCACAGCAAGATGTTTCCTTCCAAGGACTTGCGAGAAACATCGTTTTATGACATAGAAAAATAGAAACAATCCGGATTATTCGTTAGAACCCGTGCGGGACTTGCGAGGATAAGGAGACATTTGAGATATGAAACTTACTGAGCGATTCAAAGAAGGCAAATTCGTAATTACTTGTGAGGTTGGGCCGCCCAAGGGTATAGAAGTTGAAAAAGTGATAGATGAACTGGAGCCCCTGCGAAGCAAGATTGATGCTTTTAATGTTACTGATTTGCAAAGCTCGGTATTGAGGGTAGGCTCAATGGCGACCTGCCGTCTTTTGAAGGAGAAGGACTTCGAGCCTATTATGCAGCTTACCTGCCGGGACCGGAACCGGTTGAGTCTGCAGTCGGATGTTTTAAGCGCCGCAGTATTAGGCATTGAGAATTTATTGTGTCTTACGGGCGACCATCCGCAACTGGGTGACCATCCTGAGGCTATGCCTGTGTTCGATTTGGATTCTGTGCAACTTCTATCGGCAGTTAAGGGACTAATGAACGGTAAAGATATGGCGGGCAATGATTTAGAAGGTCAGCCGCCGCAATTTGCCATAGGGGCAACGGTGAATCCGGGTGCAGATCTGCTGGAACCGCAGATTATAAAGATGGAGAAAAAGATTGAGGCCGGGGCGGAGTTCTTCCAGACCCAGGCGGTTTATGAAGTCGATAAGTTTGCTAACTTTTGCAAAAAGGTCAAGCATCTGAAAGCGCCCGTTATGGCAGGAATTGTGTTGTTGAAATCACCCGGTATGGCAAAATTTATGAATGCAAACGTCGCAGGAGTTCATGTTCCCGATGCGATTATTAATGAGCTGGCCGGCGCGGGCAAAGAAAAAAGAGTCGAAAAGAGCCTGGAAATCTCGGCGCGCCTGATTAAAGAACTGAAGGATTCGTGCCAGGGAATTCATATTATGGCTTTGGGGTGGGAACGGCATGTAGCTGCCGTTTTGGAAATGGCCGGTTTATAACGGCCAAAACTAAACAACAATAAGTCACCACCAGCTAATCCGGCTGCTTCGTTTTGTTAACGGCTGCGGCACAAACCTTGTATTCCGGTATCTTGGCCGTCGGGTCTAATGCGTCATTAGTCAGCATATTGGCAGGGCCTTCCCGGAAATGGAACGGCATAAATAACCAGCCTTTTTCGATGTTGCCGGTCACTCTTGCCAGCGTAGTTACCTTTCCACGCCGAGTGATTACTTCAACATTCTCACCGCTGCTGATTCCAAGTCCAGCTGCATCATCGGGATGTATCTCTACGTATCCTGTCGGCGAAACCTGATTTATCACCGCTGATTTTCTTGTCATCGTACCGGTATGGAATTGATATAGTTGTCTGCCGGTCGACAGTACAAACGGATAGTCCTCATTAGGAAGTTCGTCAGCGGCTGTAAACTCTACCGGGTGGAATTTGCCCTTACCCCTTTTGAACGTTCCCTCGTGCAGGAACCTGGTACCCGGATGCTCCTTGTCCAGACAGGGCCATTGCAGCCCAACCGAATCTATCCTCTCGAACGACATACCGCCATAAATCGGGGTGACTGTTGCGATTTCATCCATTATCTTGTCGGCGCCTTCATAGCTCATCGGATACCCCATTTGTGTCGCAACATCGCAGATGATTTCCCAGTCAATCCGGGCCTTTCCTGGCGGAGCAACGGCCTTACGTACACGCTGAACCCGACGTTCGGTATTCGTGAAAGTGCCGTCCTTTTCCGCGAAGCAAACGGCGGGCAATATAACATCAGCGTATTCAGCCGTCTCTGAGAGGAAAATATCCTGTGATACCAGAAAATCAACTTTCTCAAGGGCCTTTCTGGTTCTGTTCAGGTTCGGGTCGGAAAGGGCGGGATTCTCCCCCATTATATATAATGCTTTGATCTTATCCTCTTCTATCGCGTGCATCATCTCGACAACGGTCAGTCCCTTTTGACCAGAAAGCTTTTGCCCCCACGCTGACTCGAATTTGGCCTGTATCTGGGAATCTTCGACGGATTGATAGCCGGGGTACACGTTGGGCAGCGCTCCGAGGTCGCAGGCGCCCTGCACATTGTTCTGTCCACGCAAAGGATTCACGCCTGTCGATTCGGCGCCCACATTGCCTGTTAGCATTGCCAGATTGGCCAGTGACAGCACGTTATCAGTGCCTGTCGTGTGCTGGGTTATTCCCATACTGTAAATGATACTGGCTGTTTCAGCTTTGGCGTACAGCCTTGCCGCTGTGTGAATTTTCTCGGCGGGAATTGTCGTAATGGCTTCCGCTTTTTCGGGAGTAAAGTCCTTCAATACAGGTTTTAGTTTTTCAAAATCCTCTGTCCGCTCGTTGATAAAGGCCTTGTCATGCAATTCTTCATTTATAATTACGTTCATCATTGCATTAATAAGCGCTACGTCCGTGCCTGGCTTTTGGGCGATATGCAGCCTGGCAAATCGGACCAGGTCAATCTTACGGGGGTCGGCCACTATCAACTCGGCCCCATTTTTCATCACCGCCTCTTTTATGTAAAGACCAATCACCGGATGGGCCTCGGTCGTGTTTGAGCCAATGACAAATATACAGCCTGCATTTTTGAGCTCATCTATCGAATTGGTCATAGCGCCGCTGCCGAATGCTCGCGCCAGACCGGCCACTGTCGATGCGTGACAGAGCCTTGCACAGTGATCCACGTTGTTGGTGCCTATGCACGCTCGTATGAATTTCTGGAAGACGTAGTTGTCTTCGTTCGTACATTTGGCAGACGAAAGGCCGGCGATACTATCGGCACCGAACCCGGACCGTATCCGCTTCAGACTTTCGGCAACAAACTTTATTGCCTCTTCCCATGTCGCTTTTTCAAATCTGCCGTTTCTCTTGATAAGCGGCTCGGCCAGCCTTTTACCACTGGTGACGAAATCCATTCCGAATCTTCCCTTGACGCACAAGTTGCCGTCGTTGGGAATACAGCCGACTTCGCTGGTTACACGGACAATTTCATCTGTCTTTGGATTTACGTTAAGGTCTATCTGACAACCAACTCCACAATATGGGCAGGTCGTTCTTGTCCGCAGAAGGTCTTTGCACTGACCCCTGCCCTTTGCGGCCCGTTCATATAAAGCCCCCGTGGGACAGCTCGAGATGCACTGGCCGCACAGTTCGCAGGTCGAATCGTTCAAAGGTATATCGAAGGCAGTCGTAACCTCTACGCTCGCCGCCCTTGCCTTGAACGTAAGCGCACTGTCGGCCTGAACTTCCTCGCAGATTCGTATACACCTGCCGCAGCGGATACATTTGCCCGGCTCGTACTCCAGCGCCTCATTGCCGGTAGTGTAATTTTCACGCCGCTCTTCCCCGGCAGGCGGCTCAAAAACGTCATCACTGAGCTGATACTCGTACGCATACCTTTGCAGCTTGCAGTTGCCGTTCTCATCGCAGGTCGTACAGGCCCCGCGATGTTCATAAAATAAAAGCTCGAGAACGGTTTTCCTTATCGCCCGGATTTCCTCCGTCTCCGCTCGCACAACCATTCCGGGCTGTATCTGGAGGGTGCACGCGCAAACCGGCCCCTTCTGGCCCTCCACTTCCACCAAGCAAAGTCGGCACGAGCCACTCGGACTTAGCCTGGCGTCGTGGCAGAGATTCGGTATCTCAATGCCGTTTGCAAGGGCCAACTCAAGAATACTTTGTCCGGTTTGCCCGATTAGTGCTTTGCCGTTTATTCTTACTGCCGGTTCGTCCATAATCCCAACCTTATGATTCCTCAAGGTCACACCTCAGACATCTTTGTGCCTCGCAGACCGCCTGCTCTCGGTCAAGGCCGAGCACTACTTCCGCAAAGCCGCGTTTGCGTTTGTCGAGCGGAATAATCTTTTCTTCAACTCTCGGAGGTGATTTCGCCAGTGTCTCTTCGTCAGGCTTGACAAACGAAAATCCGGTGTCGCCTGGGAGTTCTCCACTTCCACCGAGTAACCTGTCGATATGAACAGCGGCTTGCTGGCCGCTTGCAATCGCTGCTATTACGCTTGAAGGACCACTCACGCAGTCTCCTCCGGAAAAGATTTCACTAATTGTGGTATTACGACTGACGGGGTCAACCTTTATCGTGCCCCAGTCAGTCAATTCAGGACCGCCACTAAAGGTTACAACTTCCGTAGATGCGACCTGTCCAATAGCCGGTATTACCATGTCACATTCAATCACACTTTCGCTGCCTTCCACAGGTACCGGCCGACGTCTTCCGTCAGCCTCAGCCTTGCCGAGTTCGGCGCGAATAAACTCAATACCGCTTACAGTACTATTTCTGCTTAGAATCCGCTTCGGAATACCGAGAGTGATAATCTCAATGCCTTCCTGAATGGCCTCTTCGATTTCTTCTTCGTAGGCCGGCATTTCCTCCCGAGTCCTCCTGTAGAGCACCGTTACTTTCGCTGCCCCGAGGCGAACAGCCGACCGAGCTGCGTCCACCGCCACATTACCACCGCCCAGTACTACTACCGCTTTACCATCGCAGTCCTGCCCTTTACCCAAAGCCCTGTCACGCAGAAACTCAAGGGCATCGAGCACACCCTTAAGCTCGATGCCTTCGATATTAATCGCCTTGCCTAATTGGGCCCCCGTCGCCACAAATACCGCCTTGAATCCTTTGTCAATCAGTTCCTTTGCGTCTTCAATTCTTGAATTTGTTCGCAGTTCGATACCATGCGAGAGAATGAAATCTATCTCCTTCTGGAGGGTTTCTTTCGGCAGTCTGAATTCCGGTATCCCCAGCGCAAGCATCCCACCGGGAATCGGCTGGGCCTCGAATATCACTGACGACCTTTGCATAAGGGCCAAAAAGTACCCGCAGCTAAGACCTGCAGGCCCGCTGCCTATAATCGCAACTTCAGCGGGCTTGTCAACACGGCGGGCCATAAGATTCGCATAGTCATCCATGTTGTCGGCGATATAACGCTTCAAAGCCCGTATCGCAAGTGGATGGTCGATTTCACTTCGACGGCACCTTTGCTCGCACGGATGGTCGCAGACGCGACCGCAGACAGAAATGAAAGGATTGCGGCGTCGGATTATATTTGCCGCTTCACCGAGCCTGCCCTCAGCGGCAAGTGCCAGATATTCCGGCACATTCACACCCGCAGGACACGCATGCTGGCACGACGCCCTCACCAGAGCTTCACAAACCGCCGCCCGGCAGGTCTTCAAAACAATGTGCTCCTCATACTCGTCCCGAAAATGACGCAGTGTGGAAAGGACCGGGTTTGGTGCTGTCTGTCCAAGACCGCAAAGTGATGCCTTCTTGATATGTTCTGCCAAATACTGAAGGTAGTCAAGGTCTTCTATTTTGGCCTCTCCCCGGCTGATGGCCTCAAGCATCTGAAGCATTTTCTTCGTACCCACCCTGCACGGAGTACACTTACCGCACGATTCAGCCTGAACAAATTCGAGGAAGTACCGCGCGATATCCACCATGCAGGTGTTTTCATCCATCACGATAAGCCCGCCCGAGCCCATTATCGCGCCCATCTGCTGAACACTGTCGTAGTCAATTTCAGTATCGAGATATTTTGCCGGTATGCAACCACCCGAGGGGCCGCCCATCTGCGCAGCCTTGAACTTTCTGCCCTTTGGGATTCCACCGCCAATATCATAGATTATCTCGCGAAGCGTAGTACCCATTGGTACTTCCACCAACCCGGTGTTATTGACCCTGCCCGCAAGGGCAAATATCTTCGTCCCCTTGCTCTTCTCGGTCCCTCTTGCCCTATACCAATCCACACCATTTTTCATCACCAGCGGCACATTGGCAAAAGTCTCGACATTGTTGATATTTGTGGGTCTGCCCATGTAGCCTTTTTGTGCAGGAAACGGTGGCCGGGCGTTAGGCATTCCGCGCTTGCCTTCAAGCGACACTATAAGAGCTGTTTCCTCACCGCAGACAAACGCCCCGGCGCCCATACGGACTTGAATGTCAAAGCCAAAGCCCGACCCTGCTATATCATCGCCCAAAAGTCCAAGACTACGTGCCTGCTCAAGTGCGATATTAATATGTTCAACCGCGATGGGGTACTCCGCCCGAACATATATGAATCCCTGGCCGGCACCGATGGAAAAAGCTGCCACAATCATTCCCTCGATAACTCTGTGTGGGTCACCTTCCAACAGTGCCCTGTCCATAAACGCGCCCGGGTCACCCTCGTCGGCGTTGCAGATAAGGTATTTCTGCTCACCCTCTGACTTTCGGCAGAAATTCCACTTCAGGCCCGTCGGAAAACCTGCTCCACCGCGACCTCTGAGACCTGACTCTGTCACCTCTTCTATTATCTGTTGTGGCTTTTTCTGCGTTATGGCCTGGACAGCCGCAATATATCCTCCGCGTTCGATCGCGTCTTCAATTCTCCTCGGGTCGATTCGCCCGCAGTTTTCCAGTACGAGTCTTGTTTGCTTTTTGTAAAAATTAATATCCTTTATCCTTGGCGCTGGTTTGCCGTCCTGAATTACTGCCAGACGTTCAACTGTTTGTCCCTTTTGTATTGTCGTCGAAATTATCTCGTCAATATCTTCAGTGCTGACCCCTCCATAGAGGTATTCATAAGGCTCAATCAGCATAACTGGTGCGCGGGCGCATATCCCGATGCAGCCGGTCTCGACAACGGGCACTTGCTTTTCAAGAGAAAGACTCTTCAATCTTTCTCTGAATTTCGCCGCAACACCTTGGGCTCCCAACGCCCTGCACCCCGTCAAGCAGATTAGGACCCTCGCTTTATATTCCTGCCGTCTGCTCAACAGCTCCTGCCGGAACCGTTCAATGTCATCCATTGATTTTATCTTTTTAGAAGGCCTCAATTTCAACCGTACCTTTCGAGTATGTCCCCGACCTTATTCGGTGCCAGGTGGCCGTAGTAATCATTATTGACCATCATCACGGGTCCAAGAAAACACGTCCCAAGACAAGCAACCGTTTCAAACGTAAATCGCATGTCTTCGGTCGTTTCACCTTCCCGGACACCAAGGAATCTATGGATGGCCCTGATTATATTCCGGCCTCCCTTTACGTGACACGCCGTCCCTCGGCAGCACTTAATCGTATGTCGGCCGTGAGGCTCAAGATGAAACTGTTCGTAGAAAGTTGCCACTCCATAAATCCGGCTTGCGGCGATGCCGGTGCGGCTGCTCGCAGCCATCATCACACTCGGCGGCAGATAACCGTAGGCGACCTGAATCTTCTGCAAAATTGGAATAAGTTCGCAATCACCGGCATTAGGCATCGATGCCAAGATCTTATCCAATGGTTCCAGGCTCAAAGAACCCTCTTTAGTTAAGTCCATATCCACTTCCGTAAGGACAGCCCACGTAAAAGTTTACCGTTCTGGCTTCAAAAAAATCATATTGTATCCGCGGTCCACACCAAGTCAAGACAAAACCGTTATGAGCGGCTGAGTTGGTTGCGGCAGATGTTTGTCAAGCCGTCCAGTCAATACAGGAATTGCGCAGGTTATCGAAGAAGCTGCAAAGACATGAAGAATAAATACATCCCTTATCCGGCAATAATTGAGTCCATCCAGAATGAGAGTCTTGATACAAAGACTTTCAAAGTCATCTTTGAATTTTTAACACCATTTTCAAGTTCAGCACAGTATGCAAGACGATTTTCAGACTAACTTCTATTGGCCGCCCAGCATCGGCTCAGCCCGCTTCACGAACTGTATTGGAACGCCCCAGGG
>DATLBB010000268.1:0-22403 GCA_035527155.1 Sedimentisphaerales bacterium
ATAATCTGATAATCTTTGTTCATGGCGGTTCCTTTCAAATAAAAGTTAATGGTTTCTTTTTTGGGTCAAATTATATCTGATTTGACCCTTAGGAACCGCCACCTTTTTTCTAACCTTCAACTATCAATGGGACACCCTCCCCAGACCATAAACGCAAACATAAAGATCTATCTGCTGGTGCCCGAAATCGTTATTTGAGTTGTGCCCATACTATTTTCACAACTGCTGTGGATTGGGAATACATCAACAAAAATCCTTTTTCCGACATTCAGGAAACAAAATCAGTTCCGAAAGCTTGGCATTTCATTACCCCTGACGAATTCAAGGCTATTTTGCTTACAACTTCAGAACTGCGTGTCCAGGCCTTATATGGAGTAATGTATGGTGTGGGATTACGTTATGGTGAGGCAATTAACCTTCTTTGGAATGGTAGGGATATCGACTTTGAGCGAAGCCGAATAAACATTGAGAAACGCCCGGCAACACGGAGCATACCACCTTTTTTAGTCAAAGACTACGAAAAACGCTCAATACCGATGCCACAGTGGGTGCAAAATATGTTGCTCAAATTGCATACCGAGGCTCCTGAAGGCTGCCCTTTTGCATTTGTCTCTCTCCAGCGATGGCCAAGGCTTAGAAAAAAATGGCAAAAACTATTGAAAGGCGGCAATTCGAATAAATGGGAAAATCACATGGTGGCCAACAATGTCTTACGGAATTTCCGTGCTGCTTGTTGCAGAGCAGGAATCAAGGTTGATGAAAACTTCACTTTGCATTGTTTGAGAAAATCGTATGCTCAGAATCTTGTAGACAACGGAACACCCATTTCAACACTCAAGTCATTAATAAGTCATTCGGATATTCAGACCACTTCCAAATTCTATCTGCAATCCACCGACGCGAACGAAGAGCGTGCATGTCAAGCACTTGATCGGATCATGGAAGTTTTAGAAACTGACACTGAAATGACACTGGAGCCCCCCAAACACAAAAAGAGCGAGAAGCCAAGTCTACCTAACTTTCGCTCACATCAAAAGTTACACTAATCGGGGAGACAAGATTTGAACTTGCGACCTCTGCGTCCCGAACGCAGCGCTCTGGCCAAGCTGAGCTACTCCCCGAAAAACTTTAACGACAAATCTACTATAACAGCTCCTAAATTACAATCAACTTTCATTCCCATAACTCACCGTTACTTTCAGACTGCCTTTCACTTTAAAAAAACAGCAAATTGGTTCTTCTTCCTGAAGCCTAATAATCTCCGCACCATCTTAACGATTGCCGGTCTTTATTCCAGCCTGGAAGATCGGATTTTCCGCAGGACACCTGCCGTAAGGCATGCTGTGCATTACAACGAAACCTGCGACCTTCCCTAAGGGACGCTCTGGCCAAACTGAGCTACTCCCCGATAAACCGGACAGCCAATTATAGCAGCTCGGCCGGCGAATTGCAAGCTACAATAAATTGACAGGGTCTATATCTATGGCGACCTTGACCGCCGGGCGGACGGGCCCTGCCGCTCGAAGGCCAGTAAACAATCGCTGTATAGTCCTCGCCTGTGGGGCCTGGACAATTATCTGCATCCTGTGAAACCGCTGTATTCGACTAATCACGGCCGGCATGGGCCCACGAACGGTCACTTTTAGGCCGTTCCGCCCGACAATATGGTCTATCTTTTCGCGCATCATCTTGCAGGCGATATCAAGCTTATCGAAAATCCTGTCGCGCATAACTATAACCGCCAGCCGCCAAAATGGTGGCAAATTGCAGGCCTTGCGATGCTTTAATTCCTCCCTGACAAAACCGTCAAAGTCTGCATTGAGGGCAAACTGTATGGCCGGCTGGTTCGGCAGAAAGGTTTGAACAAACACCGTCCCCTTTTTCGCGGAGCGTCCTGCTCGACCGGCCACTTGAGAAATCAGTTGAAATGTTCGCTCGTTCGCTCGGAAGTCCGGCAGGTAAAGCGAAGTATCAGCACTGATGATTCCCACCAATGTTACGTTTGGAAAATGCAGCCCTTTGGCCAACATTTGCGTCCCGGCCAATATATCGATTTGGCCTTCACCAAAGTCTCTTAGAAGCCGGTAATAGTCTCTGCTTGCCATAGAATCGCTGTCAATCCTCGATGTGCGGGCCTGCGGGAATTTTCTGGCTAATTCCTCTTCGAGCCGTTGTGAGCCAAGTCCAATCATAGCCATACCTTTGCCGCACAGCGGGCATTTTTCAGGCACAAGAGTCTGCGCCAGACAATAATGACACACTGCATAGCCATAATCCATGTGTTTTCCTGTAACCGTTTGCATCCGGCTGCCGGCGAAGGTCTTTGATTTGTGAAAGGTCAGCGTTATATCACAGTTACGGCAGTGCAGGGTATGTTTGCAGGATGGACAGAACACAAAATTGCTGTAACCGCGTCTGTTCAAAAGCAAAATTGCCTGCTCTTTTTTCGCCAGGACTTCTTTGAGGCGCTCAGCTAACGGTCCACTTATTAAATTTATGCCATCGTGCGCCAAATGTTCCTGGCGCAAATCGACGAGTTTCATTTCGGGAAAGGCCAGGTCCATTACCCTTTTGGGCAAACGGACCAGGCTAAAATGTTTTTTTCCGCCGCAATTGGACAGTGTCTCTAATGACGGCGTAGCGCTGCCTAAAATACAATGGGCTTTGGCCAACTGCACTCGTTTTATGGCGACGTCTCTGCCATTATACCGCGGCGCGGTGTCCTGCTTGTAGGCGGTCTCATGCTCTTCGTCAACGACGATAAGACCAAGCTTAGCTAACGGAGCAAAGACCGCCGAGCGAGCGCCGATAACCACGTCGGCTTCGCCGGACTTTATTGTCTGCCACTGCACATTTCGCTGGGCGGCGGTCAATCCCGAATGCATTACAGCTATCTTTTTGAACCTTGAGCTGAACCGCTGAACGGTTTGAGCGGTAAGAGCAATTTCAGGAAGCAGCACGATTGCAGTTTTGCCCTTTTGTAAAACAGCTTCGACGGCCCTTATATAAAGCTCGGTTTTGCCGCTGTCGTTAACGCCGTGCAAAAGGGTAACGCTGAATCCACCTGAGTTTATCCGGGCGTTTATGGAGGCCAGTGCTTTTCGCTGGTCCTCGTTGAGTACCACCTTGTCTGTTTTTATCGACATCCCCTTCGGAATGGCGGGCAGAGACTTCAATATCGTCTTCCGGGTCATTTTGACAATCTGTTTTTCAGCTAATTTCTTTACAGGCTGATTTGTGCAGCCGATTGCTTCCAAGACACTCCGCAGCTCTAAAGCTGTTTCTGCGTTTGAAGCTGTCCTGGCCTGCAGGAGTTTGACAATTTGTTTTTGCTTCCTGCCCCTCAATTGCCTGACGGTTTCTTCAACATCATCGAAGCTAATTGCCAGGTAAACATACCTTTCTGTCCGGACCCCTGCTCCTTTTTTCACCGCCCCCGGCACCGTGGCCGCTAAAACCTGACCCAGTGGACAAACATAATAACCGCTAATCCACCGGGCCAGCTCCATAAGCTGGGCATTTATCAACGGCTCTTTATCAATTACCCTGACAACTTTTTTTAGCTCACGCCCCCTGCCGCGTGTGATGAAGGACTGCTCGGACGGCACATCAGCTTCGACACAGAACCCGACCTCAGGTTTGTTTTTCCTGCCGAAAGGCGCTTCAATCCTCTGCCCCGGTTCGACCGGCCAAAGCTCATCAGGTACAAAGTAGTCAAACTCGGTGTCGGCAGCCGACTCAAACGCCACTCGAATAATATGACTGCAAACAGGCTCCTCGACCTGTTCCGATGCGAACAAGCTATCTGTTTGGTATCTGCTCATATCACCGGCGATTGTCCCAGCTTATTATAATACTGTCAAGACCACAACCAAACTCGCAAACAACAAAGCCTGTTTCCCTTCAGGCGTATCGAGAACAATTTACAATAATCCTGTATCAAAGTTTTGGATTTATTAAGGAGGCCAAGAAAATGGAAGTTAAAAACTACATATAGTAACGTCCGCCGCAAATACGGTCTCTTTTACGCTGTAAATGAACGGAATTCTTCGATGAGCAATTTCGTGTATTTGCCGGGCCTGCCGTCCCCGATGAGCCTGTCATCGAATTTGACTACGGGGACAATACCTTTAGTAGTTACAGCGATAAAAAGTTCATCTGAATCGTTCGCTTGTTGCGGCGTTAAAGATTTTTCGACAATTTCTAATCCGATATTTTTGCCTGCTTCGATTGCAAATTTGCGCGTAATGGAAGGAAGAATATTAGCGGTAAGAGGTGCGGTTTGCACTGTTTGTCCGTTGATTGTAAAAAACGCTGAAGCGGCCCCTTCGGTTACAAACCCGGCCTCATCGACAAATATCGCCTCGCCGCACCCCTTTTGCACAGCATCATGGCGGGCAAGAACATTGGCCAAAAGATTTAGCGATTTTATATCACATCTTTTCCATCGCCAATCCGGATGGGTCGATACAGCGATACCCTTGCTTTTTTCTTCCGTATCATCGGGAGCTTCCGTGACGGTAAGGAAGAAGTTTGGTTGCAGGTTGGCGTCCCAGTTATGGTCTCTCGGCACTGAACCTCGGGTAATATGAAAATATATCTTGGCGTTGGAGATACCGGCAGCTTCAAAGGCCTTCCGGACACGGGCACGAATCTGGTCGATTTCTACTCTGTCTATTTTGATTGCAGCCAGACTATTAGCAAATCTTCGCAGGTGTTCTTCAAGTGCAAAAATTTTGCCGTCGTAGCTTCGGACCACTTCATAAACTCCGTCACCGAAGTAAGTTCCACGGTCAAGGTAAGCCGGCTCAAGCTCATCTACCGGCACGATTTTGTCCTCTATCATAGCTATCTGCATAAAATCACGCCTCGGAAAGTGCTGACACCCGGAATTTTAACTTCGTATTCAACAAATAGGACACAAAAATATCTGATAATTTTCTTTACAAAAAGAATTCGGCGCGTAGAATATCGCGTCTATTCGAGTTTTTTAGTATAAAAGGTAAGGTATTTAGAATGTATGCGGTAATTGAACAAGGCGGAAAGCAATATAAAATCGCTGAAGGCGATCGCATTAATATCGAGCTGACCGATGTCTCCCCTGATGCCAGGACGATAGAGCTGGACAAGGTCTTGCTTATAAATAAGGACAAAAAGGTAAACATCGGCACGCCCTACGTTAAGGGTGCAAAGGTTATTGTTTCATTTAAGACCACTGCTGAAGAGGCAGTAACTAAAGGCAAGAAGCTCTACCCAATGCATCATCGCAGACGCAAACACAGCAGAAAACGCATTGGCCACCGCCAGAAATATTTACAGGTTGTAGTCGATAAAATACAAGCCTGAAAAGACAGGCTCCCACACCCACCTTAAAAGAAAAACTCAAAGCCAAAGAGCCAACAAGTCTAATTCTAAGTTGACAGGTTTGATTTTTGAATTTACGTCTTACGCTTTCTTTTCTGTTATGAGTCGGTCGGCGTAAGCCTGCCATTCAGCGGGGCCGTTTTCAACAAAATATTCGAACGACTTATCATCAACCAGCCGTCCCAACAGCGCCTTACGGTCAGCCGAGTCCGGCACGCCTTCGATAATCCGTTTTCGAATATTCTCCAGCTCGGCCAAAAATTCGCCATGTTTGCCGGTGAAAGTCTGCTCCAGCTTTTTTCTTAGATGACCGGCGTATGCAGGACAGTACCCTTCGGTGCCGATGGCTATCTGCAGACCGCCGCGTTTCACCACCGCCGGCACAAAAAAATCGCAAAGCTCCGGGTCATCAACAACATTACATAAAATCTCCAGCTCCTGGCAATCCTTGTAGATTTGCCCGTTGAGTTGCCGGTTATTTGTTGCAGCTATGGCAAGCACCGCACCTGCCAGATAATTTTTGGAATACCTGGAACGTATTAACTCAGCGTCGCTTCGTGCGCAAAGAGCCGTCAGCATATCATCCACCTGCTCAGCCACGATAACCAGCCGTGCCCCGGCGGCCAGCAGCGCCTGGGCCTTTCGTACAGCGACAGCCCCGCCGCCTATCACGACCGCGCGCCGACCGGCCAGTTCCAGAAATATGGGATATTTAGCCATTGTAGTATTATTGTATTTATACAGCTGCCTGATAGCAATATCGATTTTAAAAGAGCTGAGAAAAGGTGAAAAAATAACCGCATTAAGAAAAATTACCTTTTTAGCAGCAGGTTTGGGTTCATTCTCTGCAGCCATTTGGGCAGTTGCTCACGGGGCACTTTTTACCATAAACCTTTTTTCTGCCTCCGCGCGCTTGCCTCCAACTGCTGATACCTGTGATAAAAACTATGGCGAAAACGCAGGTCCACAGAAGCAAAACCTTCAGCCACAAGAACCTCATTCAAAAACCTATCGTCAGGCAGTTGGACATAGGCGAGCAGCCGGCCATACTTACCCCTGGTGCGATGTTCTTCAAGATAAACCGTAACGTTCTTTCTGCGAGTCAATTCCGAGGTAAACTCAGCGGCCTCCGGGCCGAAATACATTACGCCGGTATCCGGGCTTTTACTCTCCGGCGTGTCTATTCCCCAAAGCCGTATTCTTGTGTAATTCTTATTGGCATCGGGAATGTCTATGTCAATAGTGTCCCCATCGACGACCTTTACGACGGTGAAAGTTTTTTTGTGATATTTTTCAAGGTCGTAGGCTTTTGCTTGTTCTTCGGATTTGGGGCGCTGCTGCCATCTGCGTATAAGCGGGCCGTGGTCAAGCCAGATAAAAATGGCCACCGCAAGCAGGCACAGGGCAATTACACCGGCTTTCCGGCGTCTGCTCATCGCATAAGCAGGTCTCTTTGTTTTAGACGGCATTTGTTGATCGGTAACTCGTCAAGCGTCTGTCCTGAGCCGGGTCCCGAAACACGGGCTACGAACCACGACCTCGTTCTTCCTCCGGTTTGTCTAACTCGAAGGCAAGGCAAACAGCCTCAAGGGCCTTCCCGGCCTCGTCTTTGTTGACAATACAACTGATGCGAATTTCACTGGTCGTGATTGAATCGATATTGATTTTGGTTTTGGCCAGGGCACTGAACAACTTATCTGCGACGCCATAATGGGTTCGCATACCCACCCCGACTACGGAGAGCTCGGCAATATCGTCGCGAACAAAAATACGTTCGCAATTAACATCGTCTTTGATTCCTTCTACGGCCTTTTTGGCGGCGGGCAAATCCGAAGCACCAATCATAAATGAGAGGTTCGCCTTTTCGGCACTGACTTCGGTTTGAACGATGTCATTGACAACCACTTTGGCATTGGCAAGACAGGCGAAGATTTTTGCGGCATTACCCGGAACGTTATCGACCCCGACAAGACCTATCTTAGCCATATCTTTTTGTACTGTTGCTCCTGAAACTACTACACCTTCCATTTGCGGCACCTCATGAGTAATTATTGTTCCCTCTTTTTCTTCGCTGCTGCTTCTCACGTGCATCTTGACATCATATTTCTTACCAAAGCCAACGGCCCGAGTATGGATAACACCGGCCCCAAGGCTTGCCAGCTCCAGCATTTCATCATAGCTAATCTCTTCTATTTTCGCAGCGTTCTTAAACATTCGCGGGTCGGTCGTGTGGATTCCGTCAACGTCGGTATATATTTCGCACTCCTCGGCTCCCAGGGCCACGGCAAGCGCAACTGCGGTCGTGTCTGAGCCGCCTCTGCCGAGTGTGGTTATGTTTTCATTCTCATCTACGCCCTGGAAGCCTGCGACAATAACAATTTTACCTTTGTCCAACTGCTTATGGATTCGCTGGGCGTCGATACTTTTTATCTTTGCATTTGTATGAACACTGTCGGTAATCATTCGGATTTGCCCGCCCGTAAAGCTGATAGCATTGTAATCCATAGCGTCCAGAGCCATAGCAAAAAGCGAGACCGTCTGCTGCTCGCCGGTACTTAACAGCTGGTCCATCTCGCGTCTGGGCGGATTCGGATTGAGCTCCAGAGCGTCGGCAACAAGCTGGTCGGTCTGTTTGCCGCGTGCTGAAGCCACAACTACAACCTGATAGCCTTTTTGTACCGCTTTAATTACCCGCTCCGCAGCCCGGCGAATCTTTTCCGCATCAGCAACTGAAGTCCCACCAAATTTTTGCACAATTATTGCCATTGTTAGCCTTGAAATTTAAATATCCTGTTATCGTCTATTGAATTCGGTTTTGAGGCTCAATCTCTTTAGCTTTTTAGGAAGTATTCCATAAGTTCAAAACCGTTGTCTATTCTAAATCCTGACTTGGCGGCATTGGCCTCGCTAAAAGTTGTATGCAAAATGCCGCTGACATTGTCACCCGCCATAGCGAATGGGACCGGCTCAGGCGAGTGGGCCTTGCTTGAGATAGGCGTAGGATGGTCCGGCATTACCAGTATTCGCCAGCTTTCGTAATTCTGCAGCGCCTCAAGCACAGGCCCTACGATATGCTTATCAATTTGCTCGATGGCTTGTTTCTTCATCTCGGCACTGCCGTTATGAGACGCTTCATCCGGCCCTTCTATGTGGACAAAAACAAGGTCATATTTGCCGAGCGCCTTTATCGCTGCTGAGGCCTTGCCCTGATAATTTGTGTCGACAAAGCCGGTGGCGCCCGGAACCTCTATCAGGTCAAAACCAATCAGCTTTGACAAACCCCTTACCAGGTCGACAGCGGTTATGGCGGCGCCTTTGATTCCAAACCGCTTCTGGAAACTTTCCATCCGGGCCTTCTTGCCCTGTCCCCAGAGCCAGATGGAGCTGACCTGATTTTCGCCCAGGTCTTTTCTGACCCTGTTAATGTCGTGTTTACTGAAAAGTTGCTGTGAACGGGCCATCAAATCGATGAGCATCTCGGCCCCTTTACCGCGGGGCAGGAGCTTTTCTATTTTCTGTCCTATGTTATCGTGCGGCGGATATGTCTGAACGTCGAAATCCAGCCCTTTGAAAACTAATAAGTGCCGGTAGCTTACGCCGGGACAAAGCTGATACTTCTCATTGCCTAACTGTTCGTCCAACTCTTTTATAAGCGCCTTTGCTTCTTTAGTGGAGATATGTCCGGCACTGTGGTCTGCCATTTTGCCATCGGCAATGGTAACCAGATTACATCGGAAGACCCAGTCGTTCATTGATAACTTGATATTTTGTGCCACCGCCTCTATGGGCGCCCTGCCGGTATAAAACGTGCGCGGGTCATAACCCAACAGACTCATTTGAGCAACATCACTGCCGGCTTCCATATCCTCCGGAATTGTCCGGACAAGACCCTGCCTGCCCTGCGTACTGACTTCGTCCATATTTGGCGTTTCAGCGGCTTCGAGCACGGTTCTTTCACCGAACTGTTCGAGCGGTTCATCCGCTGCACCGTCAGGGACTATTATCGCGTATTTAGTCATCAATCCTTGTCCTCTGGAATATCCACGATTCTTATACAGACCGGCTTTCCACTGAGGACATCCAGTTGCTCCAGTTCGCCTAATGCGGCAGTAACATTTTTTTGCTGCGTAGGATGTGTTGTGATTACTACAGGCACGGTATTATCAGGACCAGTGCCTTCGTGTTGTAAGGCGCCGGATATGCTTATCTGGTGGTCGCCAAGTATCTTGCTATAGCTGGACACCACGCCAGGCTGGTCCTTTGCCAGAACCTTGATATAGAACCTGCTCACACAATTGCCGATTTTCTCTATCAGTAACTCTATTTCGCTCCTCGGTTTGAGATGCAGGTGCCGGAAAGTGGTAGCGGAATTGCCAATAGCAACATCGATAATATCTGCGACAACCGCACTTGCGGTAGGCATCATTCCCGCACCCCGGCCATAGTACATTACCTGGCCGACGGCGCTGCCAAAGATACTGACAGCGTTAAATGGGCCGTCCACACGGGCAAGCGGACTGTCCTTGGCAATAAAGGATGGATGCACCCGCAGTGAAACTCTGCCCTCTTCGTCTTTTTGTCCGATAGCTAACAATTTCAGGACGTATCCCATTTCACCGCCGTAGCGAATATCAACCTTTGAAATCGCTTCAATACCCTCGACAAAGATATCGTCGAGTTTAATTTCGTACCCGAACGCAATGGAAGCTAAGATAGCTAACTTGTGTGCGCTGTCACCGCCGCTGATATCCAGCGTCGGGTCTGCCTCGGCATAGCCTTTGTTCTGGGCCTGAGCCAGGGCCTCGGAGAAGTCCTCACCTTTGCTGGTCATCTCGGAGAGGATGTAATTGCACGTTCCATTCACGATGCCGTACATTGCGGTGATATTATTTGCGGTCAATCCTGTTCGGATGGCTGAAATAATCGGTATACCGCCCGCGCAGCTGCCTTCAAAAGCAATACAGCGATTGTTTTTGTGGGCGGCCTCATAGAGTTCGTTGCCATGCTCGGCTATCAGGGCCTTGTTGGCGGTAACCACGTCTTTGCCCGCTTCGAGCATCTTGAGCTGGACTTCTTTCGCTGCATCGGTTCCACCGACCAATTCGACACCGATTTGAATACTGTCATCATTTAGAAGCCTGTTTACATCATTGGTGAGGATACCTGCCGGCAGCTTTACAGGTCGAGGTGATTCGGTGTCGGTATCAACCACGCAGGCAAGCTCAAGACGCAGGCCGGTTTTAGCTGCTATTCGCTCAGCTTCTTCCAGTATCAGCTTCGCAACACCACAGCCGACCGTGCCAAAACCGACAAGCCCAACTTTTACAATTTTCTCAGCCATAAAACACCTATCGTCATTCCCGCTTTTTTTGTCATTCCCGCCTTTTTTGTCATTCCGAGCGCAGCGAGGAACCTATTTAGCCCCACGTTTTACGCGGGGTTGTTAATAATTACCAATTATGTAGTAAATCGTCAATAATCAATAATCAGTTAATTGTGGTCAAGCAAAAACCGCCAAATAAACATTATAAGCAAATCAAATAGTCAGGATAATCCCTGTGTGTTTATAATCCTGGAGAAATCGTCAGGGTTGGTGAAGGCATCGATGCCTTTGGGATTGTGCTTAGTCAGCATTTTCAAAGTGGCGGTGAATTTTTTATCGAGGCCCGCGATAAAACAGTCAGGGCGGTCTGGCTCAGGCTCCAGGAACTGGATTTGGTAGGCGTGCAGTGTCAGTCGCTCGATGAGCGGCTTTTCGGTCTGGTCTCTGGCAAGTCGGTAGTCCAATTTGAAATCGGACAGAAATAACGAACGCGAACTGCCGTATAACGGGTCAATTGCTAAAGGCAGTCCGATGTGAGGTAAATGCACGCGAATTTGATGTGTCCTTCCGGTTATGGGGCTAACAGCCAATAGTGAAACTGCCCCGAAATCGGCAAGTAGTTTCCAATTAGTAACTGACTCCTTACCTTTGTTACGGGCGATGCACATGAGGCTCAGCTTCTTCGGGCTCTGTGCCAGAGGTACATCGATTCTGCCTTGCCGGCCGGGGACTACGCCGGTTACGAGAGCCAGATACGTCTTTTTGACATGTCTACTCTTGAAATAACCTGTGAATCGCGTTTGTGCCTCAATGTTCTTAGCTAAAATCATAACGCCGGAGGTGGCTTTATCCAACCGATGTATCAGCCGCAGCTTACTGCGTATTTGCTCACCCAACTGTTCGCTGAGTATATCTGCAAGCTGATGCTTACCGCTGCGGTCCTTCGTAACCGATACCCCGCTCGGCTTATTGATGACCAGAACGTTGTCATCGTGATATACTATCTCTATTTCTTGTTTCGCTATCTTTCTCTCTGCCGCCTAATAAATTTACTAAAACTAATCGGCGAGGGTATTTCAGCATTGCACAGAAGAAGTTACAGGTGCCGGAAAGCATAGAAGCCGGCTTCCTGTATTTGCAAGACAGGATTACCTCAGACTCGCAGGTTTTCAAGCTCACGGTTGTCAGCCGTTAATATCCGGTCCAGAGATATAATAGCTGCGGCGTACTAAGCTCGTACAGCGTGGCTCTGTCGAATTTTAGAATATTTTTGCTACGTAAAGTCAAAAAGCCGGCCAAAGAGAACGGCCTGCGATATTCCACAACCTGGGCCTTTTCAATCTTTGCCAGCGACTTAACCAGCTCTATTGCCTTATCCAGATAGCCCACATCGTCTATTAGCTCTTTTTCTTTTGCTTCTATGGCACCATAAATGCCGCCGTCAGCCAGCCCTTTGACATCGCTTACATTAAGCGACGGCCTGCCCTCGGCAACTACCTGTACGAATCTTTCAAAGGCGGGATTGATTAGCCTGTCCTGTACATATTGCTGCTGTTCTTCTTCAAACGGCTTGAACATGCTGGGCCAGCCTTTTTTCGGGCCTGACGTGATAATGACCGGCTGAATACCAAGCTTGTCCTCAAGCAATTGCTGCAAAACAAAGTGTCCAAATATCACGCCAATCGAGCCGGTAATCGTTGTTTGCTCAGCTACGATTTTATCGCATGCAACGGATGTATAATAACCTCCCGAAGCAGCCACGCCCTGCATAAATGCCACGACCGGCTTACCTGCTTCGTCCCGGTACTTGCGGATTTCATTATATATTCGGTCGCTGCCTGAAATCGTGCCGCCCGGCGAATTTACACTAATAATCAATCCTTTCACACGCCTGTCCTCTCGGACTCGTTTCAGTTGCCTGTACACATTATTAGCTTGAAAGCCGTCTATTATGCCCTGCACTTTGATTATCACAATTTTGTTTCCTCGCGGCCCGGCTTGTATCACTTCCTCAGCAAAAAGGTCTCGTTGTCCTGTCGCAAAGAGCGCAACTACGCCCATCAGCATGAAAAGTAGCGCGATATTGGCCATAACCGACAGTGCCAAGACAATGCCCCAGAAGATTTTCCAGCCGCCCCCTGTCCTCGCTGGCCCTATTGTCGGCCCGCTTAAAGCCGCGCCGGGAATTGGCCCTGCCGGCTGCGGCCCCGTTGACCCCGATTGACTATTATTCTGCTCAAAATCCATAATAAGCCCTTTCCAAAATAAATCCTTTCCAAACACTTACGCCTACAATGTAGACCCAATCAACGCCGATGTCAATCTTCGTATTTACACGATTATCCCACGCCGTCATTGCGAGGAGCCCTGATTATAGCAGAAAGTAGGTAAAATGGCGAGCGAGGAGCCCAAGGGCGTAAATGTCTATTTTGTAATAGGTTAGACTAAATGTCACGTTGTACTATTGGGCCTTGACAAGCGCAGGGGGCCCCGAGTTTTTTGGAATATCCAAGATCCACCTTTGAAATTTCCCGGTCTGCGAAGCGTGACCGGAGCAGTCGACCTCTACGACGAGTCTTGACCTACCGTATGATTGTGGTGTTCAACCTCGTGGGCGATTAAGAACTGTAGTGCCCGCCCGCGAGTATCGTAGACTCGACGTCCGTTGATGAACACCGAGGGCGTACCATCAACGCCCAGGCGAATGCCCAGGTCAATGTCCGCTTGGACTTTGGCCAAGGCTGTGTCTCCGCGGCTGTACGCCTCGAATCGGTCGAGATTCAGACCCAAATGCTCGACCAGCAACCTCAGGGTCATCTTGCCTTCAGAACGCGGTTTGAACAGGGCTTCGTGGAAGGCCCAGAACTTCCCCTGCTCCCGTGCGGCCTCGGCGGCCCGCGCGGCTTCACAGGCTCTTGGGTGCAGTTCCTTCTTGACCAGGGAATTGCAGACACTGTCCAGCGGGAAGTGCTTGAATACGATTTGCAGGGTGTCCCCGAACTTGCTCGCCAAGCCGGGGATCGTCTGTGCCAGTTGTTTGCAGCCGGGGCATTGAAAATCGTTGAACACGACCATCGTAACCGGAGCGTCCGCCGGGCCAAGTTGCGGGTCGGAATCACTGACGGGAATCTCGTGTTGCAGGCCCGACTCGAACAGGGCGATGGTTTGCCTCGGATCGAAGGGAGCTTCCGCTGCACGAGTGTGAAGTGCGTACTCAACGAACACCCACTGGTAAATGACCACGGCTACCAATCCCGACGCCAGGAATCCTACCAGTTTCCACCGAGTCGTCACCGGATCGGCCGTCTTGCCTCCGACAAGGTACCTGATTGCTCCAGCTACTGCCTGAACCAATTGGACCACAGGACGCCCGGTCAGTCGCTTGAGCGGAAATAGGAGCAACAGATTGATCGCGTGCACCACGGCGCACATGGGGCAAAAAGGCGACAAATCGGTGACCATCGCGATAAACAACGCAATACTCCCTAAAGCGGCACCCAAAGCGAGAAGCAATGCGGCTGTTATCGCCTCGAACCGAAACGTTTCGCCGACAGTCCATCCCAGCAGCAGCAACGAGGCTAACGTGCCGTAATAAACCAGCCCCCAACCCGCTAAAGGAAGCCCCAACTGGACAGCCAGCGGACTTCGCAACGCATCGTCACAACTTGTGCCGAACAGGGCCGAGCAGAAATCTGTTCCTGATTGAGCAGAAAGATCGGCCAGCGCAAAGTGGCGCAAGAGCAAGTAGCCAGAGATCGACAAGCCCAGCACAACCAGCAACAGAAGTACCAATCTCATGTTGCGGAACCTCAAATCCGAAAGAGGCTGTGGGAGCGGACTCCCACAGCCTCGTCTTGGATACGATTCTCAATGGCCAAGTCACTACGGCAGCGGTACGACGACATAGCAATCCGCAGCGGGAAGGTTGGCACCGGCCTCTTGGAAGGCTGCAATTGGGCCTGCTGCCACGTCTCCTCCGAAGAACGTTGTGGAATCACCATGTGCCTCGTGTGCAGGCACAGCAGCCGGCGCGACGCTGATCTCTTTTCCAAAGTAAAGCAATACGGTGGGAGGGCCTTGGAAACTGAACGGAATGACGTCGTTTGCCGCGATGATATGGCAAATGGCGACCTTAGCCTTCGGCTTCGCCATCGCCGAATGCGACAGCGGCAGTGCAGCAATGAATCCTGCTACACAGACTACAATAAGTAAACGCTTCATAATCAATCTCCTTCAAAGTTACAAAAAACGAAATTCACCCCCACTTCCCACGGAAGTGTTTCGAGGCGTGTTCTAACCCTAAATTGTATTACTGCTCAAGGCCGTTTGAGTCCTAATTCTCCTGTTGGTTTTTTGGGATTGCAGGTGCTGAAAAACATTGTTTGTTTCCTGTAACAATAACATGGCTGCATCCTAATAAGTATAAAATCAACGAATATCGAGTTTAAAGCAATTGTGGAAACTATGTATTTTTTAGGTTTTGCCTTACTCAAATAATATACGTCCGATTTCCATTGTGAAAAACACACGAAATCAGTCGTTTAAACAATTCCTATGTTCCATTATCCTGTATATGTTTTTCCTCAAAAAGCCTGCCGTCCTCTGTTCTCCGATCAAAACTGACGTTAAAGCCGGAAATTAGACTATTCTGAGTTTGGCATGAACACTATTGGTTGTCAAGCGAAAAATCGAAAATCTTCAAGGTTTTTTGCGTGCTTGTTCGCACAAAGTAAGATTCTTTTGCTAACCTGTCCCTACCGAAAATTCGGCCCTTCTTTATTAGCAAGAACTTATGATAAGATGGTCAAGAAAGCATGGCTTGTATGTTCTCTCCTTTTAGACAAGATTACCTTCAAATTGCAACCCATTTTCGCGTAAATGTCTATTTTGTAATAGGTTAGACTAAATGTCACGTGGTACTATTGGCCCTTGACAAGCGCAAACTGTCCTCTGTAGTCTGCGGCTAAAATCCGTGTCAATCAGTGAAATCCGTGGTTAATTGTCTTAGTCTTCTCCGGGCGTTTTGGACGTATTTAATAAGCTGCTGAGCACGGCCAGTTATTTGACCCTTCCAGAGCCAATGGATAATCTTTTCAATTTTGTCAACATCTAATGTTCGCCAGTCACCAAAACATAAATCAGCAGGCAATTTGTATTCATTCGCCTTTTCCAGCATCTTTCATATCGCTGCCGACCTATACAACAACGCCGCGTTTCATCGCTTAGTTTTTCCAGCCTTATCTTGACGCCGTAGATATTTTGCCCTCAAATACCGCCTCCAGACTTCGTGGGCCCGGCGTTTTGTTCCCTCCCCGTCAACCAGGCCACAATCCCGCCAGGCCGACGCCCAGTCACCCGACATCCCAACCTTTATTTTCTCCCAAAGTGCATCATAGTCCCGGTAGAGAAAGGCAATCACAAAACGATACCGTTCGCGACAAGCTGTGCTCAGAAGTGTTTCGATATACTTCGCCTGACCTTGAGGACTGCCCGGAAGGGTCACGTTAAAATCTTCGAGGCGTGTCGGCTCAGCAGGAAAACCCGTCTCAGTAATGGCAATCGGTTTATCGCCAACAAACTTGCGAATCCAGTCAAAGGCTTCGACGGGCCGTTCCGGATCGCCCAGAGTCTTCATAAACGGGTAAAAGCTTATACCGACCAGGTCAACCTCCGTAAGAAACTCCCTGACCTTTTTCCGCTGCGTCTCGATGTCGCTCCAGTTCTCCTGGAGCATATTGTGCAGCGTAAAAGTGGCAAAGATTGGCATTTGTGGATGGTCCCTCCTCAACTCACCGTAAACGTATTTGTACAGTCTGACAAACCCGGGCCACTTACCGGCCGAATTGTGGACCAACTCATTGACCTCAATTCCAATGGCAAGATAATCAGGACTGAAGTATTCAACCGCACGACGGCAGTAGTTTAGATATGCCTTCATAACATCAGGGTCATCAAACGCCTTGCCCTTAAATGATTTTGGCAAAGGCATATTCTCCTTCTCGCCGTGATACAGGGCCATACCCTTTCGGAACATATCCAGAGGCGTCACCGCGACGAAGACCTTAAAATTCTCTGGAGTACCATCTTTTCGTCTCTTCCAGTTACTACGTACCTGCGCCGAAAACGGCTTGTCCTCTAGCGCTTCCGGCCACGGCACGCCACCATCAAAATGATGACAAATGATATCTCCGTTTGCGATAATGCCTTTATAGGTGCTATTCACGGCTGCCGGCGTCGTGTCCCACGGAAATGGCGTAAAGCCCATAAAGAAAGGCCTTTCCTTTACAACCGCCGGCACTTCCTTCACCTCCTCAACGGTCCTTTTTTCAGTTTTACTTGTCCGGCCTGTATAAACAAGAGACAAATCGTCGATATGAACGGCAGAATCCCCGGCTCCGACACCCGTAGTACCGAGAATCTTGAACGCGGCAAAAATAAACTTATCTTCCTTCCTCACCGGCATAGTCACATTAAACGCCTGCCAGTCTGCCACACCGCCGCGAAGAATCGTCTCGACGTTCCATCGGCTGAAAGTATCATTGGCCAGAATCACCTGAGCACTGAACTTCGATTTCAATGACGATGTGTTAATAAAACCCGAAAGTCTTATGGCATCAGCACCAACCAAAGTGTATTCACCGCAACCGGCAACGATAAACGTACAGGCATCTTCTGCGGTCCCGTCGTCTTTGACGTTCCAGCCGATAGGACTCCACTCGAGCGAAAATGCACCGCTCCTTGTCTTTTTTCCCGTAGCCGCAATCGCATTACCACCGCTGTTGGCGCTAAACCAGGGATACCGCCCCATACCATTATTTGCCGCCTCCGAAAGATCCCCCTTCTCAAAACCATCATTGGAAAGTATGTTGCCGGAATTGTAGCCATTCGCCCACGCGGCAGATGCCAAACACAAAGTGATAATCAAGACAGCCGGCAATGGCCTCATGATACCTCCTCAAATTCAAAACTTTACCTTATTGCACTTCGTCAGAGAGTTGGCAGTTCGTAACCCTTGCGATATTTCTTCGTCAGATACCTGTTTGCCTCAGCATCGTCTATGAACTGTTCCCGCCTGGCATCGAATTTGAGTCGCCTGCCAACGCGCATCGCAATGTTAGCCATGTGGCAGAGCGCGGCAGAGTGGTGTCCTTCCTCGACGTCGGCGTTCAAGTCACCGACTTTGCGACTCCGCACAGCCTTTATAAAATTGTCGATGTGGGAACCATCACCACGGGAACCGCCCGGGCCCTTTTTGCCGTCCTTAAACGTCACCTGCCAGCCCTCCCTGCCGATAGACACCGTCCCTTTGTCACCATAAAATATATTGCCGTTGTCGTGTCCCTCATATGGATAGGGCGTCCACAGCCTCATCTCATACATCAGGTAAACATTGTCATACTCAAACGTAGCTATCTGAGTATCCGGCGTTTCGTGGTCGTCATTATAGAACAACTGCCCTCCGCTGCACGAGACGGCCTTGGGCAGCTTAACATCGAGACCCCACCGCGCGATGTCGATTTGGTGAACACCGTCGTTACCCGTATCGCCCGTCCCATAGTCCCAGCACCAGTGCCACTTATAGTGGAACCGATTACGGTTGAACGGCCGCTTCGGCGCCGGCCCAAGCCACAGATCATAGTTCACGTTTGGCGGCGCCTCGCTGTCAGGCTCACGACCAATCGGACCACGTAATTGGCTGTTAATCGCCTTGGCCATCCGAATCTTGCCCAGCTTACCCGACCGGACATATTCGATTCCCTCCATCAGCCCTTCCAGGCTCCGCGACTGTGTGCCATGCTGGATTATCTTACCATGCTTACGGGCCAGATTAACCAGCAGCCGCCCCTCGAAAATCGTGTGACTGATAGGCTTTTCAACGTACACATCCTTGCCGGCGACGACCGACCAGGCAGCCAAAGGTACATGCCAGTGGTCCGGCGTCGCAATGGCCACGATGTCAATCGACTTGTCTTCGAGCATCTTTCGATAGTCGATATATGCATCGACCTTTTCATTGCGGTCTTTGAATCTCTTGACCCGGCCTTCAAGAACCTTTTCGTCAACATCGCAGAGCGCAACGACGCGCACTCCAGCAGCATCGTGAAAACCTCCCACAAGCCCCCAACCTCTGCCACGAACGCCGGCTACTGCAACTCGGATGTCATCGTTGGCCCCCCGCGCCCGGGAAAACGGCAATGCCAATGTAACACCAGCCGCAATCGACCCCTTAACAAAATCTCGGCGTGTAACACTATTCATAATCAACATCCCTTCATAATCTTTGCTTGAAAAAACTACCTTTCTCTACCCGACGAAAATCATCCTTATCAGTTCAGATTTCAATAGACTATTTCACGAATTCTCTGAACAACTCTTCAATCTGCCCCTCCATTTTAACGCCCTCGTAAATAATTACAAGAAATCTAAAATGCACCGTCTCGCCCGGATCAAGTGTCAGACGAAGCGGTATCGGTTTGTTCTTTCGATATTGACGGGGCCTTTGTCTTTGAAAATCGCCCTGCCCAAGTGGATTGGCTGAAAACAAACCGTAGTCCCTGACATGCCAATAGGTCGGATAGTTTATACTCGCCGGATGGTTAAGAACAGCGATGCCGACCACCTTCCCTCCTCTCACTCCCTGCAGTGCGACCCATCGTGCGCGCTTACCCCATACATCTCTTGCCATCTCATCTCCGTTGGAGCTAAAATACCTGCCCGTCCCGCTAACGGTTTCTCCTGACACCGCCCTGCCGGGCCGTACACCGCGTTCCGCGTCACTCTCTCTCAAGTAGTCGGAAACTCTAATCGCAAGGACCCCTTCTTCTATATCTTCAAAAACCACCTTTTCTTTCTGCGCCGTCAGGTCCAGACTAAAATCTATCGCCCATTCATCTTTGCGATCACCTGCCTTAAACACCATGTTTCTCTTTTCTTCCAGCAGAAACCTGCCGCGCTTATCAATCCAGTGTGCAGCCGTTACGAGCTTGCCTTCTCCGTCGCCGCCGGTCATTTCCAGAACCTTGACGTGCTTAATTTGTGGCGTTGCTCCGCCGGGATTCCTGTAATAATTCCAGAAGTTGGTCCCGTTAACTCTATCAACAGCAAAGAAAAGACCCAAGTGGTGCAGATGGTCCATACTACCGCCTTTTAGTTCTACCAGCGGATGCCTGCGACTTACTTCTATGCCGGAAGGGCTGTGAATCGGAACGAGCACCGGCTTGGGCAGGTCGCTTCCATAAACATAACTTGTAAAGAGCCTGCCGCCTATCATCACAGAGATTTTATCCTGGCCCTTTACAAACTCCACCTTCGGCACCGCACCACTTACCGGCACTATGCAAGCCAACACAAGTATTATCAAAACCGCAACAATCTGTTTCATAATAAACCACCTTTTCGCATTGCCATTACACCACAGCCGAACTGCTTCAACTAAATAGGTTTCTCTGACGCCAACAAAACACGTAACACACAAAGCTTGCGTGGCGGTAGTTCGAAAAACACACGTGTTCTCCGGCCCTCCACTACAAATTCATCAGTTGCTAACAACTTTTGTCCTCCACCATTCCCGGCTGCGATTGTAAGTGTATACTTACCAGGGTCAAGTAAGTAGAACTCAGCCGACATCGAGCGTTTTCTCTCACCAAAGTTAAACAGCTCTGCGGTAAATTGGCTGCTTGTCGATTCAGTAACCAAGGCAGCAATATTACGAGGTGGAGTCAGCCAGCGAACCGCGTTAAGTGGGAAGTAATCGGCACCGCCCGGGTCACCGGTCACCGTTGAATAAAGCAGCGATGGGTTCGGGCTGCGAATCGTTTCGACCGGCTCGGACAACATCCCATTCCTTCCAAACAACGCCGGGAACCGTAGAACACGGTCGGTATAGCGGACTTCACTGGTGTAACCTTCAAAGTTGACCCGTAACGCTTCAGCGTTGTTGCGAAGTGCCGAAACCAGCGAGCCAAGGTCACCATGCAGCCGAAAACGCATATACGGCGTTCTCTCTTTGGCTATTAGTTCGTCGAACTCGGTGCTGCTTGTCAGGAACTTATATTTGGCGATTACACTCGATAAGCCGCCAAGTTTTGAAGCACACCAGGCTTCAGTGCCGGGAGCCGGGGCTTCGACTGAGCTCAGCCGAATGTCCTGCATTTTCGGCGGCGCCTTCAGATATTTGAAGCGTATATTTGCCATGGAACGGATTGGTTCGAGGTACTTGGCCTCACCCGTGATGTGATGGGTCAGTAACAGCGTGTGTGTCATCAGGCTCATAGCGCTTGGGTAAAGGTACAGCGTGTATTCACCGTGATTCCTGGGGTCCCACCAGTCATCTCCCAGGCCGCCGACCCTGCCGTCGGGCCAGTGGATTGCCGTAGGGACAATGCCCGCGGGCTTACCACGCTCAGCTCGTGCTGCGGCATCAACCCAGGTGTCCATCCAGGCGGCAAAAAGCCTCGTCAGCTTCGCGTCGCCTGTCCGCTGCCAGTAAAGAAGGGTCGGCTGAACCGCCCTCGGATGGTACACGGTGTCACAGGCACGCTTTGGATTCGTATCGACTTTGGTTGCGGTAAAGTAGGTGCTTTTGAATTGCAGGAAGCCACGTTCGTTTCGACCGGTCCAGAGAGCCTCCATTAGCTCGGCCAACCGAAGCGCACGCTTTCGCCAGAGGTCATCGTCCGGGTCGATGTGCATCATGGGTGTTATAACGTCGGCGGAATCTTCAGCCGTATGTTCTACATCGGACATACGGGTCGTGTAACCAAGTTTCATGTGTGGCTGAGCCATCAGCGCTGCGGAAAACCGCGCTTGTGCCCGCGTAATCTTCGGGCTGTCGAATCCGATGAGTACCGGCACCCACCACCGCCACATCTCACAGTCGTCCCCCCATCCGCCGCCGTATTCTCCGTTTTCCTGCATGCGGTTGTCGACCCACCACTCGATGATATCGGCCAGACGTTCCAGTCCTTCTCGCTGATAAACGGCCCACTCAGGCGCGCCCGACACGGCCTCGTAGTGCTTGTACGGGCCCGTAGGATGACCGAGATACATCCGGACGATTTTGTTTTTGGGAAATGCCCGCGCAGCTTTCTCAAAAAACCCACGCGCTATGTCAAAGAATTCACGTCGCCTTTCGGCAATGCTCCAGACGCCGCCGGACTCCATCGTGTACCAGATGACCATTCTGCCACGATACAGCCACGTCAGTGGATAAAGCGGAGAGCTCTCGGAAATCTGGAAATCAAAATCCTTCTTACGGCCTACCTCCCGGCCAAAATAGGCCAATCGTTCTTCGTGCACCCAGCGTTCAATCTGGTTGATGAGTTTAGTAAGGTCTTGCTTGAGAGACGCATCCAAGCCTGGTTGCTTCTGGAGTTTTTTCAAATAGTCTAAACGCTGTTCATCGCTGTCGGCATTACCGGCCTGTTGAATAACCGCCTGAATCCGCCGGGAGGCGTCCTGTGGAGAATCATCCCCGGCCTGAGCTTGTGTTGCAGAAAATACGACCGTTAATCCCCCCACGAACCACACAACTATAGCCAGCCATCCGTGTTTACCTTGTCGATGGGCGCCGACCAGCTCCATTTCTTGTTATCTCCCGTGAAATCTATAGTGCTTTTAAGAGTTTTTCATCGCCATCACGCTCACCTAAACTGAGCGACTCAACGAACTAAAGCGGCGAGTGTATTCGGCGTTTTCCACTGCCTGGTCGCTATAG
>DATLBB010000269.1:0-6415 GCA_035527155.1 Sedimentisphaerales bacterium
AAAATTGTCTTGGAAAACCGATTAATCATTTTGTGTCCCTATATAATAATTACTTCGTGTCTCATATCCGGCATTACGCTTGATGCGTCCGGCCGCAGGGCAATTTCGCAAGCTGCTCCATCAAAGCGTATCTATCAGCCACGTCTTTTCTGGCAAGTTTGAGCAATTCCGCCGCTGCTTCCGGCTTCGATTGCTTTAGCGTTCGATAACGATTCTCGCCGTAAGCATATTCTTCGAAGTCAAGTGTAGGAGCTTTCGAATCAAGATTCAGCGGGTTTTTGCCCTCTTCTTTAAGTTGCGGATTGAATCTGTACAAAGGCCAATGACCACAGTTGACTGCCTGTTTCTGATGGTCATAGCCTTTGACCAGGTTGTAGCCGTGGGCGATACAATGGGAATAAGCAATTATGAGCGAAGGACCTGGGTATGCTTCAGCCTCGACAAACGCCTTTACGGCCTGATTAGGATTGGCACCCATAGCAATTTTGGCGACATAAATATTGCCATAAGTCATAGCCAGGAGACCAAGGTCTTTCTTGGGTCTTGGTTTTCCTGCTGCAGCAAATTTAGCCACTGCCGCTCTTGGTGTCGACTTCGACATCTGCCCGCCTGTATTGGAATAGACCTCCGTATCCAAAACGAGCAGGTTGATGTCGACTCCACTTGCCAAGACGTGGTCCAACCCTCCGTATCCAATATCGTAAGCCCATCCGTCACCGCCAAGCCCCCAAACTGATTTGCGCACAAGATAGTCAGCGACGTCTAACAATCGATTGCATTCTGCGCATTTACTCTTTCTGCACTGCTCTTTGAGCTTTTCTACGCGGGCCCGCTGCTGTTCAATGGCGCTTTGTTGCGGGTCGTCGGCCAACGTCGCTGTTCGGATTTCTTCCGCCAGTTTGGCATCAACGCAGCCTGCTTCTGTTACTTTAGCCAGCAGGCCGAGAGCACGTTCTTTGAATTTGTCAACTGTCAGACGCATACCCATTGAAAACTCAGCGCAGTCCTCAAAGAGGCTGTTACTCCATATTGGTCCCCTGCCATCCGCTCTCTTTGTATATGGCGTCGTAGGCAGATTGCCGCCGTAAATCGACGAGCATCCTGTTGCGTTTCCAATCATGGCCCTGTCTCCAAACAACTGGGTCAGTAACTTTACATAAGGCGTTTCACCGCAACCGGCACATGCACCGGAATATTCAAACAAAGGCTGAATCAACTGACTGCCCTTCACGGAATCGGCCTTGAACAGTTTTGGGTCCGTGTTTGGGATAGAAAGGAAATATTCATAATTATCACGCTCCTGCAAGCGAAGAGGTTCCTGCAGGGTCATATTGATCGCCTTTCGACCTGTCGGTTGCTTTTTTTCATCTTTCTCTTGGGCAGGGCAATTAGCTACGCAAAGGCCACAGCCGGTGCAATCTTCCGGCGCTACCTGGACGGTGAATTTCATACCAGCGAACTCTTTGCCTTTTGCATCAACACTCTTGAACGTCTCTGGAGCATCTTTGAGGTACTTTTCATCGTAAGCCTTTACTCTTATGGCGGCATGGGGGCAAAACAGTGAGCATCTTGCGCATTGAATACAAATTTCAGGCTCCCACTTTGGTATGTCTACGGCAATGTTGCGTTTTTCATATTGGGTAGTTCCGGTTGGGAACTTACCATCGGCCGGCATCTTGCTGACAGGCAGCTTATCTCCACGAAGCGCTATCATTTCTGCGGTTACTTCTTTGACAAAATCAGGGGCATCTTCCGGGACCGGCGGCCGCATCTTTATCTTACTGGTTACCTCGTCGGGAACATCAACTTCATAAATTCTTTCAAGGGCGCCATCAACAGCTGCGTTGTTCATTTCAACGACTTTTTGCCCCTTCTTTCCATAACTTTTCTTGATGGCATCTTTAATGGCATTGACGGCCGTCTCAATAGGAAGAATGTTGCTGATTTTGAAAAATGCGGTTTGCATAATGACATTGATTCTCGGACCCAGGCCTATCTCCTGGGCAAGACCAATCGCATCAATGATGTAGAACTTCAGCTTCTTTTCGATTATCTGCTTCTGTACATCCTTCGGCAGAGTGTCCCATACCTTGTCCTTAGTATAGCTGGTAGTCAGCAAAAACGTTGCACCCTCACGCGCTGATGATAGCATATCATACTTTTCCAGGAAGCTCGGATTATGGCATGCGATAAAATCAGCCTTTTCTACAAGGTAAGGTCTGCGAATCATCTGTTCGCCAAACCGCAGATGAGATGTAGTAATAGCACCGGCCTTTCTCGAATCATAAACAAAGTAGCCCTGTGCGTAATTATCGGTTGTTTCGCCGATGATTTTTATAGAGTTTTTATTCGCACCTACGGTCCCGTCAGAACCAAGACCATAAAACATCCCCGAGAGAAGCCCCCCGCTGGAAATCTCAAAAGATTCATCGACGTCCAGGCTGGTATTCGTTACATCATCGATGATTCCTACCGTAAAGCCGTTTTTGGGCTTTGCAGCATCGAGATTATCAAAAACTGCCTTCACCATAGCCGGTGTGAAGTCCTTTGAGCCCAATCCGTATCTTCCACCGACAATCAGTGGATATTTTTTAAAGGCTGTTTGTCCCTCATCCATCGCTTCGCCGATAGCGGTGCGAACGTCGAGGTATAACGGCTCGCCGAGCGAACCTGGCTCTTTCGTCCTGTCTAATACCGCGATTTTCTTAACACTCTTGGGTAGAGAATCAACAAAATTCTTGCCACTAAACGGTCTATAAAGTCGCACTTTAACTACACCGACTTTTTCTCCTTTAGATGCCAGATACTCAGTCGTATCGTGGACGGTGTCGGCCGCCGAACCCATCACAACGATAACTTTCTCTGCGTCTTTCGGCCCAACGTAATCAAACAAATGATAAGCACGACCAACGAGTTTTGCGAATTTGTCCATCGTATCCTGGACAATCTTCGGGGTGGCTAAGTAATACTTGTTAACCGTCTCTCTGCCCTGAAAGTAAACATCCGGATTCTGTGCGGTGCCGCTAATCATAGGTCTGTCGGGGCATAATGCTCTGGCTATATTTTGAGCTACAAGTTCATCATCAATCATCGCGCGCATATCATCGAATGATAACTGCTCGACTTTCTGAACCTCGTGGCTGGTTCTAAAACCGTCAAAGAAATGTAAGAAAGGCACTCGTGAGGCAAGAGTTGCCTGCTGCACGATAAGAGCGAAATCCATTACCTCCTGAACATTGCACGAACACATCATACCAAAGCCGGTCTCGCGACAAGTCATGACATCAGAATGGTCGCCGAATATTGAAAGTGCCTGACAGGCTAATGAGCGAGCAGATATGTGAAAGACAGTGGGAAGCAGTTCGCCGGCAATCTTATACATACTTGGAATCATCAGCAAAAGACCTTGCGAAGCCGTGAAAGTAGTCGTTAAGGCACCTGTCGCCAGTGCACCATGTACCGCTGCCGCTGCGCCACCTTCCGACTGCATCTCCGTAACCGAAGGAATCGTGCCCCAGATGTTTGGCTCACCTTTGGCTGTCTTTGCATCGGCTATTTCTCCCATAGCTGAGCTCGGAGTTATCGGATATATTGCGATCACTTCATTTGTGGCGTGGGCAACGTATGATGCTGCCGTATTGCCGTCGATTGTAACGATTTTGCGCTCCATAAATTCTCCATTTTAACCAAGAAACCACAATTACCATAAATACCGCCATTTGCTCGACCAGGAGAACGTTAAAACCGCGTTTTTAATGCACTCTAACGGACTGTAATATCAGCGCGGCGATTCCACCAACGAGCTTGAAAAAACATTTTATACAACTTTTTCCTGCGTTAGGCAATGGAATTTTTGCCAGAATTGAGAACTTCGATAAAAGGAGGTACAAAATTACTGCTCGATACCGAAGAATTTGAGCCATTGCCTGGTTTCGCTCTCACTTAGTCCCATGCGTTTGGCTTCCGGCTCTTTTACCGGCCTTTTTCGCCTTAACTGCTTCTGCAGATTGTCCCAGAAAACTTCTGATTTTACCGCGGTCGCTTTTCTTGTCCGGGCTGAATCTCGCAGTCTTCGGTCGCTGCTTACTATTGATAATCTTTTGGGTGCGGTGCTTGCTTTTATCTTGGTCTCGATTACCGTGTCGGCATCGGTGCCCAGGCCGGCAAAAAAGACCTCAAGATTTGCTATATTATCGAATTGGCTTTTGTCTCGCGGGCCGGTCCCATCAAAAATGATTTCGCCTTTTTCGCCGACCACCTTTAAGTACCTACTTATAACACAGCACAATTGGATATCACTGATTGGCTCAGATTCGTGCTCTATTTTTACAATTGAATGCAGCAGATTATGACCATCAATAATAATCATAGTTCGTAGTTCGTAGTTCGTAGTTCGTAGTCTATGAACTATGAACTACAAACTATTGTGTTTTACGCTTCAAATCTTATCTCGCCGCCAACGATTGTTTTTTCGACCTTGCCGGTAACTTTCCAGCCTTGATAGGGACAGTTCCGGCTTTTTGAGCGGAATCTGTTTACGTCAATCTCATATTCGGCCTTTGGGTCGATAATGGCAACATCGGCCTGCTTACCTACCCCGAGCGTACCCTTATCAACGCCGATTATCTTGGCCGGCTTTTCTGTCATCAATCGGATAAGTGCGGGCCAGTCCAGAATACCCGGCTCTATTAACGCCTTGACGTAAAGAGACAAAGCGCATTCCAGAGAAGCTATGCCAAAAGGAGCAGCTAAAAATTCCAGCTCCTTCTCGCTCTGCAGATGCGGAGCGTGGTCTGTTACCAAAGCGTCAACCAGCCCTTCGGCAATCGCCTCCTTTAGGGCCTCGAGGTCTTTGGCTGACCGCAAAGGCGGATTCACCTTGTAATTGGTGTCGTATTCGGCGCAACACTCCTCGGTTAATAACAAATGATGCGGTGTAACCTCGCAGGTAACCGGCAGAGAATCTTTCTTGGCTGCCCTTATCAACTCAACCGACCCTGCTGTCGATATATGCAGGGCGTGATAGGGAACGTTTGTTTTTTTAACAAGCTGAATATCGCGCCACAGCATTGCCTCTTCTGCCAGCGGGTCTATTCCCGGTAATCCCAATATAGTCGAGTAGTAACCGGAGTTCATCACACCATTGCCGGCAAAAGCATTATCCTGACAATGCTGAGCTATAACCACATCGAACATATCGGCATACTTTAGGGCCCGCAGCATAACCGCCGGGTCCTGCACCCCCCTGCCGTCATCGGTAAAACCGACTGCGCCGGCCTCAGCCATAAATCCCATCTCTGCAAGCTCGATGCCTTCTCTATTTTTCGTCATAGTCCCCATTGTATAAACGTGTGTTTTTCTTGCCTGCCTGGCCTTTCGATGAATATACTCGACATCCGTTTCATTCTCGATAGGCGGTTTGGTATTCGGCATACAGACAACGGAAGTAAAGCCGGCCGCCACCGCTGCTGCTGAGCCGCTTGCTATCGTTTCTTCCTCTTCGTCACCAGGCTCACGAAAGTGGACGTGGATATCAATTAAACCTGGTGTGACCAATTTACCGGTGGCATCGATAATTTTCTGCACCTGTTTTTCAATTTTGCCGACCGCTGCAATGTTGCCATCGGCGATAAGCACATCGCACTGTTTGTCGACGCCGTTTGCAGGGTCGATTACACGACCATTTTTTATAAGAAGCTCGTTAGTCATTCTTTATACTCTAAGCCCTCTGCGCCGCTGCCGCTGTCTACCGTGTAACCCTTTTGCTTGCATTCAATATGGTAATACCCACAATTTGTCCTTCTTCATACCTGACTATGATGTCATCATCCGTTAGTTGAGAATCATCAGCGTGACTGGGCTTCTTGAAATTAACATAGAGCACATCTGCATCCCTGTCGTACGTCGTCCATATCCGGCTGTGAGGAATCTCTAATAACTGAGGCACAATGGTCAACATTCTTTCTATCTCTATCGCGGCCATAACCTTTGTCTCCTTTCGAACTGCCTCAAAGCAGTTTCTTGAATTCCTTTACCGTCATCCCTGCATCTTTGATAATCCCACCCATCGTGAAAGCGTTGATTGGATTTACGCGAGGGATGATGATAATTCGTCCGCCCTCGGTCATTGATATATGCTTACCTTCGCGGACCACCCAAAAGCCCGCTTTCTCAAAGGCCCTGACAGCGCGACTGTGGGACACACCTGGAAGTTTTGGCATAATTACACCGCCACCTCAACCAAACGAGTGGTTTTATCTTTCAGCAGTTCCTTGACTGTTGCAAGGTATGTCTCTATAGCGTCCTTTATATTTTCGAGCGCCTCTTCTTCAGTTGCACCCTGGGACCAGCATCCAGGCAACCCGGGACACCAGACGGCATAACCTTCGTCAGTCTTCTCAAGTTTAACCATGTA
>DATLBB010000270.1:0-4578 GCA_035527155.1 Sedimentisphaerales bacterium
TTGATAACAAATGGATTACTTGAGTAGGCCTTTACCTCCAATGCCACAACAGTGAACATCAACACAAAAACAATCGCTTTCAACTCCACTCTACGAACAATCATAATATTCCCTTCCTTTCAATAAATTCGAGTTTGTTAATCTAATTAACAAAAGCCTTATGAATCAATAAGGAGCAAATACAAGATTTACAGTTTCGCAACAGATGACTTGATATCCTCAAAGCGTCCTTCGGCAAGCTGCTTGCCGTAATTACGCATCGCGCTGCCTATATTGCGCCACGCCGCCCAGAGATTGCCCTTGCCCCTCGATGCTGATAGCTGCTTGGCGACAAGTGTTGCCTCGGCGTCAATAAAACGATCGAGCGTCTTATAGTCCCATGTTGGCATTTTCTTCGCAAGTATTGCAAGTCGCGAGACGATAGTTTCAGTGATAAGGGCTCCATCCTTGGCGGAAGATTGTTTGGGATCGCGCCCCCCGACACCTTGATACGGAGGTTTGCCGAGACGCGAAAGCTTTACTGAATCGGGATAAAGGTGCATCATAAGCGAAGTTTCACCCCATGCCGCATGGTCGCCCGTATAACCCACATCTATTGCCAGTACATACTCAGGCGTTCCAAGCACAGGAATACCCAAAGCTCGGCTCATACGAACTGCAGTTTCACGAATCACGATCTGCTGTGCCGCTCCATAGTGGCCCGTGAGAATGATGATGGCTTTAAATCCATCACGCACCATTTCCCGGCAGAGCTGCTCAATCCAGGGTCGAAGGAGCTTGGAAAAAACGTCGTTCTCCGGTTCCATGATAAACGTATGCGGCTCACTCAGACCTCCGATACCGCCATAAAGTGGAGGCGAAACTAAACCTCCTCCACGTTTGGCCGCTTGCCTACAGAGTGCGTATGCCTTCACTGCATCGACGCCCACTACGTTATGTACCCCGTGCCATTCTATCGTTCCAAGTGGCTGAAATATTGTTGGACATGCCGCCTGTGCCTCTTCGAGTTCCCTGGGCCGAAGAAACTCGAGTCGCACTTCACGCTCAACCGGCGCAGCCGTCTCGTTCGTTTTTTGTCCCGCCGAAACAGAGTTGAGTAACGCACCCGCCGCAGCGGCACCTAAAAACTCTCGTCGCCCAAGTTTTCGAGTCATAGTGAATCCCCTTTCTCCACACAATTAAGAATCGTATTTGGATGATAACAAACTTCGCTCAGTTCGATTATACTCAAGATTAATAGACCAATCCGGTATTTCCCTCAGATTTAAACTATCACCCTTAATGTTGCTCAACATGTTAATCAAGAGTATACTCCCGCATCGCTGGTGTCAATGCCAAAGTTCGAGTTTTTGATTAGGTAATAGCAGCTTGAAGTCGCAGGAAACTATAGTACAATAGCTGCGATTGTTTTTGGATGGAAAATAGAAAAATTTCTTATCGGATTTCTGCTATGAGTTCAAAAGTATTTTTCATCAAAGCCGCAATAAGTGATGGCCAAGAGCTAATTTCGCAAAAGGCCCGCCAATTGTTTAAGGCGGCCAAGTTTACAAGCTGCTTTAAGCAGGGCGATTTTACCGCCATTAAAGTCCATGTTGGCGAGCCGCCCAACAATACATATATTAAGTCTCCGTGCATTAAGGGGCTGGTGCAGGAGCTGCTTGCATTGAAAACCAAACCGTTTATTGCTGACACGAGCGCGTTGTATACAGGCCGAAGGCACAATGCAATCGACCATACAATTCTGGCTAATGAGCATGGCTTTGGAATTTGCGGCCTTGGAATACCGTTTATTGCTCCCGATGGATTGTTCGGCACGTCCGAGACGGCTGTACAAATTGATGGTGAGCTGAATAAGGAAGTTTTAATTGCATCCGATATCGTGAGATGTCAGTCGATTCTTTCGGTTGCTCACTTTACAGGCCACCCCGCCGCCTGCGCAGCAGCTACTTTGAAGACGCTTGGGATGGGTTGTTCCAGCCGAAAAGGCAAAATGAGGCAGCATGCAGCCATGAGGCCTAAGGTCAGTAACGATTGCACGCTTTGTGGAGATTGTTTCGACCACTGCCCTGCGGACGCAATTACGCTCGGTGACATTAAGGCGGATATCGACAGCGACAAATGTATCGGCTGCGGCGAATGCGTGGCGGTGTGCAGGTTTGGTGCTGTCAAATATGACTGGGGTGCTGAAGACCGGATACTGCAAAAGAATATCGCTGAACACGCACTTGGTGTCGTAAAGGGCAAGGAAAACCGGGTAGCGTTCTTTAATTTTGTTATTTCCGTTACCGGTGACTGTGATTGTTTTGACAGGAAGGATATGCCAATAATTGTGGATGACATTGGCATACTTGCCTCGACCGACCCCGTCGCTGTGGATAAAGCCTCAATAGATATCGTCGAAAGCAAAAGTGGCAAAACAATAGCCCGCTTGTTTGGCAAAGATCAACTTGACCCTCGTTTTCAGATTGAACACGCAGAGCGTATCGGCCTCGGAACCACTGATTATGAGCTCATAGAGATTGATTAGTACTCCTGCTTGGCTTGTATACTGCTCTTGAGAAAAAGTTCAGATTTTTACTATTTTATTGACGAGCGTTTTGATTTGTGGTGTAGTATAAACGTTGCGAGTGCGTCCGGGCGGTTTCGCCCACTCATAGATAAAGGCACATCGCAGCAGGGAGACAGGGTGACGAAGTATTCGCTATAAAATTGCCTTTGTCTCCCCTTTTTCATATCCTCCAAAATTTGTTGTTGACCCTTAATCCACCTTTTTAATCCCCCGATTACGCTTGTTTTCCCTTGACAAATGCTGTTAAATGTGCATAATAATATTGTTCGTATTAGCTTTACCGGTATGAGGATGTGGTGAAAAAATGCAATCCTGTTAATTCGATTCTATGAAATTTATAAGACATTTGTGCCGATAGTATGCGCTGACAAATATTAACAATTTTTTGAAAGGATAGGAACAATGAGAACTACAAAAGTGTTAGCAATCTTGGTTTTTGTTTTGGGCCTGATGGTCTGGTCGACGCCAATGGTACAGGGCGCTCAGTACCTGACGGTCAACGGAGCGGACGTCACTTCAATTACGCTGGAGTTGGGCCAGTCGCGTACTGTCGAAGTCGTATCCACCGACGGTACATCTTACGTAGACTTTGTTGGCTTTGATAATGGCGTAGTCCTTGGCACTTTTTCGCATCTTGAGACCAAGCCGGAAGCCGGTAACTTTGCCGCTGTAGCGGACTATAATCAGCCGGCCTTTTATGGCTATTATATTAGCGCCGCTGGTATTAGTCCTGCACCATCTGCCGGACTTCATTTTGTCTTTAACTATGTGGCGCAACAAGTCGGTGAGATGGACCTGAAACTTTACGATAGTACATTTACATCGGTGATAGATTCGGTACACGTAAAGGTCACACCGATTCAACCCAGACCAATGGGAACCGTGTTTAGCTATCAGGGACGCCTGATGGACTCTGACAAGCCGGCAGACGGGCTTTATGACTTCGAGTTTAAGCTGTATGATAATCCTGACCCAGTGTATGCTATGCAACAAGGCACCACAATCGATATAAACGACATTGATGTAATCGATGGTTACTTTACGGTGGAGCTGGATTTCGGCAGTGACGTTTTCAACGGAGATGCTCGCTGGCTGGAGACGACGGTGATGCATGCCGATGGCAGCGATCCCTGTAAGCTCCGGCCACGCCAGGAAATGACACCTGTGCCATACGCGCTGCAAACCCGCGGGATATTCACCGACAACACCGGCAACGTCGGCATCGGGACAACGAGCCCGCAAGTCAAATTACATGTTGATGCGACAGGAAGTGTAAGTGCCGGTGATCATGAGTTGATTGCGGCAAGAAGCAGCTTCATTGCTGGCCCAGCGTACGCTGGATTATCTATAGGTTACAGGGCAGATGGGAGTAATGCTGTGGGAGGTATAATCCGTTCGCTGAATGCGTTGCCTATGATGTTGGGCACTACAAACAGTCCAGGCTCCATGGTGATTTTGGATTCCGGCAACGTCGGCATCGGAACGAACAGTCCAAGCGAGAAATTGGAAGTAATGGGTAATGCAAAAGTCGACCAGTTACAGGTTAAAAATAATCTGCTTGGCTATACTTATGGTGGCGAGATTAATTTCAACCAGAATGACTTAACAATCCAGGCCGCCACGGACGATGACATCATATTTAAGCACGCTGGTGGTGGTGAAACAGTACGTATCAGGCCGGGCCGCGTAGGCATAGGGACGACGAATCCCCAAAGCCATGTTCAAATCGACAACTCCCTGAACGCCACGGGGAGCGGTGCGAGCAATCTGGCTCTTCTTCTCCGGCGCAATTCCATCGCTGCGGGAAGCGGACCGGGAATTGGTTTCTGCTCGGACAATTCTCTTGCCGTCGGTGCCAAGATCGTCCACATCCGGACATCGTCCAACAGCCAGGGAGACCTGGCCTTTTATACCAAATCGGGCACTTCCGGATACTCAACAGAGAAAATGAGGATCAGAGACAACGGCAACGTTGGTATCGGGACGACGGTACCGATAGCAAAATTACA
>DATLBB010000271.1:0-13031 GCA_035527155.1 Sedimentisphaerales bacterium
CGCCCAGCCAAAATCGCGGCAGCGTCCCTCTTTCCATCCACCCTGATGCGTCTTTATCGAATAGCGGAACAACATATCACCTTGCTGTACCGGCTGAAAGTTAGTGCGGAAGTTGCTGTCTAAAACAAACGAGTACATATAGCCCTTGGTAAGTTCACTTGGCTTGACAAACTCACGCCCGAAACCGGGCGGCGTCACGCCGTGATGGGCCTGCGAAACGTAACAAGGCCACAGCCCACCAAACTCTAACAGGTGCGAGTCGACGCAGGATAACGTTACGCCAATCTTACCGTCGGAGACATCTGCCCAGTGTTGGACCGCGTAGTAGTTGGAATTCGAACCGGGGAATTGGTCACGCAGAGGCTTGATGACTGAGTTGGAACCTTCGAACCGAAAATCAGGATTCTCTTGCGTGTTGAACGGAAAGGCAAAATAAATCTCCAGAAGCGGCGTGGAATCCTTCAGAACCCGATTGGCGAAATCGATTCGCTTAATCTTATCGTACAGGATAATCTCTTGGGTAAGCTGCGGGCAGCCGGCGCCTTGGCTGGACACTACAAGACTTCCGTAGACAGGGCTGCTTTGTCCCTTGCGAATTGTTGCTTTCTTTGGACTTTCTTTTTTACCGCTTTGTACCCACCGTGCCACGAACTGATTCAGTTTGTGTGGCGCCCGCTTATCGACGAGCTCTCGTGAAAGTTCCTTGTCGTAGATGCTTTCTATAGCGCCAGTTTGGGAATCGAGGGCGACCTTGAAAAAACGGTTTTCCAGGCTGCTCTCACCCACTACAACACTACTTGAAAAACCGGTAGCTTTCTTTTTGGCTTCAAGTCGATAAGTCTTGTACCCGAAGGAAGGAACATCTTTTGCTGCGAAAACCAATTCAAAAAGCTCTTTGTTCTCAAATTGCCCTCTGCCATACCGATGGGCTGCGTACGGAACAGGAGCCTGCGGGCTATCCAGTTCAACAATCTGATAGGGTACTTTTTGTCCTGTATCCTCATCGATGAGTTCAAATGGCTCTTTTACATCAAAACGTGATACTCTCACAACATCCGTTCTTTGAAAGGAAAGCGAATTAAAGACTACTATGTGACGTCCTTGCTCTTTGAGTTCAATCTTATTAGCGATTCTATCGAGACTTCCGGACAAAATAGGTTGTGTCAGTCCGGCCGCCTTGTACGAATAGTGACTTTTTTCGTTCCAGGCCCAATCTTGTAACTTCCCTGCCGGATAATCTTTGCCCCACGTATGCTCATCGTAGAGTAATACATTATCATAAGCTTCACGGATTTTCTCTGCTGGGTACGCATAATCACTGGCTAAAGATGCAACGGTGGCAAACTTCTCTGCCGAATGTAACCTGTCGTGAGTGATGCGGTTTATGGTTGTTTCCTTTGCAGTGGAGATGGCGCCGACAACGTAATCTGTATGAGGCAGCTCGCCCCGGAATGTACGAACATCCCCACATTGCTTTTCGAGCTCTTCAAAGAACATCGAGTTCGTCGCCACGATAAGTTTAGGGTATGCCCACCGACTGTTCCATTCCCTTACAATATGACTTATCTTGACGTCCGGAGGGTAGTTATCGACACCGTTGTGTATGTAACGAGCAACATCAAACGGTGTACCTTGTTTCTCCATCGCTTCGAGCATGCCGGGAAGATTGTCCATTACATACTTATAAGTGTGAGGGCCCGTTACTGCCTTAAAGAATCCGTAACTGCCCTGGTAATATACGAGTACAGTTTCTCCGTCCGGTCCCTGCCAGTGGAATGCGTCAGGTCTGCCGTGTCGCAATATTGCCGACTCATCCCAGAACGTATGTATATCGCTTCTGCCCCACTCGAAATATGTCGGAAGACCGGCAAAAAAATACTTTACGCCCGCCCCGGCCAGCACCGTCGGCAAACCCCAGCTCAAACCGGGAACATCGGTAATCGACGCTGTGAGAATCCTCGAACCATATTGTCGCTTCAATCGAAACGATGGGTACATCAAACGGATAAGCTGCTCGTGGCTGCACAGCGCACTTATCTCATTGCCGAAGAGCGCTCCAATCTCAATTCTACCTTCCTTGATGTACTTTCCGAGCTTGTCGAAGACCTCCTTCGGCCTGTTCTCTATGAAATGTTGTATTGACCAGGTCCCCTCAAGCGTGTATCTGTACTTCGATTCCTCAGGCCAATCTTCTGTCTCTTCGCAGAAACGAAGGACGTCGTCATAGAAGCCGCCATATAAGTTTAGAACGTTCTCGATTGTGTCCGTATAGCCGAGATCGTGATGTGTGATAGGAACTATATATACTTGCCAGTGTCGTTTGGGTTGCCACGTTGACTTCCAACGGTCCTGCACTTTCCCCTTTGCCTTGAGAATATACTCAACCGGCTTCGGCTCAGCTATATCCGGAACATGGACCTGGAAAGTTGCTTTGCCCTTTTTCACTTTGCCGAGAGCTGTTGTTTGTTGCTTGCTATCGAGCTTGACGTCCAAACTGGCTTCTGTGGATTCAGATGTGTTTTCAATGTTGACCTCCACCACTTGCAGCAGGGCGTCTTTATCTTTGATGAAGAACACGGTCGGTTTAATGGATGCCAGACGTAACGTGCTGCCTTTGCTAAGCTGAGAAGTTTGAGCCATTTCAGCCTTTGCATTGCTGAATACAATAATTACAACGAGCAGACCAATATGCAACATCAAACCGAATGGTTTCAGTTTTGTCCCGGTTTTAGAATAGTACTGATTCATTGTGTCCTCCATTATTCTGCGTCATTTTTTATTTCGCGCGTGTTACTTCAACGCCGCATAGAATAGGCGCCCGGCTCATCGATGAGGCGGTCTCGTCTTTGGGGACGAGTTCGATTTCAAGATTATCGTTGACCTGAACGTCTCTAAACTCCCGCACGACCGCTTTGTGAGATGCCCCAGCTTCTTTTACTGCATCGAAGCCACCAAGGACAGTCTTGCCCTGCAGTTTGATGTCGAAAACCCGCTCGCTCGCTTGTTTGTTTTCCAATTCCGCAAAGTGGAGTCGGACGGTGTATTCGGCTGGTTTGTCCTCCTTACCCAGAAGCGGCAGGACGCAGCGCTTGAGCCCGCGTCCGCAGGAAGTAAACACCCATGGATTCTCGGTTCCAGCCACGGATTCGGTTTCACTGTTGCGTCGGAAATATCCACCGCCCTCAAGAAATTCTGTTTGCAGTTTGAGCGAGAAGCCCATCGCCGCGCGGTCTCCGGGCAAGCTGGGTCGTGGATATCCAAGCCAGAGTTGTCCGTCCGCGTCACGTCTGTCGCCCGGTGCGCCTAAGTTGACGGCCAGTTGTCGAACGGGCGTGTTGTCTCCGCTGGCACTGTAGATACCCCATCGCTCGTGGTCCCGCCCAGAGGCGTCCCTCCCGGGAGGGCGTGGTTCAAGAGCGAGAGAACAAATTATGGGAAAGAGGCATACGCAGCCGGCGCTGGCTTCGGGCGCGAGGACAAGTCCATCGGCGGGAATCGCGTTAATCCAGCATCCGGGGCGGTGTGCGGCAAAATGACGAATGCCGCTGTCGTCGCGCAGGTCATAGTAACTTGTAAAGCCTGAACGCATCAAAAGCATTTGTGGACACGCTGAAATCGCACCGCAATGGTGGCCCGGCCGCAAGAACTGCCACGCCGTCTGTGCACCGGTCAGTGGGTGGCGGCGCATCTTTTGCTCGCCGGTCTTCAGGTCAAAAGCCCAAGGTTCGGCTAAAACCGTGTCGCCGATAATGACAGGCCGATGCCGATAGTCGGCGTCCTTAGCCCACAGCACTTTACCATTCTTGGCCGACAGTGCCACTAACCTACGGCGCGAAAATTCACCGGAAAGAAACTGCCGCCAGTAATGGCCATTCGCATTGGCGCCGCACAGGACCAGTATCCCATCGCGATACATAGCCGTCAGCTCACCGCCGCCTATTCCAATCCTGCTGCAGTCTGTCACATCCACGGGTTTGGCCCAAATCTTGCCTCCCGTCCGGGCGTCGAAAGCAACGGCGAGGCGAGCGTCGAGTCTCTTCTGTCTTTGCTCGGCTTTCTTTGCCTCCTCGTCAGTCAGATTGTTTAGACGGGATTTGTCTTGCTCCAGTAACGCCTGCCGCTGCTCGGGCGTCAGAGAGCTGTCGATGAAAAAGAACCAGCCATCTCCGACGGTAATAGTCAGGTTGGCAATATTTTTCCCTTCGTATGTCCAGAGGGGCTTTCCATTTCGTGCATCGATGGCGAAAACCGAATTTGAGACACCCGTTTTTGTTTCAGTGCTGCCGTAGAGGATACCATCAACATAGGCCAGATATCCCCATCTGCCGGATGTACTTTCGAGAGCGGCAGGTACCTGATAGGTTGCGCGGGTCTCGCCGGTTTCGGCATCGAGCCGAAGGCATTTGTTACCCACTGCAACGAAGAAACTGTCTTCGGAAGCAGCCAGATTGCTGCATTCGGTTTTCTTTAACCTTGTGCGCATGGCACCGGGTATGTTGCGCTTCCACAGCAGGACGCCATTATAAGAATCGTATGCCATGACCATATTTTCGCCCTGGATGAAGAGCCGGCCGTTGACCGCCAGCGGCGCAGCGGCTGCGTCGTGGCGATTGACCATCGGCGAGGGCCCGGGCTCGCCAAACCACAGCAGCCCAAGCGGCCCGCTCAGGGCCAGGTCATCACTGCAAGCGGTGTTGCCCGGCTCGGCATACTGATGTGTCCACTTACCGGCGCCCGGCAGCGGACCTCGCTTCAAGGTCGCCCAGAGTCCGTTCGTTTCGCTCACGCGGCACAGGCCCAATTCCAACCGCGCCAGCGATTGTCGTACCTTTTCGGGATATATGTTATTGTTTTTGCCGGGTGCATTTGAGGGCATCCCTAAGCAAATGGCGCCGCCACACGGTTTTAGATGCCGCGTGAGTTTGCCGAGCTCGTTAGGAATCTTGCCGGTCAGAAGCAGACTATCAGAAACAATAAGATTGGCAAAGTAGTTCGAGTATGGCAGTCCTTGGGACTCCTTACGGAGCGCCGAAAGCTCGCCCTGGTCGATAGTCACACGTTCGCCATATAGGCCGGCTGCATCGAGAGCCAGCCTCGCCGCCCGGACTTTCTCCGCATCGGGTTCCACCCCGATAATCGTCAGTTTTGTGCGTTTTGCGAGTTGATAGGCCAGTCGGCCACGTTCTGCGCCGATAACAAGGCAATATCCTTTTGTAACTCCCGTTTCCATAACGATGGCTTCGGCAGCGGCATCGTAGACTGTAGTGAGTTTGTCTTCTGGATAAGGATTGACGACCGGAGGTGCGGACAGCCTGAGCACAGGGCTTTTTCTCTTCGCTATGTTGCCTGAAGCAAAGCAATAAATTTTGCCTTCATCGGTACTGACGTAGAGACGTCCGTTAGCCACGGCCAGGCCCCGTGCCTTGCCGTCGACTGTTGCATTCCAAACGACCTTGCCGCTCTGGCGATTGAAAGCGCTTACTTGTCCTTGGCCACCGGCAAAAACACACTTGGCGGTAACTATCAACTCGCCGTCTGCCGTGCAAGGCGCTTGCCACTTGATTGTGGGGGCGATATTTTTACGCCGGTGCTGTTCAAGCTGTTCTTCAGAGGCCTTTAGGTCCTGCTGGAGTTTTGTGCGTCTGTCGCCACTTGCTTTTCTTACGGAGCTTCGAAGCCCCTTGATTTTGTATTCCAGAGCATTGCGGCGTACGCTGGCCTTGGCATAGGGCGAGCGGTCCATAGCTACAAGTTCCTGTCCTGTTGCCAGATAAGCCATATCGCCCACTACCGCGAGCCGTCGGCCCGGGAACCAGCCAAAGCCCGTCCTGCCCGTCTTCTGGTCGAGGGCCAATAGGTGCTCCTGCGTGCCCGTATAGATCTGTTCATCGGCCAGCAAGGCATACGTGCCGCCAATAAGGCCTCCAGCTTGCTCACCACGCCAGCCAAGCTTGCGGTTGAAAACTACCTGTCCGGTTTGGCGGTCAAAGCCTTCGGGCAGCGACCTGCCGGACGGAATGAATAGCTGATTCTTGCTGGCCAGGAGGTAACCTTGCGGCGAAAGCTCGTTGCGGTTTGCGCTTTCCTGGCTGATGGTATCGTTCTTCCAGATGAGTTTGCCGTCGTCGGCACGTACAGCATAGAGGTAAACGTTTTCATGCGGAAAAATCCCGGCGCCAAAATAAGCAATATCGTCATCGATGAGCACCCCGGTTCGGATAGGCCAGCGCGAAATCATGCTGCCGTTTCCGAGAAGTTTTTCGTCGTTTGGGCCGCCGCGTTTGGCCCAGATTAGCTCTCCGTCGGAGGCTTTTAGACAATAAACGAACCCGTCATCCGAACCGGAAAATACTCGGTCCTTCCAGACCGTCGGTGCCAGGCGAATGGGCCCGCCGGTAAAAAAGGACCAGCGTTCTTTGCCCGTGGCCGCCTCAAAGGCGTAGACTTTGTTGTCGGATGAAGAACCAAAATAGACCAAGTCGCCGGCTGCGGCCACCTGGAAGGCGTCATCGAAAATGACACGATGCCGCTGTCTGAAACCTTCTCTTGGGCGCTCGGCCGGCCCAGACCAGGCCGGGCGGGGAGGATGGACCGGTGTGTAAATCCAGTGCAGGACCAGTGGTGCTGCAAGCGACTCGCGCGTGCAGCCGGTCCGCGCATTGTCGTGGCGATAGGTCGGCCAATCCGCTGCGTCGGCGCCCGCACCGACAAGAAAGATGCACAGGAACAGGCACACATTCGAATGAAAAGAGCTTGAAGTCGTCATCGCAGGTTCTCCTGAATAAATATTCACTTTGCAGAGACCATCTCACGTTTCTATAACATCAATCCGCCACGAAGTTTGGCGGATTAAACTCATGCCTTCCTCAGAGGGCAAAATATGTGGGCATTACTTGATGCCATCAAAACCTCAAGCCGGCCCTTGTGAAGTAAGTATAATCTCATCGAAGCAAATTGCAAGCATAAAATGTTCGGCCTGTCTGTTTCTGCGGGAAGGCTCATTTTCCAGGGATTACACTTGTGCAACATTTGGTCTTTTCGTAATTTGACCCTTGCTGTTCCTTCCGTTATCGGTTACTCTTTTTGCTGTGTGTGTATTTTTATGTGAGTGGTTTTCGGGATGGAGCCACTAAAATTTCAGTAACATAATAGCGGAGTATACAAGGAGGTCGAATATGGCAACTTTTACACCGGTTGTTCTGTCGGCTATATTTTTCGCACAAGTCTTACTGACGGACGCAGCCGTCATCCCCGGTGGTTCCGGCTCTGACAGCCTGCTTGCTGTCAACGAGCTGTTAGCCGGGCGATTCAAGTGGATTATCAGTCCACCCCTGGTTAGTCCTCCGGAAGTCCGCTTGGGGACGCCTTACGGCGGAGTCCCCAGGACTGCGGACCGTCCCACTGACACGCTCTATTCTATTAAAGACCCTACGGTTGTCTACTACAAGGGTCGCTGGCACTTGTTTTGCACTATCCGCGGCAAGCAACGGTCTCACCAAATAGAGTACCTTTGTTTTGAGGATTGGACAAAGGTCAACACTGGCAAGCGACGTATGTTGAAACTCACCGATGGATATTTCTGCGCACCACAGGTGTTCTACTTTAGGCCGCACAAGAAGTGGTATCTGATATGCCAGGCCAGCGACGAATCATGGGACCCCCAGTATGGGGCGTCGTATGCCACTACTACGGACATTGCCGAGCCTGCTTCGTGGAGCAAGCTGCGGCCTCTGGGGCAAAAGCGTGCCAATGGAAAGGCTGGATTGGATTTTTGGATCATCTGTGACGATGTCAAGGCGTATCTGTTCTTCACCACACTCGACGGGCGGATGTGGCGTGAGGAGACACCGCTGAGAGAATTCCCCAAGGGCTGGTCCGAACCGGTCCTGGCTATCAGAGGTGACATTTTCGAGGCGAGTCACACATACTATTTGAAGGGATTGTCCGTAAGGACTCCCAAGGAGAAAAAGTATTTGACCGTAGTCGAAGCACAGGCGGGCGGCCGACGGTACTACAAGGCCTATTTAGCCGAGAAGCTCGACGGGCAGTGGACGCCGCTGGCAGCAACAAAGGACAAGCCGTTCGCCGGCCCTGTCAATACCCGGCACACAGGTACGCACTGGACGGACTCATTTAGCCACGGCGAAATTATTAGAGATGGTTTCGACCAAACCCTTACCGTGGACCCTGCTGACCTCCGGTTTCTGTTCCAGGGCGTAAGTGACGAAGCTAAAGCAGGAAAACAGTATGGCCAAATCCCGTGGCGTCTGGGAATGCTGGAGCCGGCACAATAGGGAGGATAATACAATATGTTTGGTTTACTGAGAACAAAGAGTGGTTTATTTGTGATTGTTCTTTTCCTGACTTTGATGGGGATGACGACTGAAGCTGCCGCCGAGGACTGGCTGCAGTTCAAATACGATTGCAGGCACTCGGGCAATGTGCCTGATAGAACCGTGACTATCCGTCAAGGCGGACTCGGATTGATTGGCGCACTCCCGCTGACGGATGCCGTCTTTACTGCACCCGTGGTGGCGGACGGGCGTGTTTATGTGGTGGACGGAGCAGGAGTAGCTTTTTGCATCGACGCTGCGACACTGCGCGTTGTATGGAAGTTCGAGAGCCGTGGCGGTAAAGCGAACTGTAATAATATCTCATCACCGGCTATCGCGGGACGGTACCTTCACTTTGGTACGATGGCCGGGTCCTACTATGTGTTAGACAGGACAAATGGAGTTGTGGTCAAGGAAATCGCCTGCGGCGAGCCAATCTTCAGCACTCCTGTTGTAGCCAACAACCGCGTGTACTTTGCCACACTCGGCTCACAAATCTATGCCCTTGAACCCGATGGGACAATCTGCTGGTTCTGGGATTACGTCAAGGAGATTATGGACTTCAACGGTAATCGCTGGAGCGGCGATGAGTGGTGCAAGCACAAGAATGGACGAGTAACATGGCGCGACCAGTTCTGCTGCTCGATGAACTTAGCGGCATACAGCAATCCGCAGGACGCCTCTCGGCGGATACTCGTTGTTCCTGCCGGGGGTTCGGCGGTTTGTCTGGAAGACGTCGGCGGCAGTCCCAGGCTTCGTGGCATGGGGCTTGTGCCACCATATGCAGGCTCAGAACGCCCGGCCACATTCGGGGTAAGCATAAGTGAAGATGGAGCAATTTATCGACAATGGCATCGGCGGGATAATACAGGCAGGGTCGAGATAATTCGGCTCCGTGACAGCAAGGCGAAGACCAAATATGTCTCCGGAACACAGACTGAGATAAATCGCCCCGGCTTATTGAGTTTCTCCTCGGTGAGCATACGCGGACAGGATGTTTACAGATGCCGTCCGCAAGAGCATTTTGGTTTCTGCAAGCATTCTCCCGGAAAACCAGTTCAGTATCTTGGAGGGTATCCGTCCATCGCACCACCAATACTTCTTCGCGAAACAGGTGTGTACGGTGGTTTGGATGGAAGTCTTTACGTCGTGCCTTTATCCGGTAGCGACAAGGTGTGGTCGTTTAAGACCGCGTTTGGGAAGGCCGTCTCCGCTCCGGTTGCAGTCTGCGATGGCCGGATTTACTTCGGCTGTGAGGATGGGTACCTGTATGTCCTGGGGCCGGGAGGCACAGCACCGCTGCCGTCGAAAGACCTTCTATTATGGAAGATTCGAAGTCCGCTTACCGGCAAGCTCACCGAGCCCAAATACGACTGGTTTACCAACTTCGGCAACCTGGCCGGTACGAATGCAAATGACCAACGAATAAGCCCACCTTTCAAAATCAAGTGGATTCGCCGCTACGAAGGCACGTTCAAGCACCTTCCCGTGTGCGGCGGTGGCCGGATGTACACCCATACCGCTGAGGGACAAATCTTCGCCGTTGAGCAGGAGACCGGCCGACTGTTGTGGAGGAGGTACTGGCCTGGAGTACATATCTCTTTTACCTGCCCGATTTACTATAAAGAGCGCCTATTGGTTCCTCAAGCAGGGATGAAGAAATCTCGTATGCGGTGTCTCGACGCGGCAACAGGAAAGCTGCTGTGGGAGGCTCCCTTTACCGGCTCGCCAAGCTGGAGCCGGCAACAACCTCCGGTTATATACAAGAACCTTGCCGTTTATGTATTCGGCACTGGTAATTACGCACCGCAGGGAACAGAAAAGGCTTACATCCACAAGGGCACACCCATAAAGGCACCTGACGGAGCAGAGATAATGAGCTGGATATACAGCCACAACAATCCTTATTACCCCAAAGACCAAAAACCCTTAGTGCGGGCATGGGACATTGACACCGGCAAAGAGGTTTGGACGATAGATTTTTCTGAGTTCGGTTTCGGTGGCAACGATGCTGGTTTGTGTCTGATGGACGGGACGCTTTACTATTCCTGCTTTTTCGGTTACGCAGCGAAAACAGGAAAAGGCCTTCCGGGCGCAAAGGGCCTGACAGCAGCAATTGAACCAATGACCGGCCGGGTAATCTGGCTGACGACTAAATACTATGTTACCGCGGGCACCACTATCTCCGCAGAGAACGGGCGTCTTTATCTGGGCGGATACAATCGGCCAAATGAAAAGACGAACAATCGCTACGTATGGTGTCTGGACGCGGAGAATGGTTCGTTAATATGGCAGTCAGAACCGGTCGCAAAGGCGGTCAACGTCGTAACAATAGGCCGAAATTTTCTCTTCACCCACGCATCTACTGGCAAACCAAGCTATCTGATAGACAAGCAGACGGGGAAAATCCTGTCTGTCTTTGACAAAGGCTATGCGTGCACCCGATTTACCTTATCGGAGCCTTACATAATCGGCCCCAATATGGACATGATTGACACATCCAACGGCAACAAGCTGGTTTCTTCCGGGCCATGCGTGGACATACGCGAATGTGTGGGTGCGGTTGTATCGAATGGCCGAATTTTCTATACGTCCCAGGGCAGCGGCCTCCAGCTTTGCCAGGTATGTGCAGGGGACACCCAAATGCAATAAGCGATGTCTGGGGGTCCCGGCGAAATACCGAAGCCATTTCAAGCCTTGAGGTCGAAGTTTACTCGCACAGTCGAGGCGAACTTGTCCTCGTTGATTTTCAGACCGAATCCCGGTGCATCCGGGACGCTGGCCGAGCCGTTCCGGATATCGTACCCGTCCGCAATGAGTACCGCGTTGGAAAGAGGGTCGTGTTCTGCCCTATAGAAATTGGTGATAGCCCGTCCAACGTGCAGCTGCATATAATAACCCACGAGAGAGCCCCAGTTGTGAGGAGCTACTCGCAATCCCTGAGGCCTGCACCAGTCAGCCTCCGTCAAGATGCCTTCAAAGCCAAAGCGATTCATGTCCCCCTGGAACACGTCGATTGCACGAGCTTTAATGAATGGTTTATAAGCTTCCAGCTTGCTCTGGGTCTCGCCGTCTGCCACCAGGGTTTTCCATCTATGCCGGCGTATAAAACGTTTAAGTTCCAGGCACTTCTCAATCTGCTCCGGGAACATTTCTTCTAAGAAGGCAAAATTATAGTTGGGTAGTTCCTCCATAAGCCGTTTGGTCTTCGCCAGGTCGTAACCATTGTTGGCATCCACTCCGACAAGAATCTTTTGCCCCGCGTGTTGACGGATGGTTTTCAGCACCGCCACATCACGAGCGTAACCTTCTTCTGGCGGCATCCACTTAGCCCCTCGCCCGATTTTCACTTTGAAAGCGCGATGCCCAATAGCCATTCCCATATCAATTTCTTCTTTGAAGCGGTCGAGGGGCTTGGAACTGTATTGTGGAAGTAAGTCGCTGAAGTAAATCGACCCGTCATAGACAGGGACCCTTTCGGGACCAGCTCCACCTAATAGTTTGTAAACCGGCTTTTTCAAAACCTTCCCGACCAAGTCCCAGAGCGGCATCGTCCCGCTGCCGAGCGGGCCGGTCATCCTCCGATTTGCACCCTTGTAAAACTCAAAGGGGTTCTTTCCTAACAGTTGGGCAAGTTCTGCTTTTCCTGTACGACAGTTACCGATTCCTTCCAAATCCATATTCGTGAAAAGCCGGACCATTCGGTCGGTAGCTCGTCTGCCGTGCACATCAAGCCGAGAGTTCTTGCCGGCCAGCTTGGCTCGTTCACTAACCAGGTCAAAACCAACAATACGGGTGATTTTAAGGTCGCGTGGTATCTCCTTGGCCCAACTCCATAAGGGTAGAAGAACAGTACTGGCAGCCGCTTTAAGGAATTCGCGTCTTCTCATAATAAATCCCAAAGTTAAATGTTCCTCTGTTGGAAAATGCAGATTAATCCAAGAACAGCTTAAAAGTTATGGCTCACCTTCGGTTGATACTCCCGAAGGAGTCCCAAGGAAGGTAAAGACTTGAAATTGCTTTTCCGGCCAACCCAGTTTTTTGGCTACGGTCCTCGGGAACTGCCAGCCGGAATCATCTTTCTGATAGAGCCGTACACGGCTGCGTTCGGCTGCCATTGCTACGGTCTGGGGCATGTCCAGATACCGCAGCACATTGAGGAAGGTTGGCCCATCCCGGTGCGAACCGGGCAGGTTCCACAGGTCGAGACGGACAATGCGGGGCTCGAACAGCGAAGAGTACAAAACGATACCGGCCATCTGGCGCTTGCTCCGAAGTCCTATCGGCACGTTGCTTATCGAATCAATAGCACGCAGCGTCTGAATCGCCCGCCGCACGTCCCAGACCCGCATGCCGTCAAGCGTTTGTCCCAGCAGCATAAACCGCCGACGGATTTGGGTATGTTTGCGCTCATCGGCGCTCCAGGCAGATGGCCCGATGCCGCGTGGCGCAAAGTATGTCATTACACGCTTCGTATTTTTGAAAAGCTCCTGCTTACGCTTGAAAGCGTTCTCATCCGGCTCAGGTAGCATCTGGTCCTCAAGTTCGTCGGCAAAACCCACTCGCATAGCGGCCAACCATTCTTTCCATCCCTCTTCGTCCAGCACATCAAGCGTTGTCATCTCCGTTTTGTTGAGCCCGGCCCGGTGGGCTGTGTATAATCGCAGACGAACGTGCGGTTGGCTTGTGAAATCGTAC
>DATLBB010000272.1:0-3909 GCA_035527155.1 Sedimentisphaerales bacterium
GAACTTTCGCTGGATTCTCGACTATGCAGGCGGGCAGGTTACCGATTGGGGCGCCCACCATATTGACATCGCACACTGGGGCATGGGCTGTGACGATACCGGGCCGGTCGAAGTCGGCGGACGCGGAGTATTTCCCAAAGAGGGCTTGTGGGACGCTGCGGTGGATTATGATTTTGAATGTAAATACGCCGACGGCCTTGTGATGCGTGTGGCAAGCAATAACCATCTTCGCCAGGGTGTGAGGTTTATCGGTGAGAGAGGATGGGTACATATAACCCGCGGCGGTCTTGACGCAAGTCCGAAGCGGCTGCTCAAGGAGAAAATAGGCCCCGACGAAATACACTTAGCGAGGCCGAGAGGTGACCACCGTCAGGGACACCGGAGGGATTTTCTCGACTGCGTCAAGACCCGCGCACAAACCATCACCGGTGTCGAGGTGGGACACCGGTCGGCGATACCCGCGCATTTGGGTAATATTGCGATGATTCTGGGCCGAAAGGTCCGCTGGGATGCAAGAGTTGAAAAGATTATCGGTGATACGTCTGCGACCTGTATGCTCAGTCGTCCGATGCGCACACCGTGGCGATTGTAGCAACCACAGATTAGCAAGAAGCCGGGCGACCACACACCTATTGTCGCTGAGTTCGACTGGTAACAAACACCTGGGGAACCAGGATTCGGACCTGGACTAACTGATCCAGAGTCAGTCGTGCTACCGTTACACTATTCCCCAATAACTACATATTTGAAAAGGGCCTTATGGTTAATGCCGCCCTATCCAAAAACACGCTACGACAAATTCTGACTTAATTTACATCCGACAGGCCAATAATACAAGAAAATTAAGCTAAACAACGCCCCAAAAAAATTGGGGGCAAAACTACCTCCGGTAAAACCACAGTGTTCAAAAAAGTCCCTCATAGCGAAAGAGGCTTTCCGCAGCAGGGACTATTTAATTGTAAAAGAGCTTAAACCCGGATATATTACACGCCGATAATTTTACCACGCTGTGGTATGGTAACATGAAATCAAAATGGAAACCGTTATAGAGGCATCGGCAGCGAAACCTGCTGTATGCCCATTTAATTTGATATGAACGCAATAGAGAAAATGGTCGAGGAACTTCAAACAACAAAGGTCTCCGAAAGAAGCAGCCGGGCTCAGGACAAGGAATCAGCCTCTATGATACAAAAGCTAAGGTCCCTGGGGTATATGCAGGATGAATAACTATAATAAGGAAGCACACCGGCGCTCAATAATGAAAGCAGTAAGTTATCGGCTACTTGCCGCTATTGCTACGACCACGATAGTTTTTGTCTTTACTCGCAAAATTATTCTTTCACTTAGTGTTGGCGCTGTCGAGGTGGTAGCAAAGGTGATTTGTTATTATATGCATGAAAGACTATGGTCCTTCATAAGTTTTGGCAAAAAAGAGCATCCATTGTCGTCTTTGCCTGTCGAGCGTCCTTTGAATGAGCAGGATATGCAGGCAATCAAAGACAAACTCAAGGAGCTGGGACATATCAAGAAAGATTGAAATGGACACATCGTACCTTCGTTCCTGCCGGCCCCGTTGACCACAGGAAATCACCCCTTACCGGAAGACTGCTCTACGATACCGACCCGCCTGCACGGACAAGATAGAGGAACTGCAAAAGGCTTCGGCTGGCCTGGGTAGACAGACGGAGTTTGCGCATTTTTTGGGCCGTTTGGAAAAAGAACGCTCGATTGCATTAAGACAATTGGCTTCTCATGGCATTTTTACCGATAAACTCTATCTGCCCAAGCAGCTTTCAGCACGATGGCAGAATACTGCGGCCAACACCACCTTCAAAACGTCTCCGACAATAAAAGGATACAAACCCACAATCAGCACAGCCGAGTTGATACCCGTCAGGCAGCACAGCCAAAGCAAAGCAAAAGGATATACAGCAGCATTTCCAATAGCCATCGCCAAAATCGTTGTTGCGATTCGGCGGCCCCATCCTCTCTCGGCCAGCAGTCCTGTAATATATGCAGCAGCAATGAAACCGAGCAGATAGCCGCCTGTCGGCCCTGAAAGTACGGCCAAACCAGCTCTTCCCAGTGCAAATACAGGCAGCCCCACCGCCCCCTGCATTATATAGGTAAAGACAGACAAGGCTGCTCGCCACGACCCTAACAACGCCCCTATCATCAACACAGCAAAGGTCTGCAGAGAGACAGGAACAGGACTGAAAGGCAGCAGCACCGCAACTTGAGCAGACAGGGCAATGACTAAAGAGCCGCCAATAATCAAAGCGATATCATCATAAAATCCGGCATGTCCTTTCTCATAAGGCCGCATGAGACCAGCTACAGTTGTATTCGTCAACATATCTGCTCCGTTAATCAAGGCAATAAACTTCGCCTTACTCTTAAAAATAGTTTTTAAGCTTTTGCTATGGGCGTAAAATCAACAACTTGCCATCCACCCAAGCATTATATTTGAAACCCTTTGCTCCGTCAACGAGATTCAGCGTTCGAGATTCGAGTCTTATAAAAAAATTCATCGCAGAACACACCGCAACAGGAAAAACAATCGGGGCCTATGCCGAATCAATCAGCATAGGCCCCGAACTGATGCAAAACTATAGGCCAACCAACGCTAACTAACGTTGATTATGGCCACAGCACTTTCTCAAGCCAGCTTCCTGCTATGATGCTGTAGTCCCTGAAGTTAATCCATTGACTGCCGGGTGCCTCACTCTGGTACAACTCAGCCGGCGAATCAATCGGGATGTGCAGCGACGGTGCACCGTCAGTAGCCAGGTGCGCGGCCTCTGCCTGCGACAGACCATAGTCGTATATACGCAGGTCGTCGATCATCCCGTTTAACGGAGCGTAATCGCTCCACTTGCCGACGCTAAGGTTCTTCGGACTGCCCGCAGTGTTGAGATTCACGTCCGCGCTTCCAACTAAAACACCATTAGCATATACCTTGACCTCGTTCCCGTCGTAGACGTGAGTGAAGTGCACCCACACATTCTCGGACGGATAGCTGAAGTCAAAGTCATAGGTAGGATAGCCCCAATGCTGGGCACGCCACTCATTGGTATTGCCCGTTGTTCTCAACGACCAATCCTGCCCATCCACATGCTGGCCAACCTCGTAGAGGCCTGTTTCGGTGAACTGGCGTGTATACGCCCAGCACGAGAACGTCCTGGGGGTATTGCCATCAATACCGAGGTCCACGGCGTTGTGGTCGGACTGCAGATAGCCTGCGCCGCTCAAGTCCAGCACATTGCCTCTGACCGCGTCAGAAACTATCTGTACGGTACCGTTCGGGTCGAGGTTGAAGCCGCCGACGCTGTCCGTGTAGTCGGTATCAAACGTGTAGCGTGCTATCAGATTAGTGTCACTGGGAGCCTGGGTTGTAATAAGCTCGTCGCGCAGCAGCCAGTCGCCTATCAGTACCGCCATGTCTTCCTCGCCAACCACGCAATCGTAATACCCATCTCCTACGCCGTCTGGTCCGGCTATATCGGCATACGGTTTTGCAAGCGAAGGAACGCATCTGGGCGGACAAGCACGGAGATCATCAATGTACACGATACCACTTCCACCTTCAGTCGGAGTGCCCCTGTCACCGAGGCCGATATAGACCTTCCTGACATCGTTGAAGTCCAGGTTAGCGAACTCAGTCAGCTCGATATTCCACTCCTGCCAGTCTGTCGCTGTCACTGCATTGGGATCAGGGTTGGTGACCACCGAAACAGTGCCTGTGCCATCTTCGAGGGCCACATACAGCTGCTCGGCAGCGTTAAGACCGATGTTGCCGATGAAGCCCCACGGCAGGAATTCGCCAGAAGATTCCGGAGGCTTAAAACCCAATTCGTCGAAGTCGGCGCTGCATATCAAATCAGCGTTATGACTGGTCACCACAATACC
>DATLBB010000273.1:0-3477 GCA_035527155.1 Sedimentisphaerales bacterium
CGAACTCCCTTGAGAAGACTGTATGCCTTTATGCTCTTTATCATTATCTCAGCACTAATCTCCCACATTGGAGCCAGCCGGAAAGTTACATCCCTCATAGCCCCAACCAATGTACCGCCAAGGCCAAACATGCAGATTGGCCCAAACCTCGGATCGCGGACGGCGCCGAGGATCACTTCCATGCCGCGCTTGGCCATCCTCTCGATAATGACGCCATCGATTTTTGCTGTTGGTTTAGACTTCTTGACATTATCAATGATTTCCTGATATGCCTTTCGCGCCTCCTCTTTATTTTTAATTTTCAACCGAACGCCTCCCACATCAAATTTATGGACAACGTCCTGAGAAGAAATCTTCATAGCCGCCGGAAAGATGATTTGCTCCGCCGCCTCATCGACCTCTGACGGATCTTTTAGCAGAATGCTCTTTAAGACCGGGAACCCGTAACACTGAAGAATTTCGTTCGCCTCCCTTTCAGACATATAATATCTGTCCTTGCCGGCGAGTTTGTTACTTATGATGACAGTGGCGGTATCCCGGTCAGCAGCTACTCTTCGCACCTCTCTTTTGTCGAGAGTCAGCAGGTTACCATAGAAAGCCATAGAGGCCATTGACCTGACCGCCGCTTCCGGAAAAGCATAGTTTGGGATACCGTGCCTCTCCAGATATTTGACGCCCTCGGAAACATCGACAATACCCATGAATGAGCAGAGCACCGGCTTGTCAATATCCTTTACTACGTGTGGGACGATCTCCGCAGTTTCCATAATATCCGTCATCGCCTGAGGGCTGAGTATCACGATAGCACCATCGACATTTTCGTCCATAAGGATGTGGCGAATGGCGGCTTCGTAACGCTCGTGTGTCGCATCTCCAATCACATCCACAGGATTTTCGATACTGGCAGTTGGTGGAAGCTCTTTTTTCAATTTCTGTTTTGTTTTTTCCGAAAGAGTGGCAATTTTCAGGTTGTGGCGAATGGCGGCATCGGTAGCCATTATGCCCGGTCCGCCGGCATTTGTGACAATGGCTATGCGGTTGCCCTTAGGTATCGGCTGTTTTGCAAAAGCAATGGCATGGTTGAAAAGTTCGGCGACGCCCTCCACCCTGAGGATGCCGCTTTGATAAAAAAGAGCATCGTAGGAGGTATCGGAGCCAACCATCGAACCAGTGTGAGATGCAGCCGCACGGGCACCCTCCGCAGAACGACCGGACTTGACGGCGAGCATAGGCTTTCGTGCCTGCCATGTGATCTCCCTTGCGGTCTCAAGAAACGCCCGGCCATGAGTAATATCCTCAAGATACATAAGAATCACGTCTGTATCCGGGTCATCTTTGAGATAACGCAAGAGGTCTGTCTCATTCACATCTGCTTTGTTACCGAAGCTGATGAATTTGGAGAATCCAATGTCCCTGCCTTCTGCGTAGTCGAGCACGGCGGTACAGAGGGCCCCGGACTGCGAAATAAAGGCAATGTTTCCCTGTTTCGGCATCTTCGTTGCGAAACTGGCATTCATCCGAACGTTCTCACTGTTATTGATGACTCCGAGGCAGTTAGGTCCCACGAGGCAGATATCGTATTTCGCAACCACTTGCTTGACACAATTCTCCAGCTCTACGCCGTGCCCCCCTACCTCCTTAAAACCGGCAGAAACGACAATGGCCCCTTTGACCTGCTTTTGACCAGCCTCTTCCAATATAGGGCAGACAATCTCGGCGGGAACAATAACGACCGCCAGGTCCACTTCATCAGGAATATCCATCAACTTTGGATATGCCTTTACGCTCTGGACGTACTTTGCTTTGGGATTGACCGGATAAAGCACCCCCTGAAAGCCCGCGTTGAGGATATTGCGAAATACGGCAAGGCCTACGCTGCCAGGCCGGTTGGTCGCTCCCACGACTGCAATTGACCGCGGACTCATAATGGATTCAATGTTTTTTATCATGGCTCTGTCTCAAAAAAATGGTTTTCTGCTATTTAAAAACATCGTGTTCAGCAAAGCAACAATATCTTGCAAACAATCGTTTTTGTCAAATGGTAACTTTCCTGAACAAGTTCAGCTTTTGCTCCATCAGGTCACAGCGATGATTTAAATGCTGTGAAGGCAAAAGACATTCGCTTTGACCGCTTCTATCGTGGCCTCTATCGCACGTGTTACCGCATCACTCTGCTGGCTACCAACCGTTAACACCTTGTCCCGCAAACCGCCCTGCCGCTTTTTACCGCTGGAGCCAACGCCACCGGTACCGGGACTCGTACCACCCTCAGCTCCACATAAGACGCTCCAGGCAAGGGCCCAGGCCCTGACGGTATTATCGACATTGTATCCACCGCCGCCGGTTGCAAGGATGGGTATGTCAAGACTTAACAGATATTTTATGATGTCAGCATAAACATTATTAGTCAAATATAGATGTGCAAGAGGGTCGCCGGCAAGGGCATCAGCCCCTAATTCAAAAACAATTACATCAGGATTGAAGGCCCCAATTAACGGCCGAGCGATAGCTTCAAACGCCTTCATATACGCCTCGTCATAAGTGCCGGCCGGAAGAGGGACATTTACACAGTAGCCCTTTCCTTCGCCGGTGCCGATTTCATTTTCGAATCCTGTTCCGGGAAACAGCAGTCTTGGATTTTCGTGAAATGATATGGTCATCACATCGCTGCGGTCATAAAATGCGTAAGCAACACCGTCACCGTGATGGACATCCACATCGAGATATAATACCCGCTTCCCTTTTTCCGCCAACGTCATACAGGCGAGAGCCACATCATTGATGTAGCAGAAGCCGGAGGCGCGTTCTGGTCCCGCGTGATGAAATCCGCCTGATGGGCTGAATGCCACATCAGCCGTACCTGCAAGAATCAGCTTTGCCGCGACCAGTGTTCCCCCACTGGCCAAGACCGCATAGTCATACAATCCCTCGAAAATGGGACAATCCTGTGTGCCAAGTCCCATATTGAATGCTCCAGCGTCCCAATGTCCCTTGCCAGCGTCTCTTAATACGTGCAGATAACGGGCCGAGTGGAACTTCTTGAGTACGATTCTCTCCGCAGGAACAGGCGCTACTTCGCTTCGAGCACTGCCTGAGAGCAGGCCCATAGAGTTAACAATCTCTCGGGTTTTTTTAGCCCGGATGGTGTTAAACGGATGCTCCGGCGGATAACCAATCTTTTCCAGCTCCGTCGAATAAATAAAAGCAGCCTTTCTCATTGACAAAGTTACTCCTATCCTTCTTATTCGATCAAGTCACTTCTAAACCAGCACGACTCCACACAAAGGCAAAATATTCTATTTTATACTGTGCGCCATCGTAAAGCCTTTTCTTACAGATTCAGCCTGTACAAACAATCTTATTATTTATATAATGGGTCTCAGGAGTATATTACTATGGAGAATATCTCTCTAACAGGGTACAGAGCATTTCACTCAATGTCTGAAACTGCAAAGAAATGTAACAAAATACAGTGTA
>DATLBB010000274.1:0-4555 GCA_035527155.1 Sedimentisphaerales bacterium
GGGAGGCTCCGACTTCACCGGCCTAAAGCAGCTAAGCGCCCACGCCATCCAGGTCTTTCACCTGAACGACTACCCCGCCGACCCGCCGCGCGACAGGATTGGTGACCGTGACCGCGTTATGCCCGGCGACGGCATCGCACCTCTGACCCAAATCATCCGCGACCTGAAAACAAATGGCAGCCGCGCTGTATTGTCACTGGAGCTGTTCAACCCGAACTACTGGAAGCAGGACCCGCTGGCTGTAGCAAAGACCGGCATTGCAAAAATGAAAGCCGCCGTAAACAAAACATTAGGTATTAGGTAAAATATCAAAACTGTTTAGCACCCAAATTTATTGGGGGATTTGTTTGGTCTTGAGAAAAACAAAAATCAAAATCGTATTTCACGAAAGGAGAGGAAAACCATGAAAACCACAAACCTTCATCTTATTCTGGCCGCCCTTTTAACTATCTTATCTGTCCCGGCCCTCGCAAAGGTAGAGCCGCCTTTGCCCGAAGATCCGACCGGTATATTGATTGGTCGTGCTCACCCGGAACTCGCAGGCATAGAAGAATTGTATGTTGTTATTACGCTGTTCGATGCCGAGCCAGGCAAAAACGGCCTGGTCGGGAAAGAACTCGACAAGTTAGTCAGGGACAGGCTCAAGAACGCCGGTATTACAATTGCTGAAGATGATGTAGACAAGGTAAATCCTGATATTAAAAAAGTGCTGCTACGGCGTCTCAAGGAAAAAGATGTTCGAAACTTGAGATTGAGATCTGCAAACATCCCGGAGCTTAGAATTGATATAGATATGCTCAAGCTCACTGATTCACATCTCTACGTGTTCCGTATTCAAACGTCGTTAGCCAGAGCAGTATATTTGGCAAAACACCCTAAGCTGGGCTTCAAAGCTGATGTCTGGAAAGTAGAGCCGGTAATCCAGCAAGTATTCGTGCAAAATATGCCTGCCAAAGTTACCGATGTCGTCTTGGCGCAGGTTGAAGCCTTTATCGCAGCTTACCGTGCTGCCAATCCACCGGGCGCCAAATCCGCAGATGCCAACAATATTGCTATTGTTTTGCCGGCCGTCTCCGGCAGGCAGGCCAAGCCGCCTGTTAAGCAGCTGGTTGCCGAACACAAATTCGTCGCATCCAAAAACAGCAAGGTCTTTCACAAACCCAACTGCAGTTCGGCCAAAAGAATAAAGCCCGCTAATCTCGTAACGTATAGCACCAGGAACAAGGCAACAGAAGCCGGTAAAAGGCCCTGCAAACGCTGCAAACCATAGATATTTAATGTCCTTTGCAGATATTTGGCCCCGCAATTTATTGTGGGCTTGTTTAGCTGTCGCCGGAACGGCGACGCAATAATATTTAGTTTATCAACAAATTTATTTTGGGGATTTTACTGCGACCCAATAGTAGGCGACTGTTATGGGTTTAATCACAATCATAATTATTGCTTTCGCCCTCGCGATGGATGCCTTTGCGGTCTCCATTGTCAGCGGCGCCGCGTACAGGCAGTTAAACGCAAAGCACGCCTTGCGGATAGCACTTTCCTTTGGTGCCTTTCAAGCCTTTATGCCCTTAATCGGCTCGCTCGCAGGACTCACTATAAGAGACCACATCGCAGAGTACGACCATTGGGTCGTCTTTGGACTCTTGGTTGCGGTCGGTGGCAAAATGATTTACGAATCCTTCAAAATCGCGCCGGCTAACGAGAGTTTTAATCCGTCGAACGTCATGGTCTTACTCATCCTGTCTATAGCCACAAGCATCGACGCCCTCGCCGTCGGTATAACATTGTCATTTTTGGAGGTCTCAATCGCTGTGGCCGTCGTTATTATCGGCCTCGTAACCTTCGTGCTCTCCTACCTTGGCGTTTACATCGGAAAGAAAGCCGGCCACTTCTTTGAAAGCAAAATCGAAGCCATCGGCGGTATTATCCTCATCGCCCTCGGCATAAAAATACTTATTGAACACTTTTTTTGAAAAAATTTGTTAAATATTCATCTAATTGTGCTTGCATTTGATTCCGGTTGTGGTAAAATTTGAAATATGTCATTAGGCAAGATTATAAGAAAGAGACGTGAAGAGCTGAATCTTACCCTTGATGAGGTAAGCTCTCGCATCGGCTTTTCAAAACCATACCTGTCGACCATTGAGACCGGCAAGGTAAATAACCCCCCCGGCGACCAGCTCATCAGAAAGCTCGAGAAGACACTCAAGTTCAAGTCAGGCCTCCTGCTGCACATCGCCCACGTGGAAGGTATGCCTTCGGATATTCGCAAAAATTACGAATCCGTGGAGGCTGAAAATCAAAAATGGCGCCAGTTCGTCAAGAAACTGATGAGCAAAAAGCCCGATAAAAGACGCCTCAATGCCCTTCTGAGGAAAAGCGAATTGGACACAGAAAAGGGTCTGCCGCTTCTGGCTGCCGGCCGAATGGTTCCCGTCATAAACAAAGTTTCCGCCGGCTATCCCAGCGATTTCAACGACCTGGACTATCCCGTCGGTATAGCCGATGACTATGTCCGCTGTCCCGACCTGCACGACCCCAATGCCTTTGCCGTCCGTGTTGTCGGAGATTCCATGGAGCCCAGGTTCCACGAAGGTGACATTGTTGTCTTCTCTCCCGCGGCCGAAGTACACAGTGGCGACGATTGTTTCGTCCGTTTTGAAATGCCTCACGAAACAACTTTCAAGAGGGCCTTTTTTGAGCCCAAAAACAAAATTCGGCTCCAGCCCCGAAACGAACAATATCCCCCAATCATCGTGGACGGAAAACGCATCAACGGCCTCTACCGCGCCGTCATTAAATACGAAACACTATAGCTTTATTGTTTAGCAGACACCGGTGAAGGATAAGGCTGGCAATAGGACATCTCCATATCCGGTTGAGTGGGAGGATGGAATTCCCGAATTCCCAAAGGAGGACAAGAAAAAATGCACGCGAATCACAGAATAACAGTCTTCATTTTGTCCTGTTTTTTAGCACCCTCCGCCCTTTCCGCAGCGACAATCGAACCTCTTGTGTGTACAGTCGATTTGGATGTGGGCCAAACGCGCCAGGTTACACTCCACGACGGCGCCAAGGCAACAGTGACGCTTCTGGAGTTGACCGAGAAGCGAGACTCGGTCCGTAACGTGGTGCGCAGGGCGCAGGTCAAAATAAAAGTCAACGGCCAAACAGTGTCCCTGGTCTCTTCGACGTATCATCTGCCGAAGGCTATAGGCGGTGTCCGGATCGATTGTCCGGTCACAAAGGGCTATGTGCAAAACAGCAGCAAAGCCAACGCCTGGGGCCTCGTTAAAGATGCTCGCCTTCGACTCTGGCCCGCCGGCTCTCCATGGATTCGCCCCGGCACATTCGTCTATCCCGTAAAGCAGAAGTGGTTCGCCAACGACACCCAGATGGCCAATGTCCCCTGCTATGTCAACGCCTGTGACATACCTGGTCAGAAGAACATCTACTATCACTACGGGCTGGATTTCGGCGGTTCGGAAGGAGTGGTAGAGGTCGTCGCGGCCACCGATGGATTGGTCGTTTCGGTAGCTGAGCGCGTACTCGAAGGCCATAAGGACACACCGGTCACGCCGCGCTACGATGTAGTTTACATTCTCGACGATCGCGGCTGGTACTATCGCTACAGCCATCTGGCGATGATTGCAACCCCTGTAATTCCGGGCAAGCGTGTGAAGATGGGGCAGCGCATCGGGCTTATCGGCAAGGAAGGCGGCAGCGGCGGCTGGTCGCATTTACATTTCGATATAAAGTGCAGGCAGCCTTCGGGCATGTGGGGCACGCAGAACGGCTACGCATTCATCTGGCAGGCGTACCAGCAGCGATACAGCCCCGAGATTATCGCCGTCGCCAGACCTCATCATGTCGTCTATACCGGTGAAACGGTCCAACTTGACGCTTCTAAGAGCTGGTGCAGGACGGGGCGGATTGCCACCTGCGAGTGGACATTCTGCGATGGGACCAAAGCCAGGGGCAGTAAGATCAATCGGGTGTATGAGCGGGCTGGTGAGTACAGCGAGATTGTGAAGGTGACGGATTCGGCGGGGAATTTCGCATACGATTTTGCCGTGGTTTATGTAATCGACCGCAAGCATCCCGAGCGCGTGCCGCCGGCGATCCATGCCAATTATTATCCCACGTTCGGCCTGAGGGCGGGCGATGAAGTCGCCTTCAAGGTGCGGTCCTTCGGAACACAGCATGGCGAAGAGGTGTGGGATTTTGGGGACCGAAGCGCCCCTGTTAAGGTGCGATCGGACGGCAATGCGAATCAGCATGACCCGGCCGGCTATGCACTGACGCGACATCGGTATGCCAAAGCCGGAGATTATATCGTTACGGTTAGACGCACTGATGAGCATGGGTACGAGGCGGTTGGCCGACTGCATGTCCGCGTCGATTAACTTCAAAAAGTCCGTCTTGGCCGGTTATCCCTGAAAACTTATTTTCCAAATACAATCTTGCCGCCTACGATTGTCACCTGTACAGAGAACTCCTCGTCTAACAAAACCAAATCAGCATCTTTACCGACAGCGATAGAACCTTTCTTGTC
>DATLBB010000275.1:0-7003 GCA_035527155.1 Sedimentisphaerales bacterium
CCTGCGTGTTACAGCGTTTTTGCTCTTGCCTTTGGGTGCAATCGCTGCTATATCTTTGAGTTACTATGACATATTTAGCTGTTCCCATAGCAGCACAGAATTTAGACCAGGCAAGGCGGCAAATCGAAGCGGCCCTGGCCGCAGGTGCCGAAATCCTCGAGCTGCGGACCGACTATCTGGAAGACCTCAACTCAGATTTGGTTAAGGAATTAATTGCTGAGACTAAAAGTGCCGCACCTCAACCTTTGCCGATTATCATAACCTGTCGTGACGAGAAGCAGGGGGGCGTAAGGCCTTATCCGGAGCACTTGCGAATCGAGATTCTCGCAGAAGCTGTCAGAAGCGCCTGCGATTTTATCGATTGTGAGTATGACAATTTTCTTTCTGTCGATGGGCAGGAAAAGATAAAAGCAGCGTTGGCCGAGGGTGCGAAAACCCGATTGATTCTGTCCGCCCACGATTTCAAATCCCGATTTCAGGACATTAACCGGCTTTATCACGATATCCTGAAGGTCTGCCCGACTGCCATCCCAAAGTTGGTCTATACCGCAAACCATATCAATGATTGTTTTGATGCGTTCGATTTATTGCACAACGCCAATGGTGATTCGATTGTATTCTGTATGGGCGCCGCCGGCCTGATAAGTAGAATCATAGCAAAAAAACTCGATAGCTTTGTTACCTTCGCAAGTGTAAACGCCGAAGCTGCCACCGCACCGGGGCAGTTGACTATTGAGCAATTGAAGGGATTATTTCGGTACAACTCTATAGATTCCGATACCGAACTTTTCGGTGTGATTGCCGACCCTGTTGGCCATTCGCTAAGTCCTGCCATCCATAATGCCTGCTTTGCCGACATGAATATGAACAAATTATATTTACCGCTGCTGGTAGAGGGCGGCCGGGAGGAATTTGACGAATTCTTAAACAATATCCTTTCCAGAGAATGGCTGAACTTCAAAGGCTTTAGCGTAACAATCCCACACAAACAAAACGCCCTGAATTTTGTCAAAGCAAAGCAAGGCTTTATTGAACCATTAGCCGAAAAAATAGGTGCGGTTAATACACTTATCATCAGCACAGATGGCAAACTGGCCGCTTACAATACCGATTACGCTGCTGCGTTGGATGCGATAACATCAACAATGGATCTAACACGAGTGGATTTGAAAGATTTACCTGTTGCCGTTATTGGCGCAGGTGGCGTCGCAAGGGCGATAGTAGCCGGTCTAACTGATGTTGGTGCCAAAATCAAGGTTTATAACCGCACCGTGAAAAAGGCCGAGAAACTCGCAGCCGAGTTTAATTGTAATTTTGCAGGTCTGAATGATTTGCCGAATGTCGATGCTAAATTAGTCATAAACTGTACCAGTATAGGAATGTACCCGAATATTGATGCAACGCCTTTTCCACAGGAATGCTTGAAAGAGGATATGGTGGTTTTTGATACCGTTTATAATCCAGCCGAAACTTTACTCTTAAAACAGGCCAAACAGGCTGGCGCAAAAACAATTGATGGCCTTTCTATGTTCATCAACCAGGCTCTTGCCCAATTCAAACTTTTCACCAACACAGACGGCAACGCCAAACTTATGCGAAAAGCGATTTCTATCACCCAATAGTCAATCGAAAAAGTATTTACCTATTCGCCCTTTTTTGTTATACTGATTTTGCTGTTCGCCAAGAATACGGATAGAACTGAAGTAATAGATATGGAACGTTGCCATGCATAAGATACGAGTTTATGTTGATACATCTGTTTTTGGTGGTACGCAGGACGAGGAGTTCAGTGAGGCAAGCCAGCGTTTTTTTGAGCGTGTGCACAAAGGCGAGTTTGTAGTGCTTCTATCTACAGTAACACTTAGGGAACTTGAGAAATCTCCCGATGCGATTAAGGCTGTCTGGCAGAGCCTGCCACCCCAGTTGACTGAAATTCTGCCCCTTGGCGCTGATGTGCAGGAACTGGCGGAAGCCTATATCCGTGCTAATGTTTTGGCTGCGGATTCGCAAAATGATGCTTTGCATGTAGCGGCAGCAACAGTGGCTGGAGCAGATCTGATTTTGAGCTGGAATTTCAAGCACATTGTCAATTTCAGCAGAATCAGGGGATTCAACAGCGTAAATATCAATCTCGGATATCGAACTTTGACTATATTAAGTCCATTAGAGGTAAGTTATGGCGAGCAAGAAGAAAAAATTTGATTGCGTACAGATGAAAAATCGTATCCAGAGGGAATTGCGAAAGGAATACGAGGCCAGCAAAGCTAAGTTCACTTCATACGCTGATTTCTTAAACGCTACCGCGAACGAATCGGAAGAGATACGCATTTTCCGTGATAAAGTTGCGAAAGTGAAGACTTTGGCGCAAAGTTAACACCTATCCGCAGGGATTGGCGGCATAGCCCATAACCAGTAATACTTAAGAAACAACTACTTGTGGTTCAAACTCTTCACCAACGCAGACGGCAACGCCGAACTCATGCGAAAAACAATTTGTGAACATTTACACAATGGAAAGTAATGAGTGATACTGAAAAGCTAATATCTGATTATTCCGATTTGATTAATGAACACCGTGCTTGGCTTAAGCCTTTTGGGAAGCTTCGTCTCAACAACTGGGAAAAATTACTCCAGAATAATGCTGAAGCTGCTATTTGTGAAGCTGCGACGCGAAAACTTCTATCAGACTACGGCATTGACATCCAACCTTACGAGGATTTATCTAAAGGTGGTCCCGATTTTTTGTGCTCCAAAAATGGTAAAACTTTTTATGTCGAGACGACCTGCATATCTATCGAGGCAGCAACAAAAGAAAGTGGTTTATATCCAACTGATAGTCCCGATATTGATGATTCCGCATACGAAGACATGACAGAAAAATTTCGTTCTGAGATTTGTAACAAGGTTCCGCAATGTAGCAAAGTAAAAGCTCCTTGTATTGTTGTAATAGCTACATTACATTCCAAAGCAAGTGTTTGTTGTATTGATGAGTTGGCTGCTGAGGAGTTGCTAACGGGAACTACGTATATAACAGGGACAATTAACACCAAAACTGGAGAGAAGGTTGGGGATACATATGAAAGCACACGATTAGAAAATTCAGTATTTATTCGGCCTAAGAAGAATTCGCCAAACTGGATTGAGCATGCAAGGAACCCTGTTTCAGCGGTATTGCTTTGTGGGTTTAGTTTAGACCCACCGAATGTGTTAGGTTGCCTTCATCCTAATCCCAATTACAAATTTGATAGGACACTGTTGCCACAGGTCAAGTTTTGCAGATTGGCCAAAGGATACCAAACCGGCCAGTTTCAAGTAGAATGGTTTTAGTCAGGCTTAGTTCGACATTGACTTTATCCGATTTAATTGTTGCTCTGGGGCTGGAATTATTGGTATATTAGGAATGTCAAAAGTAGTAATTTAATAGCAAAGGTAAGAACATGGGTATTCGTATTGAGGTGCCCAAAGAAAAGATTTCGGCGTTTTGCCGGCGGAATCATATTTGCGGCCTTGCGTTTTTCGGCTCCGTGTTGCGGGATGATTTCGGGCCTGAAAGCGATGTGGATGTGCTCGTACAGTTTGATCCTGGGCAAGAGCCTGATCTAATGGAAATTGTAGCGATGGAGAACGAACTGTCCGAAATTCTGGGCCATAAGGTGGACATCGTCGAACGCCAGGCTGTCGAAAAAAGTGAAAATTATATACGCAGACGGCATATCCTGCAATCTGAGGAAGCGATCTATGTGGCGTGATGATGCTTTTCTACTGGATATGCTGCTGGCGGCTCGCAAGGTCCAGGAGTTTACGCAGGGAGTTGGTCGTAAGCAATTTGAGAACGACGACCTGATCCAGAACGCTGTGATGCGACAGATTCAGATTATTGGAGAGGCAGCCCGTAAGGTTACCCTTCAATATCAACAGGAACATCAGGAGATTCCCTGGCAGGGGATAATCGGTATGCGGAATCGACTGATTCACGAATATTTCCGTATTATACCCGAAAGGGTTTGGGATGTAGTCGAGAAGGACATACCGGAATTGATTCGACTCATTGAGCCACTTGTACCGCCTGATGAAGCAGTGCAGACAAAGGATTAGTGCGATTGATCCCCGGATAGATAAAGGAAACGCTTCATAATGGTGACGATAGCTCAGATGGAAGAATTAGTCCAACGGATTAGGCGTCAGTTCCATCCTGAACGGATTGTGCTTTTTGGTTCTTATGCTTCAGGCCGGGCCACGGAAGATTCGGATGTAGACCTGCTGGTGGTTGCCAAGACTTCTCTACCGCCACCTGAACGTTATGGTGCCGTCCGACGTCTGGCGGCTGATTTTCCCGCCGCTTTCGACATTATTGTCAAGACCCCGGAGGAATACACTCGCTGGCGGTCGGTTGTGAATCACATCGTCTATTTCGCAGACAAATACGGGAGAGTTCTCTATGAACGACCAGACTCGTGAAGCCATCCGACAGTGGCGGGCAAAAGCCCGGAGCGACTGGACGGCCGTGGAGATACTAATGGCCAGTGAGCGATGCCCGGCTGAAACGGTTTGTTTTCACTGCCAACAATTTGTTGAGAAGCTGTTAAAAGCATTTCTTACCAGCCATGGTATCGAGACGCCAAAAACGCATGATTTGCGAAGGTTAATCCAATTAGCCGAGCCATTCGCGCCAGAGCTTTCCCGGTTATCTGATGCATCGGACACATTGACCATTCATGGAGTTGAGACGAGATATCCTGGTGACTGGCGGCAGATCGAGCCATCAGAAATGAATCAAGTGGTTGAACTATCAAAACAATTCGGCGATATACTGCTTCCGAAACTGGAGCAATGAATAATAGCCACATGAGTTGTGGCTTTGCCCTATAAAGTATTAACCTTGCTCTGCTGCAGGAATTATTGGTATATTCTAATCGGCAAAAAACACAAGGTTTTATATATGGACGTTCAGAAACAGATTGAATTCTGGAAAGTTAGTGCAGAGGAGGACTTTGCGGCAGCTGAGTCGTTGCTGGAAAAAGAGCATTTGCGACATTGTCTTTTCTTTGCGCACCTTGCTATCGAAAAGATGCTCAAAGCACATGTGACTCGCCAAACGAATGATGTTCCGCCGCGCATTCACAATCTTGTACGCCTTGCTGAGATTGCGGGTTTAAAGCTTGAATTGGAACAGGAAAACTTCCTGCGTGAGTTTGGCATCTACCAGTTGGAAGGCCGTTACCCGGACTCCGAGCAAATTTCGCCTGATTTGGATACCGCCCGGGAGGAAATTTCAAGAGCCAGGGAAATGTTAAAATGGTTGAAAACACAGTTATAGAAGCGGTACAGAAATATCTCGCCGCGCTGCCACGTGTGGGTATTCATGCCCGCAGGGCCATCCTGTTCGGTTCCTTTGCGTGTGGGCGGGCCGATGAATATAGCGATATAGACTTGATTGTCATCGCCCCGGAATTCGACGGTTCGCGAGAACTCTCACTGGTTAAAGCGCTTTGGCAAGCAACTGCCAGCGATAACCGCATCGAGCCTATTCCCTGTGGCGAACAGGAGTGGGAAACCGACCAGGGCCGTCCTATTCTTGAAATTGCCCGGCGTGAAGGCATTATCATTGCTGCGTAAAATCGGTTATTGATATAGGAAATATTTCATAATGGTGGCGATGAATCGGATAGAAGAGTTTGGCTGGCTGATCGGACGCGAGTTTAACGCTGAACGGGTGATACTCTTCGGCTCCTATGCGCGAGGCGCGGTCACAGACGATTCAGATGTGGATCTGCTCGTAATCGTCTCTTTTGAGGGCAGAAACGTTGATAAATCGGTGGAAATTCGGTTGAAGTTGCGGCTTAAGTTTCCCGTTGACCTGCTCGTGCGCACTCCCGAAAAGGTTCGCCAGCGAATAGAGATGGGCGACGGTTTTATGCGAGAGATTGTTGAAGAAGGAAAGGTGCTCTATGAAGCCGATAGCCGCTGAGTGGGTCGCCAAGGCCGAAGGAGACTTTGCGATGATGGAGCGCGAGTGCCGAGTCCAGGACAAGGACAAATTTGATGAGTAAAAGCAAATCTGAAAAAGTTGTATTGGCCTATAGCGGCGGGCTGGATACCAGTGTAATCCTGCCGTGGCTCAAGGAGACCTATGGCTATGAAGTGATAGCATTCGCAGCCGAGCTCGGCCAGGGCGATGAGCTGGCTAACATAAAGCGTAAAGCGCTTAAATCGGGCGCAGTCAAATGCGTAGTCAAAGACCTGCGGGCCGAATTTGTCCAGGATTACCTCTGGCCGCTGCTCAAATCAGGTGCCGTTTATGAGAAGCTCTATTTGCTCGGCACAAGTGTTGCCCGGCCTTTAATCGCAAAGCATCAGGTCGAAGTTGCCCACGCCGAAGGTGCGACTGCCGTAGCTCACGGCGCAACCGGCAAGGGCAACGACCAGGTGCGCTTCGAGCTGACCTATATGGCGCTGGATCCGTCGCTGAAAATTATTGCTCCCTGGAAAGACCCGGAATTTACTCTGACTTCTCGTGAAGCAGCCGTCGATTACGCCAAAAAGCACAAAATTCCAATCCAGCAAAGCAAAAAGAAAATCTATTCTCGCGACCGCAACCTCTGGCACATCAGCCACGAGGGGGCCGAGCTTGAAGACCCCGCCAATGAGCCGAAAGACGATGTGTATGTTATCTCCCGGCCGCTCTCGAAAACGCCCGACAGACCTGATTATGTCAAGATAGGTTTCAGCAGGGGAGTGCCGGTGAAACTTAACGGTACAAAGATAAGCGGCGTAAAGCTAATTGAGAAATTGAACCGGCTTGGCGGCAAACACGCTATCGGTCAGGTAGACCTTGTCGAAAATCGTCTTGTTGGCATAAAGTCACGCGGTGTATATGAGACGCCGGGCGGCACGATACTAACGACCGCTCACAATGCTCTGGAGAGTCTCACACTTGATAGGGAAACTATGCACTACAAACAGCAGCTCGCTCTAAAATACGCCGATTTGGTTTATTACGGCC
>DATLBB010000276.1:0-7313 GCA_035527155.1 Sedimentisphaerales bacterium
TTTTCATTCTGCTAAATACTATTGACTATTGACAAATCTGCCGGGTTCTGTATAATCGTTTACAAACAGTCAGGACATTCTCGCGTGTAAGAGTGGCTGTGAGGTCTATATGTAAGCCCTATAGGTTTCCATTAAAATTAGAACAAATATCGGAGGAAATATTATGATGTCGGATCAATTCAATCGCCGTGAATTTTTCGCAAAAACTGCCATGTCGGGCATAGGCGCCGCCTTGACTACAGCTGCAACCGTCAAAGCCGGTGAAAAACAGAAAACTAAACAAAAGGCTAAAAAAAAGACAAAGCTGAGCACGCCCAGCGCAGAGAAAATCGGCTGGCGCCTCGCCTGCCAGCTTTACACATTCCGCGACAGGAGCTTCTACGAGGCCCTTGAAGCAATCTCCTCGCTGGGAATTCGATACGTAGAGCCATGCTTCTTTTTACCGTTGGACAAAAAGCGCCCCGATTTGAGGACGAGCGAATCGCTGCCGCCGGATGTGCGCCGTGAGCTTAAAGCCAGATTAAAAGACTACGGAATACGGATGATCAACTACTATGCTCCCGTTGACGGCAACACAGCTAATTTCCGTAAAATATTCGACTTCGCCAAGGAAATGGGCGCCAGGACCCTCGTCGCCGAACCGCCCGCCGAGGTTTTCGAAAAACTCGATGAGCTCTGCGAAGAATACAAGATAAACCTGGCCATACACAACCACCCCAAATCACCTCAATCGAAGTACTGGCAGCCAGAGAATGTACTCAAAGTCTGCGAAGGCCGAAGCAAACGCATCGGTTCCTGTTCCGATACCGGCCATTGGGTCCGCTCAGGCCTGGATCCCATCGAGTGCCTCAAGAAAGCAAAGAAACGAATCATCACGATGCACTTAAAAGACGTCATCGAGTCCGGCAACCCACAGGCCCGCGATGTTCCGCTCGGTACAGGCAAGGCAAACTACACCGCCGTCCTGAAAGAGTTACACGCCCAGAAGTTCCGTGGCGTGATGACGATTGAATACGAGCATTTGTCTGCTCAGTTGGTCGATGACGTAGCTAAATGCGCAAATTTCGTAGAAGATTTTGCAGCCTCACTGAAAAAATAACATTGTTACTGTAGGATAAGAGTAAGCAAGCCACTTGGCGAAGGGAGCGCGTGCGTTGTTCTATCCCTTTTTCGCCTTCAGGGGTAGGGTGTGCAAAATTTATTTTGCACACGCGGGAAAATCTTGCCGCTATGCTTAGCCTCGCCACCTGTGGGCGGGGTCACATTTCGCACTATTGAATACTATCGCCTCGCCGAAGGTCTTCCCCCCTAGAGTCAATCCTCATTCGAATAATCAGATGGTCTGGGACTTTCAGATGGTTTCTCTTGTAACCTCAAAAGTTCTTGCTCCGATCTCCAATAGTAGACAAAAGCATAGACGGGAATCCCCATGGCGAAATATGTCAAAAATACTCTCCACCACGGCCACTTGGCGAACCGACGACCGTCTACCATAAGCGCTATGATATTCAGTGTCATTAAAAAACCCACGGGCAAAACAAACACATCAACTGTATCGAAGAACCAATCAACATAGGGATCAGCCCTTATCGTCAGGGCAGATCCAATTCGAAGCCCGATAATGCACAGCACTATTAATTGCGCCAACAAGACTACGAACCATCGAAGGACACGTATTATTGCCCATCGAGATATATCCGTCTGTATCATAAGCCTCCCTGGTTAAAAACAGGAAATAATCTCTACTTCCAAAAAACCGCAATATAGTATATCAAATCCAGACCGCCAAACAAGTACGAATTGTCCTCAAAATGCGAATTCAGACGTGTAAAACGATGTGTTTTGCTATTCAAATTTGTCTCACCTGTCCTCTCCATCCTCCAAGTTCTACTTCGGAGGACGGAGATTTCGATGCTTGTCCTGAGCAGGCCTGTCCTGAGTTCTACCAAAGGAGTCGAAGGATTCGTGCTTCGAATTTACCCACTCACCAGCATCGAGTATCGAGTATCGAGCAACGAGTATCGAGCAACGAGTATCGAGCAACGTCCTACCCCTTCTTTGCCTTTAGGCTGTTCAGTTTCTTTGCAAGGCGGGATTTTTGTCGTGCCGCTGTCCTTTTATGCATCGTGCTCTTGGCAGCGGTCTTGTCTAATTTCTGCACAACGAGCCTGTACTGTTCGCTCGCCGTTTCAACATCACCGCTGCTTAAAGCTGCGTCGAAATGCTTGATTTGAGTCTTAACCTGGCTTTTATGTCCGCGATTAATCGCCCTTCTTTTGGCGTTTTGTCTAACTCTTTTTTTCGCCTGTAACGAATGTGCCACTCTAAACTCCTAAGAAACTATTTTCAGTATTTTCACACTCACATCCCGATTCATCAGGATTTATTGTGAGGCCGGCCCAGAACCTTTGCCTCTAAGCTTATCTACCCGCTGGCGAACATCCTTGTACGCGAAATCGAGCTGAGCTATTCTGCGATAAATCTCCAGCGCCTTGTCTGTATTACCCTGCTTCTCATAAGAGCGGGCAAGATTGTACCGCAACTCCTTCGCAATGCCATCATCTTTTATGTCATAGGCGTCTATCGCCTGCGTGAAAATGTCGATAGCATCTGCGTACCAGCCCTTCAGGAAAAAGCACAGCCCTATCTTGTCCATCGCCGAAATCTTATGTCGCGGGTCTTTTTGGGCCTCCTGGAACAGAGGTATTGCATCATCATACTTCTTGTGGCGGACCAAACGAATTCCGTACTCGTACTTACCCTGCAGGTCGGTCGGATAGTTCTTAACACACAGACTGTAATGCTCTAACTCGGTACTGTTTAGCTGGGCGTTCAATTGAGAAAGCCTCGCCTTCGCTTCGCTGTCCTCAGGCTTGGCCTCAACAGCCGCTTTCGCCCCTCTTATTTTGTGTCTGAGCTGTTTCATTCTAAGCTGCCCTGCCCGCTGCTTAAAGCTAAAATCATCTTTAGTTTTATACGCATTTTCCAGCAGCTCTATCACCTCCCTATCCGCCTTGTCGTCCTGCAAATCTGATAATGCCTGGGCCAGATTGAATATGTTCTTCGGCAGATTCGGGTCAGCCGTGTATTCTCTTCTCGCCTCTTCGACTGCAGAAATCCGGTAACTCTCGGTCTTGACCACAGCCTGCTGGGATTGAAGTTTTTCTTGAACCTCGCGGTCCTTGATAGACTGCCTGAAATCGCCCTCCTGGTCGTATTTGCCTCGGGCCATAGTCAGTTCAGCCGTCAGGTTCTTGAACTCGTCCGCCAGATCCGCGTCCTCAGGCTTAAGTCTCGATGCAAGCTGGCACGCAACAATCGCCTTATCGAATTGGCCGATAGCTTTGTATGAATCTTTTAACAGGATATAAGTTTGTGCCGACGGTCTTTTGGAAGCATTATTTGCCTGAAAAACCAAATTGGCAATCCACGCAATCGTCCTCTGATAACCGCCTGCCGCCGCCGCTTTCAGCATCGCCTCCGCATAAGGCAAATGGTCGGGGTCCTTGGCGAAGAGGTACTCGGCGTTCAGCATCTGCTCAAGCGGTGTTTTACCCCGCAGCCGCTTCACTCTCTCTACCATTGACGGCTTCTTACCACCTCTGCTCTGCCGCTGAAGCGCCATCTCGTAAAGCCGTAAATGCCCTTGCTCCAGCGCATCAGGGTCGCAGTGAAGGCCCTCAAGGTACATTTCTATGGCATAATCGAAATTGCTGCTCTCGGCTACTTGCCGGGCTCTTTCAAAAAAAGCAAGCGCCTTCGCAGAATTTGCACTATCTTTATCTTTTTCCACCATACGTTCCGACTATTCCTCTTTATGACGCCCTATAAAACCTGTCTATACTAATATTCGGCTAAATTTTGTCAACAAATAAATACTTGTACAAAAACTCACCCTGTGTTATAAAACTGACCAACCCGTAACAATTGAAGGAGAATCTAAATATGGTATCAGCCCTTGAGCAGTATGACCCACAGATTTTCGAGCTTGTGAGGCAGGAAAGCGCACGAGAAAGTGCCGTCATCCGCCTCATCCCGTCCGAGAACTACGTATCCAGGGCCGTTATGCAGGCAAGCGGAAGCTGCCTGACCAACAAATACGCCGAAGGATACCCCGGCAGGCGGTACTACGAGGGCCAGCAGGTGACCGACCTGATCGAGCGGCTGGCACAGGAGCGGGCAAAAAAAATATTCAAGGCCGACCACGCAAACGTCCAGCCGTACTCCGGCTCGGTCGCAAATCTGGCCGCATACGCCGCCCTGATTGAGCCCGGCGATATGATTATGGGAATGTCGCTCACCGACGGCGGACACCTCACGCACGGCTGGAACGTCTCGCTGTCCAGTAAATTCTACAAATCCGTCTCATATCCCGTAAATCCCGAGACCGGCAGACTGGACTACGACCACATCGCAGACCTGGCCAAAAAGCACCGCCCAAAGATAATCATCTCCGGCGCCACGGCATATCCCCGCGAGATTGACTTTGAAGCATTCGGCCAGATTGCCAAAGACGTCGGCGCATACCACGTCAGCGACATTGCCCACATCGCCGGCCTCGTTGTAGCCGGCATCCACAAAAGCCCAATTCTGTACGCCGATGTTGTCTCCAGCACCACCCACAAGACCCTTCGTGGGGCCCGCGGCGGTATGCTGCTCTGCAAGGCAGAACACGCAGAAAAAGTCGACCGCGCGGTATTCCCCGGCCTGCAGGGCGGTCCCCACATGCACACGCTCACCGCCATAGCGGTAGCGCTGGCAGAGGCCGATACGCCGGAGTTCGTCGTATACGCCAATCAAATCGTCAAGAATTCGAAAGCCTTAGCCTGGAAGCTGATGGAATACGGCTTCAAGTTGATGTCCGGCGGGACGGACAATCATCTAATCCTCATCGATTTGCGAAATAAAAACGTGGGCGGCAAGAAGGTGGCAAAGGCGCTCGACAGGGCAAGAATCGTCTGCAATTACAACACCATACCCGGCGACACCGCGCCGCCGGCCAATCCCAGTGGACTGCGTATGGGAACGCCGGCCATAACGACCCGCGGAATGAAGGAGCCGGAGGCCGAGCAAATTGCCGGCTTCATAAACAGGGTCGTCGAAAATATCGACAACGAGTCGGTCATCGGCGAGGTCGGAAAAGAAGTCCTGCTGCTGTGCTCGCAATTCCCCGTGCCGGGGCACTTTATTATTCCGAATAAGGGCCATCTTGCTGCGCTGCTGGCCTCAGACCCTATGACGCCGTGGCTGTTTTAGTGATGGTGATTGGTAATTGGTGATTGGTGAGTGGATTTCCGCCTTCGCGGGGACAAGTGCTTGATGCGAGATACGAGCCGCGAATTATACGAATTTTTTAACCACAGATTTCACTGATTAGACGGAATTGTTTTGTCGAGAATTGGGGGGTGGGCTGTAATTTTTTGATTTTTGGTTTCTTTCTTAGTGTCTTTTTTGCCAAAGGCGGATGCAACAGGGAGCAGATACCCTTCACGAGATACGATATTCGGTCACGAGCACGAGTGACGAATTTGTTTGCTTGGAATTGCAGATTATTCAACGAATATAATTTTTCTGTCGCAACCCATCTAAATTGGTTAATTGGCGTGTTAGAGGTCAAAATGAGAGGGGCTCCGCGTTTATGCGGAGCCCCTTGGTTTAATCTATGGTGCCGCTCTGGATTAAGCAGGCGTTACGTTGGTCGCACAAGGGCCTTTTTTGCCCTCTCCGACCTCAAACTCAACGCTTTGTCCTTCCTGAAGATTGGCGTAGCCGTCCATCTTGATTTCCGATTGATGAACGAATAAATCATCGCCGCCATCATCGGGGGTGATAAACCCAAAGCCTTTTCTGCCGTTAAACCATTTTACTGTACCTTTACTCACAATAGTGCTCCTTTGGCCTTCTAAATGGCCATAAAATTTGTCTCCCGCATTTTGTTAAGAGAATATTCCTGAGAGACCTGAGAATATACCCAACTAATTGACAGCTATTATACAAAAACGACTAACGCAAGTACAATAAAAAAAAATAAAAATAATTATAATGCCGGTTTTGCCTATATGGATTTGATTGAAATTTGCTGTGTTTTTATAGTTACTTTTTTTCTGCGAGAGGTGTAAAATTAGCGCAGTGTGGAATCATTGTTGTAAATCCATAACATATTAAGACTGATATCAGAATACAGAAAAAGAAGTAACAGGATGGCACAGGAAGAAAAGGTACTGGTTGTCGAGCGAAAAGTTCTTGAAGAGGCAGGAAAGTTTGAAGGACTCGCATTCGACGTGGAGCGTTATCTGGGCAAAATCTTTGTCCAGGGCGTTCCGCGTTTCATGCCGAGGTCGCAGGCGGAAAAAGACCCCTCTTATAAGCAAATCATTCCCTATGTAATCATGGCCTGTAACGGCAAGTACCTTAACTACGTCAGGGGAACGCGGGCCGGCGAGAGTCGGCTTGTCGGGAACAGGTCAATCGGCATAGGGGGCCATATAAATCCCGTCGATAATGAAATACCCTTGTTCGATACCAATTTCCGCGAGATGTACAACACCGCAGTTGAACGTGAAGTGGCCGAGGAAGTGGCCCTGGAAACAAACCACACCGACCGCATTGTCGCGCTGCTCAATGATGATTCCAACGAGGTTGGAAGTGTGCATCTCGGTGTGGTCCACTATTGGGTTTTGGATGAACCAAAGGTGAGCAAGCGGGAACAAATGATAACACAGATGGACTTTAAGACGCCGGTGGAGCTGCAAAAGGTCCGGGACACGATGGAGACGTGGTCGGGATTGTGCGTTGACGGCCTTAACGAAATGGCCGGACGGGGAGACGGTGGGAAATAGATAAATAATTTTAATTCAGGAGAACACGATGCATTTCAAATGGGTATTACTATTAATCTTACTTTTGCTTGGCCTGCTCGTAGTCGCTGCCGTAGTCGCCGGCGTGGTTGTACTGGTGGTGTGTCTGGCCAGAAAGAAAAAAGCCGCTTCTGAAGAGAAGAATACGGGTGGATGAGTGGATGGTTAGCGGTTAGAGGGCCGGAAGCGGAGGGGAACGCAACTTTTTTAGGGATATGCGGACATTTCAATTCCATAAAATTTAGACTTGACTGCCCTGAATCCGCTGTTAATATAATATAGTTGAATGATGATTGCGGCGGCTAATCCGACTTGAGCCGAAGTATTACCGTATAGTGATAAGCGCCGATGGAGGAAGGGAGAATACGCATTTATCAAGTAAGTGTCGAAGACAATGCGAGATGACCGAAAGAACAAGGCCGAGTTACTGAAAGAGGCGGAAAGGCTGCGCAAGCG
>DATLBB010000277.1:0-16506 GCA_035527155.1 Sedimentisphaerales bacterium
GTCAATGTCAGTGACGTTGTAATCTTCGGGCAACCAGAGAAATGCTGTAATCCATTTACCTTTGCTCAAGAGGTTGATAGTACGCGGCAAGAACCTGACCTCGGCTGGTATTGGAGGGCTGTATTCATAAGCTCCCATATCGATCCTGCCACCGATTATGCGAGGCTTGCCATCTAAGTCAGTCTCGTCGGGGCCAGCTACATAATCCGGGTCGCCTGCATCGATGCAAGGTGAACTGGGGAGCAAACGCAGGTTGTCATCTTTTGTCCCAAGGATGTCATCGGCTCCATAAGGGTCGCGGAACAGTGGGTCTGCATCCATGTTTCCCTCACCCGGCCAACTGCCCTGTACATCACAGTAGATAACTGAGACTGGGTACCCTTCTTCGCCGATTTGCTGTGGCCAATTTCCCCAGAGGATGCAATTTGTCAGCTCTGGGTCACTATATTTGCTGAAAAGCCCGCCACCTTCTTTACCAGCGGAATTGCCGCTGAACGTACAGTTGATTAACATTGGTCTGCCGTTTTGGGTCTGGACCCCTCCACCCGACTGTTCTGCCGAGTTGCCAATAAATATACAGTTAGTAATTGTCGGGCTGCCGGTGCTGTACATTCCACCACCAGTCCAGTTTGACGAGTTTTCGATAAAGATACAGTTAGTTATAGCACGGGCAATACCACTCATTCCACCACCTGCGTAGCCATCAGTATGGTTCTTGTAAAATGTGCAGTCGGTAAGTGTTGTACGGCTATCCATACCGGACATCCCACCGCCTATGTCGCGCGCCCAGTTGTCACGGAAGGTACAGTTGGTTAGTATTGGGCTACTGTATTCATTGCACGCGCCGCCGCCAACACGTCCGGCGTTGCCTTCAAACGTGCAGTTAGTCAGTATTGGTCTACTATCGTAGCCCATGCCGGTACGATTGTACATTCCGCCACCGTCATCGTTAGCTGAATTACACTTGAATATACAATTCATTACTGTTGGGCTGCCGAAGTAATTGTACATCCCCCCACCATTGTCGTAATCGACCTCCCGATACCCATCAGCATTGCCGGCAACGACTGTGAATCCATCCAGGACAGCCGTCGCATCGGTTTCACTGCCGGTCAGCACGTGGTAGCTGTTATCAGCCCTGGTGGGTTCGTACAGCAGGTTTTCAGGGTAGACAATTTCTATGTCGTCACCGTGCAAGTCGCCGCTTAGAATTGTCTGGTATTTTGCAATCTCCCGGTCATTGGGCTTTGGCTCACCAAATCCTGCATAGCCACCCTTAATCGTCAGTCCATTGATTAGGTGGAATGTGGCCGTCCGGTCGCCAGGTGTAACTCCAACGCTTCGGTCAGGTTTGTATGTCCCTTCAGCAACGCGGACCTCCGTGACAATCCCAGGGTACATTGCCGCCACAGTAAGTGCGTCTTGTAATTGGGTGTACGCTTTTGAGAAGTTCATACCAGTGTTAAGGCCCGGAGCGTCGGCATCGACGAACAAGATGTTCCCAGCGGGTAGATCATTGTCTTGTTCAATTGCCCTGATGCCGGCAGCAAGAAGCTGGATGCCGCTCACTTTGACTAAGGCCGACGAGCTTAGATTATCCTTATCTTCCGCAGCAGCAAGCGTGACGTTTTGGGGGATCGAATAGTTGGATGAGTCGAAAGTGAGCATTGCCCCACTCTCGACCGTAATGTCATGGTCTCCTGATTGGCGAGACACTGTGACCTCAAGCGTTCCCTGCGGATCCATCGCCAGCGCTATTGTAAACGATTCTGTTGCCCCCTCGGGAACCGTGACTGATTCGGTGCTCAACAAAAAGCCCTGGTGAAGTCCCTCATACGCACCCATATCGACTGTGCCGTCTGTGATGCGTGGGTCTCCGTCGAGGTCAGTAAATACCGATGGTGGAATGGCTGAGTTGTCGGCAGCGTCGATGCATGGCGAGCCAAGCAATAAGCGCAGGTTATCGTCGGCCGTGCCAGGAATGTTATCGGCCCCGTCGGCTTCAACGAACAGCGGATCGTCGCCGATGTTGCCAGTTCCACCAAAGTTACCTATCAAACCCTGGATACAACTGTAGTTGACGACCGGTGCGTCACCCCCGGATATCTGTGCCCATAGCTCCACGCCTGTATTATCGCTGTTACCCCAGAAAATACAGTTGGTCAACACCGGGTCGCTTTCGTTGTTGCCCATCCCGCCACCGTAGTAGCTGGCTGAGTTTCCGCTTAATGTACAGTTGATCAGCGTTGGTTTGCCGGAGTCGCCGCACCACATTCCAGCTCCGCTACGAGCTGAGTTTCCAATGAATATGCAGTTAATCAGTGTCGGACTACCCCAGTCATTGTATAGCCCGCCGCCGAGGGACTTAGCAGAGTTACCTCTGAATATGCAATTTATCAGCGTTGGGCTGCCCGCAGAGTTTTTCATCCCACCACCTGACCTGCGTGTGGCGTTGCCGGCAGTTATGATAAAACCATCGAGGACGCCGGTCCCACCGGTTATAACGTGGCGGCTGTTCTCGGCTCGCGTGGGTTCGTATAGCAAACCCAAAGGATCTTTTACCTGAAAGTCATCACCCTTCAGGTCGCCGCTGAGGATGGTTTCGTAGAGTTTGATGTCTCGGGCGTTGGGGTCCGGCTCATTGTAGCCAGCGTAGTTACCTTTGGTGGTTACGCCGTTTATGAGCTGGAAGGTGGCTTCGCGATCGCCGGGTGTTATTCCGGCGCCTTGGTCTGGTTTGTAAGTGCCCTGCGCCACTCGAATCTCATCGCCGCTCCATGCAGCAGCCAAGGCATCCTGAAGATAGTTATAGGCATCGGCCCATGATGAGCCGTTATTTGCACCATCGGCGTCGGCGTCAACGTAGATGATTTGTCCGCTGGCGGCTGCGGAGAGACAGAAGACCATCAGAAATGCCACAATTGCCGGTGTCATAATCAAATTTTTTTTGTTCGCCATTTTTTATCTCTTTTCCCATTTAGAATACAACAAACCGGTTTTATTGTAGTAACGCCAGTACTACCCGGCTGGTTTTCCACTGCTTTTGTCTATTACCTTAATCGTATCTGTTCCTTCAAAGATGTTTCCATCAGTCAATCGACCGGTGATTGTCAACTCAGTTTCTCCGATATCGAGTATGGCCTGAACGTCTTCGCGGCTGAAGCTGAGTACGGCGACTTGTCTTTCTTCCTTGACCGAAAACTCGTCAGGTTCAATTCCATTCTCAAGAACAATGCTGTTGGGATCGATGTCGGTAACATTGTAATCTTCGGGTAACCAGATATAGCACGTAATTGATTTACCTTTGCTTGCAAGGTTAATCGTTCGGGGGACGATTCTGGCCTCGGCTTGTAGCGGGGACTCATAGGCACCCATATCGATTCGCACACCCATTACGCGCGGGTCGCCGTCGAGGTCTGTCTCGTTCGGCTCAGGTATGTAGTTCGGGTCACCGGCGTCTATGCACGGTGAAGTGGGGAGCAGATGATAATCACCATCACTCCAGGTGCCGTTTGCATCCCAATAACCCGGTGCCATAAAGCACGGGTCGGCGTCGATATTTCCCTGGCCGGTGTGGCCACCCGGGATATCGCTGAAGGTAACATTAGCGTAACCGGGCATTTGTGTGGCTGAGTTGCCCCAGAGGATGCAGTTTGTCAGATTTACAGTGCTACCCCTAGCGCAGTTAAGTGTGCCGCCATTTCCTGAGGCAGCGTTGGCGGTTAACAGACAGTTGGTCAGGGTCGGACTACTGTGGTAGTCGATGTACATTCCGCTGCCATCTTCACCGGCCATGTTTGCGATGAATGTGCAGCCGGTGAACGTCGGACTGCCTGCGATGCTGTACATTGCGCCGCCGCGCCTGGAAGCGGAATTGTTGGTAAATGTGCAGTGGATTATGTTTGGCTCGGTGTCCCAACTGAAGAGTGCGCCTCCGTATTTAGCGGCGGAGTTTTCCTTTAGAATGCAGTTTGTTATCGTAGGATTGGCTCCGTGACGACAATAGATTCCGGCACCCCATATCGACCATGCGTTGGTGATAGTAAAGCCGTCAATTCGTGTTTCTTTTGTTTCGTTGGTGTGGAAGTAGAAGGCCCGGCCGAAGTTTTGACAATCGATGATGCATTTTTTCGGGCCGGCTTCGCTGCGAAGAGTAATTGCCTTGCCGCGAAGATTCAGGTCTTTATTGCCGAGGCCTCTATAGACGCCGTCGCTTACAAGGACAATATCACCATCAATCGCAGCATCGATGGCATGTTGAATTGTGCCAAAGTCCTGCGGCACTCGCAGCGGGCCGGTTACTTTTAGCTCGACCGTTACGGTGCGAAGGCGGTTTGGCGTCTGCGTGTCCGAGATAATCAGGACGCATGTTTTTGCACCATGAGTAATGCCCGAAGGGTCTACAGTAATGATTATTTCGTCGAGCTCCCCTGAAGCGAGTGTGCCCGCTGTAGGCGCAATGGTGAGCCAGGGGCAGTCCTCGGTAAGCTCGTAAGTTAGCTCTACACCGCCTGCGTTGCCGACAGTTAGGGTCTTTTGATGTAAGTTAGACTCACCCCGGCGGACGTTGAATGTAATTTCGGCCGGAGCGACTACTATGGTGGCGGCAGCAGGGTTGTATTCATAAGCTCCCATGTCGACAACGGCAATCACACGAGGATTACCATCTATATCTGTGGCCGGCAGGCCATTAGGAGGGAAATTCGTTCCGGCGTCGATACACGGAGAGTCGGGGGAGAGATACGGCTGTATGTCCAGGAGAAATTTTGGATTTGCACCAGTATTTCCTGTGCCCGGCCCCTCCGGGTTCCAGCCCTGGATGCAACTGTAGTTTATGACAACGTCCGGAACGGACATTAGTATGGCGTCATTGGGATTGCCCCAGATAATGCAGTTTGTGAAAGGCCCGGGACATCGACTGACGGTCCCGTCACCGGTGTTGTAAATTAGCGTAGAGTTTGTTATTGGTCCTGTGCATTGGAATAGGCCGCTGCCCTCGGAGGAAGGAGAGCTGTTACCTGTGATAACACAATTGTTTATTTGTGCGTCACAACAGTATAATCCGCCACCATACCCATCGGTGGTGGAATTATCGGCTATGGTACAATTTATGATCTTGCTGTTCCGGCCTGCACGGGCAATTGCGCCTCCGTATCGAGCTATGTTGTTGCTGATTGTACAGTTGGCAATTAAAGGATTACAGGCTGCCGCCGGGGATCTGGAGCATCCGATTCCGCCACCTTCGGAGTGAGCAGCATTGTTGCCGGTGATTGTGCAGTTGATAATTATCGGGTCGCACCGCACACAGTAGATACCGCCGCCGTTCCAGTCGGCTGAGCAGTCGGCAATGATGCAGTTGGTGATTGTTGGGCTGCTATAACGACAGTAGATACCACCGCCGTCATACCCTGCCTTGGAGTTTGCGTAGCCGTTGATGATTGTCAAGCCCGCCAACACGCAGTTGGGTCCTTCACCGTTCTGGAACTTAAAGCCTCGGTGTGCGACGGTTTTGGTGCCCTGGCAATTAATCACAGTTGCCCGGACTACAGCGGGGTCTTCAGGGTCTATACTTCGAATGGTAATGGCCTTTCCGCGGGGGTCTATGTCTCGATTTCCGTCTCCGATATATGTGCCCGGTGCGATAACGACGGTGTCGCCGTCTATGGCCGCATCGATTGCAGCCTGAATAGTCTCATATTCCTGTGGCACGTTTAGCGTGTAGGGCATGCGAAAATGCACGAGGACGGACAATTGGGCTTGGAGACCGGCATATTCGGCTTGCACAGTGATGTGTTGAGGTTCGTCGATATCGTAAGTTTGCAGCAGGCCGGAGGCATCAATACCAACGATATCCTGCGGCCAGGCCATCCAGAGAGCCGAGTGTGTCACATCCCTTGTGTCGCCCTGGTCATATTGAGCAATGGCTTTGTAGCGGCCGGTGCAGTTCTCCCTGACCTTCGGTGGGCCGATTATTTCAAGACCAACCGGTGCGCGAACCTGAACGGGCACCTGCGCCTGGAAGCCGGCATAGTCGGCGCGTATTGTAATATCTCCAGACAAGGTGACACCGTCAGTGTTCAAGAGTCCCCCGGCATCAATGCTGCCAAAACCCGGCGGTTCAAGAGACCATACAGACATCGTAGTCACGTCAATGTTTGAACCATCGTCATAAGATGCTACGGCCAAATATTGTTCCAAAGAGTTTTCGTGGACTTCGTCCGGGCCGATCAGATCGATTCCGAGAAATGTGCCGTGTTCGTAAGTAAACTCATCGACTCCTATGTCAACGCATTCACCCATCAACCGCGGCTCACCTTCCCAATCCGTCATATTGACATTTGGCAAATAGTCCGGGTCGCCGGCGTCGATGCAGGGTGAGCCTGGCAGCAAATGGTAATCACCGCGGGTAGGGTCAGCGAACATTGGGTCGGCAGAGATGTTTCCCTGTGTACCTGTTAAGTCGAAAGGCGTGCTTTGAGAGATGTAATTAGTTGTGTTGCCCCACACATCGTTGTGAGTAATTAGTTTTTTTCGCTCCTCGTCTTTTGAGCCATAAGTGAAATAGATTCCTCTTTCGAAATTTGTGATGATGTTTCCGGTAATAGTTGCTACGGACTGCATTCTATAATAGATACCCGTTCCCGAGCCCGAGTCGCCGGCGATAATGACGTTGTTCCTGATTATTGCGCTTACACCGCCGGCAGAATATATATGATCCAGGAACATACCGGAGCGCGAGTTGAGCACGTTGTTTTCGATGAGGGGTGTCGAGGGGGGATGTTCATGACCTTTAACATATGCTTCTATCGCGAAATTCGACGCTATGATTCTGCAGTACCTTATTGTGGGAGAGTATCCGTCAAAGTATACGCCTGTACTGCCGCGTATAGTGAAGCCTAATAAGCTTCCATTCGAGGCGGTGACAACGATGCCATCGGCCGATATAACTGTGTCGGCGACGACACTGGGATAATGCGGATGTGTGCCGGTTACGGTAATGGCCTTGCCTCTGAAGTTGATGTTTTCGTGGTAGGTGCCCGGAGAGACGATGATGACGTCGCCGGGATTGGCTTCGTCGATTGCCGCCTGAATGTTACTGAAGTCGGCAGTCCCATCGTCGTCGACGTAGATGATTTTTGCGTGAGCGGTGCCGGCGAAGGCCAATACTACAAAGAATACAGAGATTGTCAGTGCGGTTTTTAGATATGTTTGAGCAATCATTGCTCCCTCCTTTCCGGCCTATTCGGCCAAAAAGTAACAGCTTTCTCCAAGGCAGATTTACCTGCAAGGAAATACAGTATCCCGCAGTCTACCTTTATAATTTAATACAGTATATCAGTTTAAAAAAGGGCTGTCAAACAAATTCTTATAGGACTTTTTAAGCATTCGGGGATTTGCTGATTCAGGGCTTTATTTAGCGGATTTTCCGGTTTTTTTTGTTTATTACTCTGATTACGTCTGTAGCCTCGAATATGTTTCCATCGGCCAAACGGCCGGTGAGTGCAGCGGTTAGATGGTCGTGGGACTCACAGCACCTTCAAGCCAGTACCGGCACAAAACTGACAGGTCCAAGAAATCCACTATGCCATCCCCTACACAGGGAGCGATGTCGGCGGAAGGGTAATCGCCGCCGGGCTGCCGCCACTGGCGAGCGAGGATGGAAAGGTCACCAAAGTCTACATCGCCGTCGTTATCGATGTCACCGGGTGGGGCGAGGAGAATTACGGAATCATCAGCTATCCAAAAAACATTATTGATGGGCCCTCCACAGGCCAGCGTGCCTGTCAGACGCCTGTCAGGTTCCTCGCCCCAACTACCACCGTATATACTGGTGAGTGCGCAATAACCAAGGGGGTAGCCATCGACTGCAAAATTCCAACCATGGATGGTCAATACGGCAGTAGACCATGCAATCAATTCCTGTCCAATCGAGCCGCCGGAGAGGTCTACGCGGCTGCCTCCGGCCCTGAGCTGATTTCCTATCGAGCCGCCGGAAATAATGGCCCTGCTGTTGTGCATGGAGCTAAAGCTAGTATCAATCGAGTCGCCGGACATTTTCACCAAGCTGTTCTGATGGGCTCCAAGAACTTGTGCTGAGCCGCCGAGGATATTCACGATGGCGTCATTGTACACCATCAGGTACCAAACTATACGTCCACCATCAAGCAGGTTGACTGTGGTTCGCATCCCCGGAGCCCCATCGACCGAGACAAAATCGTCGATTATGTAGTTGACATCGTGAACTTGGCCATCGTTAAAGATAACCATGGGGAGAGCCTGCGAACCGGTTAGAGACAGTGCTACTATCATCAGGCAAACCGTTTTTGCATTTGCTAATTTCATCACTGCCTCGAAAAAAACGTTTAGTAATCTGTCGGCGTGGCTGTTGTATACGGCGCTTTTTGATTGACAAAGCTGCACAACAGAGGAGTTCCCATCAGTCTCGTTCCCTTTCACTCCTGCTTTGGCTGATTGTTGCCACAAAGTGATAAGAATCAATATAATTATAAGGCTTATAGACCCGTTAGTCAAGAAAAATGCTCGATGCTCGCTGTTTGATACTCGGTGCTTGCTATGAGCGATGAATAATGGATAATATGTATTGCAATGATAAAGGCTAATACAGGATTAGATATAGAGGTGGTTTTTGGTGCGGGCGGTGTGATTTCTCAATCGTTCGGCGGGTTTGAGGAACGGGCCGAACAAGTGCAGATGGCGCGGGCGGTGCAGAAAGCGTTTGCAGAAGGTCGGCGCTTAGCTGTCGAGGCCGGCACGGGAGTGGGCAAGAGCTTCGCATACCTTATCCCGGCTATAGAACTGGTTTATCGAAAAGCAGGCCCCGTTAGAAATTCTGCAAAGGCCGAGAGAATACAAAAAAGGAAGAACTCTAACGGGGCAGGCAAGGTCTTAATCAGTACCTTTACCATCACACTGCAGGAGCAGTTGACAGGCAAGGACATTCCATTTCTGGCCGATTGTCTTCCGCGCGGATTTACGGTGTCTTTGGCAAAGGGAAGGGGAAATTATCTGTGCAAACGCCGGCTTGAATTCACGCTGCGAAGGCAGGGCCGATTGTTTGATGAGTCCGGCTCGCAATTAGCGGTGATAAACGACTGGGCGAGGCAAACAAAAGACGGCTCGCTGAGCAGTCTTACGTTCGTGCCGAAGAACCAGGTCTGGGACGCGGTCAAGAGTGAGCATGGTAACTGCCGCGGTCGTAAGTGTCCTCATTTTCGCGAATGCTTCTACTGGCGGGCAAGGCGGCGACTGGAAACCGCGGATATAATTGTGGCAAATCATGCGCTTTTGTTTAGCGACCTCGTTCTAAAAGAGCAGGGGGCGTCGGTTCTGCCGGACTATCGATATGTGATAATCGATGAGGCACAGAATATTGAGCACGTAGCGGAAGATCATTTCGGAATAGAGATCAGCAACTACAGAGTAAGATTTCTGCTGGACGGGCTTTACAATCCCCGGACGCACAGAGGGCTTCTGGCTTACATGGGTTCGCACGGCAAAACAGAGGCGGCGATGAAAATTGTCGGGCGAATCGAGAAGGAGGCGAGGGCGTTCTTTAGGGGAGTCCGGGAGTGGTTCGAAGAGAACAAGAAACAAACCAACGGCAGATGTTATGCGAATTTCGTCGACGATAGATTCGGAGGTCACCTGAAGGAGCTGCGGCTGGAATTAGCCAAACTGGCAAAGGGAGCTAAAGACGTTGATGAGAAATTTGAGATTACGCGGTTCGTCGACCGATGTGCGGGGCTTGCGCAGGATTTGGACCGCTTTCTGGCGCAGAAGCAGGCAGATTATGTTTACTGGGTGGAGGTTGGCAGCGGGAGGGGGAGTCGGCAACAGCGGGTTGTTTTGAAGAGTGCGGCGGTGAACGTCGGGGCAGATGTGAAAAGGTGCCTGTTCGATAGATATGAATCGGTGATATTGACGAGCGCAACCTTGAGTAGCGGGGCGGCGGGTGAGAATTCTGAAAAAAGCGGTTTTGATTTCTTTTCCGGGCGAATCGGGCTGGAAGACTACGATGCCCTGCGGCTCGGCTCGCCTTTCGATTACGAAAAGCAGGTCACGATTTATATCGAAAAGGACCTGCCGAACCCGAACGAACCGTCTTTTATTAAAGCGGCGGCCGAGAAGATACAAAAATATATACTGCAAACAAAAGGGCGGGCGTTTGTGCTTTTTACCAGCTACAAGATGCTCGGGACGCTCGCAGAGGAACTCGATGACTGGCTTGCGGAGAATGATATTGAACTGCTGCAGCAGGGGGCGGGTATCGACAGGACTGTGCTTTTGAGGCACTTCAAGGACGGCGGCAGCAGTGTATTGTTCGGGACGGACAGCTTCTGGCAGGGCGTTGATGTGCCGGGTGCGGCACTTAGCAACGTTATTATTGTTCGTCTGCCGTTTGCTGTTCCTGATAAGCCGCTGCTTGCGGGCAGATTAGAGCAGATACGAGAGCAGGGGGGCAACCCTTTCAATGACTATCAATTGCCATCGGCGATTATCAAGTTCAAGCAGGGCTTCGGGAGGCTGATTCGCAGCAAGAGCGATACCGGCATCGTGGTAATTCTGGACTCACGCGTGGTGAATAAAACGTACGGAGCGAAATTTTTAGCGGCGATACCGAGATGCAAAACGAAAATAGTAGTACGTGATTCGTGAGCCAAGCGACGAGTTACAAATCGCAGCCGGAGTTGTTCTCGCAGATGGCGTAGGCCTTGTTGATAATTTTGCTGTTTGGTCCGATGTAGCGGCTGTTCTTGGCGATGTTGTTCTCGGCTGGACTGGTGGCAATATCGATGCTCGATACAACGAGGTACCAATCACGAGCCGCGGATTAGCTGGAGATGCTTCCCTCAAGATGGGCGAGAATGATCCTGGCTTTCGAGACTTTGTTGCCTGCCGGGCCGTTCCAGTACAGCTCTGCATCCCTCTGCAAAAGGTCTTCTATCCTTTTGCAGGCCAAAAGTACGGTGGCGTGATTTTTATTGCCCATAAACCTTCCTACCTCCGATGACGACATCTTTGTGTGCTTTCTGGTCAGATACATACTAAAATGCCGGGCGAGTGCCACAGTCCTGTCTTTCTTTGAGGAGTGTATCTTTGCCGGTGTTATGCCGAAATATGTGGCGACGGCTGATTCGATATCTGATATGTGCACAATCGGGTCACATCTTTCCAGATGTTCAGCCAGCACGGCCTGGGCCATAGGCAGGTTGATTTTCTCGTTTTGCAGCGCCGAAAAGGCAATTAACTTCAGCAAAGCCCCTTCCAATTCCCGCACGTTTGTGCGGATATTTTCGGCGATGTATTTTATTACATTTTCGGGGATGCTTTTCCCGATTCTCAACCTGCCGTTTTCGGTTGCCAGTTTTTTTGCGTGGAGTCTGCAGATTTGACACCGAGTGTTTAAATCAGGGTTTTCAATCTTGACGAGCATTCCGGAGACGAAGCGGTTGACCAGCTTTTCGGAGAGCTGGCCTATCATCTTGGGATGTGCATCGGAAGCGAGGACGACCTGCTTGCCGGCCAGATTGATTGTATTGAAGGTATGCAGGAATTCCTCCTGCGTTGAAGGCTTGCTGGCCAAGAAGTGGATATCGTCGATTGCTAACAAGTCCGTTTGCCGCATTCGTCGCCTAAAAGCCTCCAGCTTTTTTGTCTTCAAGGCCAGCACGAACTGATTGGCAAAATCTTCCGCTGAGAGGTACAGCCAATTAGTTTGGGGCCGACTTAAACACACGGCATTGCAAATCCCTTGCAGCAGATGTGTTTTTCCGACCCCGTATCCTCCGTGAATAAACAGCGGATTGAAAGGGCAATGCTTTTCTTCTACGACGGCTTTTCCGGCGTTGTATGCCAGTTGATTCGACGCGCCGACAACGAATGTGTCCAAACTGAAGTGAAGCTTTCTAGTTGAAGACGACTGTATTGTCGTTCTGTAGCCGGGCAGTCGATTCTGGGCCTTGGCCACCAGTTGTGCCTGTGAATCGAGCTGGGGTCGCCGGAGGCTCCCGGAAAGCTCCGGGTCGATTGTAAATGTAATCTTTGCCCCTGTCCCGGTAGCCTCGCGAACCGCCTGGCCGATTTCCCTTGAGAAATGATTTTCAATCCAGCTCGCTATAAACAGGTTTGGCACACCAACTTTTAGATATCCGCCTGTAAGTGTCATTTTGGTTGAGTTCTTAAACCAGATTCTATACTTTTGTGGTCCGACCTTCCCGGCAAGAGCTTCGTTAATAGCGTTTATCTTTGTTCCGGCGGACCGGGCCTGCTCATCCGTGATTGTGCCCTGCATTGATACTCTCCTCTGCTAATCGATAGTTCCAAGTTTTTAGTGTTAAATTTTGATTCCCTGCCAGTAACAAGCAGGAGTAAAATTCACAAGTCAAATAAACGTTATTATTGGGCAGCGACAAGACAAATCAATGGCATTTTAGAAAATTTCTTTTCCACTTGATAGAGGTCGCTGTCAGCATTGACTTTGCGCACGAAAAAAATTTATTTTTAACAGGTTTTGCACAACGTAAGTTTGTTTTGTGGAAAAGCTGTGGATTGGATTTGTTATTGACTGTTTAGTGCCGGCAACTTAGTATTTTTGAGTCATCAATTTTTTAATGGAGAATACAAATGAATCGACGTGATTTTTTGAAAGCCATTGGTCTGGGCGCGGCATCGCTAACGCTTGACGGCTGCCTGAGCGCTACAAAGCCGTTTACGGGCGGCAGGGACAAGACCAAGCCAAACATCGTGATAGCACTGTGCGACGACTTAGGCTACGGGGACCTTAACTGCTACGGCCACCCACACATCAAGACACCGAACTTAGACAAATTAGCCGCCGAGGGGATGAAGCTGACCGACTGCTACGCGGCCGCTCCGGTCTGCTCACCAGCGCGGGCGGGAATGCTGACCGGCCGCACGCCCTACCGCAGCGGGGTCTACGACTGGATACCCGGCAATAATCCCATGCACCTCAAACAAGAAGAGATTACAGTTGCGACTCTGTTGAAAGAGGCCGGTTATAGGACCTGCCACGTTGGCAAGTGGCACTGCAACGGCAAGTTTAACTCGGCCGAGCAGCCACAACCTGACGACCACGGCTTTGAGTACTGGTTCTCCACGCAGAATAACGCCAGACCTACGCACCACAATCCAGCTAACTTTGTCCGCAACGGTGAGCGGGTGGGTGAGCTGAAAGGATATTCCTCTTCGCTGATAGTTCAGGAGGCAATCGACTGGCTGAATACTAAATGGGACCGGTCGAAACCATTTTGCCTGTTTGTATGGTTCCACACGCCACACGAGCCGATCGCTACCGGGCCGGAATTTATGGAGACGTACGAGGGCAAAAAAGAGGCGATATATTACGGCAATGTTACGCAGATGGACCACGAGTTCGGCCGATTGATGAAGACGTTGGATGAGATGAAGCTGCGCGATGAGACGTTTGTGATGTTCACCAGTGATAATGGCCCTGAGACTTTGGACCGTTATCGCGGTGCGCACCGGTCATTCGGCTCACCGGGGCCTCTGCGGGGAATGAAGCTGCATATATATGAAGGCGGGATTCGTGTGCCGGGCATTATCCGATGGCCGGGTAAGACCAAAGTGGGGACTATATGTAAAGAGCCGGTCAACGGGACGGATATTTTAGCCACGCTGTGCGCGATGGCAGGCGTCCGTGTGCCGAGCGATAGGCCAATCGACGGCGCCAATATTTTGCCGATTTTTGAGGGTAAAAAGATAAGGCGGAAAGTGCCTCTTTACTGGCGGTATGACCGGGCACTTAGCAGGCCGTTGACGGTGGCGATGCGAGAAGGGGACTGGAAGATTTTAGCTGATAATAAAATGACGAAATTCGAACTGTATAACCTGCGCAAAGATATGACGGAGGAACACAACCTTGCTACCGTTGAGCCGGAGCGTTTGGCGGCGATGAAGAAAACGCTGATGAAACTGCACGCTGAAATCGAGGCGGAAGGGCCAAAATGGGGGCGGGAATGAAACGGGCCGGCAACAAGCCATCCCCAAGCTGCTCCTTCGGCTTCGCTCAGGATAGAGCTTGAGGCTGCCACCCGTTGGAAGAAGGCTGCAAGATGTGCGCAGCTTGGCCGAAAAACAGTTGTCAACTCTGTCTTAGCCAACGTAGGATTTCGAACAGGCCGGGGCGTTTTCCGTATATTAAAATACCTGTTCTAAATATCTTTGCAGCTGCCCATGTTACCACCAGCACGGCTACCGCCAACAGGAGTATCGAAGCACCAATCTCGACAAACCAGACATCAGCGCCGGCGGACAAGCGCAGTATCATCACCATCGGTGTTACGGGCGGGACGAACGATAATACCCTTGCGAGGGTGCCATCGGGACTTTGAACAAGTTTGATCCAGGCTATCATCGGAATAATGAAGATTAACATGACGGGCATCATCAGGCTCTGGGTTTCCTTGATGGTGTTGCAGACCGAGCCGATGCCGGTCAGGATGGCGCTGAACAAAAGATAGCCAAGAATGTAATATATCACAAAATACACCATCAGCTGCGGAGTGACACCAACGTTCAGGTCCTGCCAACTGGCGGCCGCATAGGCGGCAGCGGACCAGAGTGCCATTACGGTCAGGCCAATACCGGCCAATCCGAGAATCTTGCCGGCCATTAATTGAAACGGACTTACGGCCGAGAGCAGCACTTCGATAACCCGTGAGTTTTTTTCTTCAATTATACTGCTGAGCATGTGTTGGCCTGTGCCGACCATTCCCATGAACATAAGGTACATAAAAAAGAAGGGCACCATCATATTCACTATACTGTGTGCCTGGCTTTGAACCTTCTCCCGGTCGTCAGTTGAGCCAATCTCCACCTGTTCAACCGGAACGTTGCGAAGCCTGTCCAGGAGTTCACGGTCGATTTTTTCTATTTCGTACCGCCGATCCATGACCGCCTGGCTGAAATGGCCCCTGATGGGCCAGATGGCATCAACATTAGCGGGCTTTGGCTTATGCGTGTAGATATGTATTTTGCCGGGACCTTCGAGAATGTCTTCGTCCAGGACAACATAAAAATCGGTCTGACCGTTACGCAGTTTCGCTTTGCCTTGTGTTTGGACTGCATCTGAATCTTCTTGGCTATCGAGCTGCTGAAGCAGGATTTGTCTATTGGGATTATTTTCATTGTAGTTATCAAAAGAAGTTTTGATGTCTTCTGCAAGTTTTTTCGAGAGGTCTGTAACAGCAACCTTGATAGGGGAGCGCGGGCCGACTTTACCCTGCGACATTCGGGCAGAGAAGAAAATGATGGCGCCGATTATGACCGGCGTCATTAACAGGCTAATGATAAATATCCTGGTCTTGGCGGTTTCAATGTATTCCCGTTGGGCAATCTTAAGAATCTTCTGCATCGCTTGCTCCAACCAGGTTGACAAAGATTTCGTGCAGCGAGGGCACTTTTACCTCAAAGGCCCGCACTTTTGCGCGCTGCAGAAGTGCCTGTAGAAACTGCTGGGTATCCGCATCGGCCAGGGTGACATCCAGGCGCTTTCCCTCAGATTTTACGGCTGTTACCATAGGCAGGTTTTCAACAAAGGCGGTATCTCCCTCAAGCTCGACGCTGACCGTATGGGCGCTTTGCCTGGAACGGACATTGTCGAGTGTGTCATCCAATATCGGCTTGCCCTTGTTTATAAGAAGGATGAAGTCGCAAAGCTGTTCGGCCTCGTGCATTACATGCGTAGAAAAGATTACGGTTTTGCCCTCATTGCGCATCTCAAGGATGATGTTTTTTATCAAGTCCTGGTTCAAGGGGTCAAGGCCGGAAAAGGGCTCGTCAAGAATCACGAGCTCAGGTTCGTTTATGACAGTTACAGCAAACTGCAGCTTCTGATGCATTCCGCGAGAGAGCTCCTCTACTTTCTTGTCGGCCCAGTCAGCCAAATCAACTCGCTGGAGCCAGTGGGGGACACGATGAGTAAGCTCTTTCGTGTCGAGGCCCTTTATCGCACCAAAATATGCCAGCACCTTGCGAACCGTCATCTTGCGATACAGTCCGCGCTCCTCGGGCATATAGCCTATTCGTGTTTTGACCTGCTCAATTTGACCGTTCCCTAATATCTCGATGCGGCCACTGTCCGGGCGGATGATATTCATAATCATGCGAATTGTGGTAGTCTTGCCGGCACCGTTTGGCCCGAGGAAACCATAGACACTGCCCACGGACACGCGGACACTCAAGTTATCCACAGCGTGTACCTGGCCGAAGGACTTACAGACATTGTCAAGTAATACGGCGTTCATTTCAGATTGCATTAATATTGATCCTGTTTGTTCATTGTAATAGCAGATGCAGCTTAAGCAACTATTTTCTCGCTATGATTGCTACGTAGCCGCCATCGTGATTGATGTCGCCCACTGATGGCAGGGTAAGTAATTCGGATTCAAGCTCGAAGTCGGCATTTTTCTGCAAAAAGTCTTTTACGAGCTGATTGTTCTCGGC
>DATLBB010000278.1:0-6388 GCA_035527155.1 Sedimentisphaerales bacterium
CAGACATAGTTGGAGGTGACAATCGTGCATTACAGGCAGCGGTTGATTATATCGCTGGATTAGGAGGCGGTATTGTTGAAATCGGTGAGGGTGAGTTTCTCATGTATGACTCACTGCATCTGCGCGCGAACGTTACTGTTCGGGGCAGGAAAGGCAAAACAATTCTGCGCAAAGCAGACGGCGTTGTATCTGCTCTGGCTCTCGACGGCGATTTCGGCGAGCAGCAAATCACGGTGGAGAATCCAACCGGCTTTTCCGTTGGGTACGGTTTGGCAATTTGGGACGACCGTGCAGGGGGATTTCATACTACTACTGCAAGAATCACCGGAAGCAACGGCAATACGTTTTCCATTGATAAACCATTAATGGCGGACTGCATGGTGCAAAATAAGGCTAAGGCCGCGACAGTCTTTCCTGTTGTCAGTGCTTATAACGTTGAAGGGGCACGAATTGAAAACCTTGTAATCGACGGCAATAAAAAATCTAACGTCCACCTGAATGGCTGCCGGGGCGCGGGAATTTTTCTCTATCGAGCTTTTGGGACGGTCATTCAAGGCTGTCTGGTTCGCAATTACAACGGGGATGGAATCAGTTTTCAGCAATCCAATGATGTTAGTGTGGTTGATTGCATTTGCGAAGACAACGCTTCTCTTGGTATCCATCCCGGAAGCGGCTCACAGCGTCCGCTCGTACGCAAGTGCATCTCCCGCCGCAACGGAACGGATGGCCTGTTTTTGTGCTGGCGGGTCCGGCATGGCCTCTTTGAGGAAAATGTTCTGGAAGGTAACGGGCGATTCGGCATTTCCATCGGGCATAAAGATTCCGACAACCTGCTACGTCGTAATCTTGTCCGTCTGAATCATCAGGACGGCGTCTTCTTCCGCAACGAATCACTGGGTATGGCCGCACATCGCAATCGTATCGAGGATAGCATCATCGAAAATAACGGGGCAGGTGGCGAAGCTGCAGGGATTCGCATTCGCGGAGAAACGAACGAGCTGGTATTCAAAAATAACATCATTCGTGATACCCGAACAAATGGCTCACAGACACAAACCGTTGGAATTCGCATTGAGGAGAAAGTCGGCAAAATCACCTTGGAGGACAATAAAATTGAGGCCAAAAACCTGATTGACGATCGACGTGAATCAAAACCAAAATAGAGCAAACTCATCGGACATAAAAGTTTGTAACTTAGTGTGGGAGAATAAACATGCGACAGTCGATATTAAATCTGAAATTGCCGGCTAAGATATTTTTAGCGATTATTTTGTCCTGGCTGGTTTTAAGTTATGGTAATGACCTGTGGGCCGGGAAGACTGGTGAAATTCGTTTACAGGTATCGAGGAGGTCAAAGAAAAAAGGTTACGTCAAGATAGCAACAATCGGGTCAAGCTCCTTATCGGTAAACTCAAATACGGCTCCCCAGAAAGTGGTTGATAAAATGATAGCGCACTGGCGAAACAAGTTTGCACAGGTTTTGCCGGACCGGCCGGATTTAATCGTTGTCCCGGAGGCCTGTGACAGGCCGGCCGGTTTCAGTCTCGAAACGAGATTGGAGTATTATAAAGTTCGCAAGAATCAGATACGGGATTTCTTTGCAAAAACCGCCAAAGAGAATAACTGTTATATCGTATATTCAGCGGCTCGCCAGGCCAAAGACGGGAGCTGGCGTAACTCAAGCGTAATGCTCGATCGAAAAGGTAAGGTCGCCGGTATTTACAATAAAAATCATGTTGTTATAGAGGAGACGACGCAAGCCGGTATTCTTTGCGGCAGGAACGCACCGATAATCGAGTGTGACTTTGGCCGGGTCGCGTTTGCTATATGCTTCGACCTGAACTTTGATGAATTAAGATTAAAGTACAAAAAAGCCAGGCCGGATTTGATTATTTTTTCGTCCATGTATCACGGAGGGCTGATGCAGGCATATTGGGCATATTCGTGCCGGTGTCATTTTGTTGGCGCTATTACCGGCAGGGCAACACCCTCTGAAATTTACAATCCTTTAGGTCAGGTCGTCGCCTCCAACACTAATTATTTTGATTTTACCGTTGCTAACGTCAATCTGGATTGTGCCCTGGCGCATCTGGATTATAATTGGGAGCGCCTCAGGAAGCTCAAAGCCAGGTATGGGCCAAAAGTTAAAATAACCGACCCGGGCTGCCTGGGTGCAGTGTTGGTTTCCAGCGAAGATGAGAAGGTCAGCGTGGAAGAAATGGTCAAAGAATTTGAAATAGAGCTGTTAGATGATTATATGGCAAGAGCATTGGCACATCGGCATAAGCCGGGAAATATGGAATAAGGAGAAAAAATGAAATCGCTAAATCGCCGAGAGTTTGTAAAGGGTTCATTGGGTACATTAGCGGCATTAACATTGTTGCCTAAAAGCAGAAGCTTTGCCGCCAATGAGAAGGTTATTATTGGTGTGATGGGACTTGGTGGCCGGGGAACGTACTTAGCTGAGAGATTTGCGAGCAGGCCGGACGCAGAGGTCGCATATCTTTGTGACGCGGATACCAGACGCTTCGCCAGAGCAAGAAACGCCGTGGAGGAGGCTCAGGACAGCAAGCCAAAGCTGGTGCAGGATTTTCGGAGGATTCTTGATGATTCCAGCGTAGATGTTCTCATCAATGCGACTCCTGACCACTGGCACGCCCTTGGGACCATCCTGGCCTGCCAGGCAGAGAAAGATGTCTATGTTGAAAAGCCCATGGCTCATAATATCTGGGAGGGGAGAAAAATGATTGAGGCCGCGCGAGAATATAAGCGGGTTGTGCAGGTAGGCATGCAGACGCGCAGCGCCCCTTATGTGAAAAAAGCCGCCGAGTACATACAGTCCGGCAAACTCGGAAAAGTGTACCTTGTTCGTGTCTTTAACATGATGAAACATCCAGTGATGAGAAAAGGGTCCAGTCGTCCTGTCCCGGAAGGATTTGATTACGACATGTGGTGCGGGCCTGCGCCCAAGCTGCCCTATAATCCAAATCGTAGCTGGCTGAATCAATGGGAATATAGCTGCGGTCCGATAGCCGGTGATGCGATCCATCAATTGGACTTGGCCAGATACCTGTTTGGTGACAAACCTTATCCCGACACGGTCTCTAACGCCGGGGCAGTTGTCGCACTTCGGGACGGCAGAGAAATTCCGGATACCCAGTTGGCCACGTATGAATATGGCGAATTTACACTGCTGTCTGAGGCTGCTCTCTGGACCCCTTATATGAAGAAAACTCCGTCGAGCATCCGGGATTCAGATAAATTTCCCAACTGGCCGTTCAGCAGTACCAAAATTGAGGTGTTGGGTACCGAAGGTTTTATGTACGTCGGCAGGCATGGCGGCGGATGGCAGGCCTACGATTCAAATGGGCAGTTAGCTCATTCGGAATATGGCCGGCAGGCAGATAAAGAGCATCAGGACAATTTCATTGATTGTATCCGCACCCGCCAAAAACCTAATGCGGATGTTGAGCAAGGACATTATTCGGCATTACTCTGTCATCTGGCTAATATATCGTATCGGGCTGGAAATCAGAAGCTAACGCTTGACCCTAAAACCGAATCTTTTGTCAACGTCCCCGAAGCTAATAAATACCTGAAACGTACGTACAGACATCCATGGGTAATTCCTGACAGAATATAAAGACCATTTACGGTGCACACCAGGTAGTGTTCTCCTTGGGAGTCCTTATGGACTATCGGGCAATTTCCTTGCGCAGCCACTCAAGGCTTTTCTCAACCATGCCGGGCGCTGCTTCACATTCTATGGACAGGACACCATCCCATTTGGTTTCCTTGAGCAGTTCGATACAGCCGGCGATGTTTTCAGCGTTAACGCCTTCACCGATACTGACCACAGAAGTGGCTATGCCGGTTTCGCCGCCTCGTACTGCCTTTGCAAGCTCTTCGCTTACGTCTTTGATATGGCAGTGCGAGACCTTATCACGGAAGCGGCGAAGGAACGCTACCGGGTCTTGCCCGGCGATGAATGTGTTGCCCGTATCAAGGTTCATTCTCAGATAGGGTGAGTCGAAAAAGTTTAGGATTTGCTCCATGGTGTCCGGATTCGTCGTGTAGGGTCCGTGCGTCTCGACGTTGATAATCATATCGTATTGTTCGGCCCACTCCAGGACCACGCGGTAGTACTGTTTCATAAGGGCCATCACTTCATCATCGGTGTATCCTTCCGGTTTGCGGCCGCCGTCGGTTGTGTCCACGCATGGGCAACCGATGGCCTTAGCGAACTGGATGGCGCGAGTGGTGTAGCCGATGCCGCGGTACTGGCCCTCGGGGCACGACATCGGATAGGCAGCGTCAAGCTGCGAGACCTTCAATCCCATCGAGTCAAGGTAGCTCTTTAGTTTCAGCGGGTCAGAGTGCAGCGGGATGTGAGGATTATAGCCCAGCGCCTGAACGAAGTAGTCCCCGTCAATCGTACCGAACTCGACGTACTCCATTTCGTGGTCTCTGGCAAACTGGCAGGGGACTTCGTATGTCACGTCGAAGTGTCGCCAGTTGTCTACGTGCATTCCTAACTTTAGCATGATTTTACTCCTTTTGCATAGCTACTTGTGGCTTTTCGATTCTATGATTACCGTGGCAATCCGTGCAAATCGGCGGGGATTTATGCACGGCAAGCTCCTCGGCTGAAATATCGTGGCTTCGATGGCACTCGATGCACATTGCATCGACCCGGTCACGCTTGAAGCTGACGTCCGGCGGCGTGGCGCCAATGTCTTCATCGTTGGCGTGACCGGCGCTTAGACCATGGCAGCGGATACAGGGGACCTTTGCCCGCAGATGCGTCTTACTTAGCTCTTCCCTGACGAACGTCATGTGGCACACGTAACAGGCTGCATTGGCCCCCATAGGATTAGTCTCTTCAAATTGTACTGAGGTTTTTTCAGTAGCCGATGGATTACATGAGTACAAGCATGCTAACAGTATACATCCGGCGGTGACACCAGGACCCAAAGCCCTCATCATACTGTTTCCCAATTCCTTAGCCATTGATACTCTCGAGGGAGGTTAGCATGGTAGTTTTCGGCGTATAGGCGAACGGTTTCTTTTTCCCTGAAGGTTAACGGCTTATTGCGCTCGTAGGAACCTTTGACATTCTCTTCGAGCTGCTCTGTCGTATTGACGCCGGGAATAACGGCGGAAATGCGAGGTTCCTGGAGCATCTTTTTGACGAGGATGTGAGCATTCTTGTCCACCTTGCCATGGAGCTCGCTGGGTTTTATCCCGAAGGTGGTTCCGGCACCGAATGGTTTGATGCCAATCACTCCGACGTCCTTGTCCTGCGCCAGCTTCAAAAGACTGTCACCGCCGAGTTCTTCGGTAAGGAAAAGGTAAGGAAAAAGGATTACTGAAAATTGGGGGTATTCATTGAGCACACGTCGGAAAAGCTTGGGATTGTGTGCCGAGATTCCAAGATAGCGAATTTTGCCCTGCTGGTGTACCTTATCGAAGACCTCGACGACCATGTCGAGAACATTGTGGCTGACCATTAGCATGGTGGGCATCGAAGTTTGGCCTTCGCCCCATGTCGCACCGACAGGCCGCCAGATATCAAGCATGTCTGTTTTGTAGTGCTTCAGCCGGCCGTCTATCTCGTCGAAGAATCGCTGTCTGGAGAGTTCCTTCTCGTATTCTTCGGTGAGCTTTTGCGGCCACGAAGCAAAACCGATGTGCCATTTCTCTCGGTTGCCGCTAAGCGCCTTGCCGTACTCTTCGCATTCACCGGTGATATTGGTGTCAAAGTAGTTCATACCTGATTCGGCGGCGCATTCGAGGACCTTGATGCGGTTCTCCAATCCCTGCGAGCCGTGCCCGCCTAAGCTGACCTCCGAGAGCGCCAGCCCCGTCTTGCCAAGCCGGCGATAACCCATCTTAGGATTGTAATTGAGTATCTTCGATGTATCAATCTTCGAGGCATCGGTTGATTTTGGTGTTTTACTGGATGTGCATCCGTTTCCTGCTAATGCACCTGCAATTGCCCCCGCCGCGGCCAGTGAAGTGCCGCGCATAAAAGTCCGTCTCGATAGTTTTTCGTTATTCATAGATTTACTCCTTTTCAAGTCCGTAAAGTCGCCGGATTTTCTTGACGGCCAATTATACCCGAATCAACAGCTAAATTAAAGCTTTTTCGCACCACTTTAACTCGACGCAACGCGTCGAGCGTATTTAGCCCGGGTCTTGGGCCCGGGGCGCCCACGCAACCACCGTCATTTCGACCGAAGCAATGCCCCGCATTGCGGAGTGGAGAAATCTGCCTCCGTATAGAATCAATCCTACATCATTTTTGCATTATTTTTGTTTTGACAAAATTTCTTGAATATGTTAGTTTACAGGGGCATCTCAGGAGTAACATCGCTGTTTTTTGCGT